>NZ_KQ971075.1:0-1070 GCF_001580195.1 Akkermansia sp. KLE1798
TTCCAGCTCCAGCTCCAGCTCCAGTTCCAGTTCCCTGTCTTCTTCCTCCAGCGAACCTCCCACCGAAGAGGAACCATGCCCTTGTCCCTGTGACTGTGACGAGGAAGGCGATGAAAACTGCGTTCAGCAACAACCTACTCCGGGCGATCCCGATGACCAACAGGACTGCCAGGGCGATGCCTGTGTCAATCCCCCTTCTGCAGGAGGTCCCCCTCCTCCTTCTCCGGCCAGGTTCATGCGCATGGCGCGATCTTCCACCCCCTCCAGCCTCAACTCCAACAGCGGGCCTTCCCTGCGCTACAACCATCCCATGGCATGGAGCGCCTCCTTCTCTGGAGACGAACGGCGCGTCACCGTCAAGCGTCCCTCCGGAAGCCATATCTATTTCAAGGCCCAGGAAGGAAGTGCCGAGGCTTCTCCCGTTGGCAGCTCCAGAAAACTGGACTATCGCGTATGTCTGCTCAACCAAGACCTCACTCCCAATATCCAGGACACTCCCGCCTACATGGACATGGTGCTTCCTTCCGGCATGATCCTGCGCTTCTCAGCAGCCACCGGAGAGGTTGTCTCCGTCACCAGCTCCTCGGGCAACACTATGTCTGCCGAGGAGTATGCCCGCAAGGTTCAGGTCACCTACAACCCGGATGGATCTCTCAACAGCGTCTATTCCCAGGTCCAGGGGCTGATGCGAAGCATTCCCGGAGACAACAGCCTCACCCTGGAGTGGTACGCTCCCGGGAATGTCTCTCCCACTAACGATGGGGAATTTGTGGTTACCGGAGAACCCTACAAAATGGCCCTCTATGAGACTTCCATGGAAAATGGTGTAAAAGTAACCCATATTACCAATCAGAGAGCCGGACAGAAACCGCAATTTATCGAACGCCGGGAGGAAGACGGCAAAGTGGCCATCATCAAGGGAGAAGGGGACGAGCGCATCGTACGCACGATTGAACGTAACGCCTTGCCCGGCTCCAAGTGGGAGCGGATTGAAACGGTCAGGGGCATCAATGATTCCCAGCCTTCCCGCAGTACGCGCACGGTGAAGAAGTATACCGACGGAGGCTGGC
>NZ_KQ971075.1:1170-104598 GCF_001580195.1 Akkermansia sp. KLE1798
CGGTGAAGAAGTATACCGACGGAGGCTGGCTGACCATCAGCAGCACGGAAGGCTACAATACGCCCTTGGAGCAAACGACACTCTACACGTACAATGACCAGTACCGGGTCTCGTTGGAAATCAAGCCTGACGGAGGCTACACGCGTTATGAGTACGACGATCAGGGCCGGGTGGTTCTGGAAGCCATGCCCTGGGCAGGGGGAGGAGAGAAAGGAATGCGTACTGAATACGCCGACCTTTGCTTCAATGACTTCAGGCCAGCAACGGAAAGAGAGGTAATCATTGCCGAAGACGGGATGGAAACGGTACTTTCTGAACGGGTCTATGCCTATAACGACACTCCACAAGTCAACTGTATAACGGTGACGGAAACAGCCCTAGGAAGCGATCAAGTTCATACGCGTGTGGAAGAGACCTACGGAGAAGCCGCTTCATATCCCTATGCCCGGGGCAGACAGAAAATGAGGCAGGGTATTGACGGAGTGCAAACCGTCTATACCTATGAAGCCGTTTTGGACCATGGAGCCATTCACAAAGTGACGGAAACTACGCAGGCTAATGGGAGAGTCATTCCCGGCCAGAGCACCAGAAAGGTGGAATACATTGCCGCCAACGGCACAACCACCCGAAAAGAGCAGTACGTCCACACAGGAGGGGACTGGTCATTGATTTCCTCGGAGGACTATGAATATGATACCGAGCTCAAGCGAATCAAGACGACGAAGGGCAACGGCCGCTTCAGCACGACAGAATGGATGTGCTGCGGACCCTTGAGAGAGACCGACGAAGACGGTGTGGTGACAAGTTACAGTTACAACACGGCCAAACAGCTCGTAGAAACCATTCGATCGGCAACCGAAACCACACCCGAAACAATCACGTCCTACACGAAGGATACAGCAGGCAGAACGACTGCCACACGCCGTGATGTAGGCTCCATGACAACGACCGAGAGTATAGAATACGACGATCTGGGAAGAATCGTTTCCAAGACAGACGCCCTCGGCCGGGTGACCCGTACGGAATACAGCAGCGACGGACTCACTTCTATTGCCACCACTCCTTCGGGAGCCACTCTGGTGACACGGAGCTACTATGACGGCTTTATCGTTCTGGAAGGAGGCACCGGTCAGCGTGAGATTGAGACCCGGCAGGAACTGACGCCGGAAGGCATCCTTACGACTACCTTGTCTCAAGGGGTCGTGCTGTCTCGAACTCTTAAAAACGGTTTCGGACAAATCAGTCGGCAGGAAGAGCCCAATACCCACGGGGAATTCATCGTCACGAGAAACTCCTACAATGTCAAGGGACAGCTTATTCACACGCAGATAGAGGACATGGCTCCCACCATTACCACTTATGATGAACTGGGACGCACCCTGAAGCAGGTTATCCTTCTGAATGGCCTTCATCCGGATGATCCCACTAAAAATAGGATATCGGAAAGTTCAATGTGCTACCAAATTAGGGAAGACGGAATCTATCAGGTTCAGACTTCCAGTACTTACAATGCCGACGGTCTTCCCCTCACTCAGACAACGGAAAACATGGTTTCACGTCTGGATCCCGTGCTGGAAAGCAAGGTCCTTTCTACCGACATTTATGGGCAACAGCGTATCCAATGGTCAGAATACACCGCTCCTGCCCAGCGAACTCAATTCAGCCGCATCCCAACCTCTGATATCATAGCGAAGTCCCTCGTAGTCGACGGTTTCACGATAAATCAAAACGATCATACCGGCATTCATTCTTCCCAAGAGCGTTCCTACACCTCTACCGGGATGATCCTGAAACAAACCGATGGCAGAAACAATACCACCATTACGGAAACGGATATTGTCGGGCGTCAGATTAAAGTCACCGATCCGGCCGGCAATAACACTACAACCAGTTACCGGGCCTGCTGTGACGCCGTGGCTTGTATCACTGATGCGATGGGAGGAACGACTTGTTACTCCTACGATATCCGGGGAAGAAAGACGGCCAGATACGGGACCGTCTCTCAACCGGCCTGTTTCTCTTACGATGAAGCTGATCGAATAATTGCTCTGACTACTTTCCGAGCGAACGAAGGGGACATCACGGTCGATCCTTCCGGTCGCACCGACGGAGACACCACCATGTGGCTCTACGATGCGGCTACAGGACTGGAGCTCAAAAAGACATATGCCGACGGCTCCTGGACCGTTAAAACCTATGACAAGCTCAACCGCCTGGAGACTCGCACCAAGGCCAGAGGTATTGTAACAACCTATCAATACGCCCCTCTCACCGGAGAACTTGTTTCCGTCTCCCACAGCGACAATACCCAGCCGTGGATCTATTCCTACAACCATCTTGGTCAGGCTATATCTGTTTCCGATGCATCAGGTATTAGAGAACTCACTTATGACGCCTATGGAAGAGTTCAGCAAGAAACTTCCTTTGGAACTGTAGAAAGCTGTCTTCAGGAAGAATATGATATTGTTGGACGTTCCTGCGGATATCGCCTGATGCTCGGTACGCGTACCATCCAGGACTCCCATCTTGACTATGACCATAAAAATGCCATTGTCGGTATGAATATGGAAGGTCTGGATACCCCCTTTACGTGGGAGTATGATGCAACCAGCGGCTTCCTTAATCAACTGTCCTATCCTAACGGCATGGTTCGCAAGAATATCTACCATTCCTCACTCAACCTTATTGTTTCTATTAGTTATGAGAAGAAGGGGAATGGGAAGACAGCAGCCAGACATGAGTACCAATACGACGTCTTGATGCGTCCCGTTCAACGCCGGGACTCATGGGATGCCGCCACACTTGCAACGCTCAGGGATTTTACCTACAACACACGTAACGAATTGGTAGAAGATCGGGCCGGTCAGGATGGAAGCTTCCACTACGAGTACGACAACATAGGCAATCGCAAAACTGCACGGGAACTGGAGGAAGAGGTATCCTATAATACCAACCAACTCAATCAATATACGGATGTGACCAGGGAAAAAGAACTATTCACTCCCTCCTTCGATGTCGATGGCAACCAGACCAGGATCAAGACTGCAACGGGCATCTGGGAAGTGTCCTATGATGCCAACAACCGCCCTGTAAAATTTACCAATCAGGATGAACGAATCTCCGTTACCTGTTGCTACGATTACATGGGACGACGTTTTGAAAAAAAAGTGACCATCAATGGGGCTACTGCCAGCCATGTTCATTATTTATACCGAGGCTATCTGCAAATAGCCGAACTGGATTTGATGCATCCAGACCCTGTAATGTTGAAAAGTTATTGGTGGGATCCGACGGAGTCCACAGCTACACGCATCCTGATGATGACCAAATGGAAGGATAACGGGACGGGAGAGGGAGAACATTTCTGTTTCATGCACGATGCTCTGAAGAATATCACCTCCATTTTCAGCGAGCAACAAGAACGAAGAGCCCGCTACGACTATGCTCCCTTCGGAAGTCTGCTGACCACTGAAGGAGACATGCCTCTAGAAAACAGATTTAGGTTTTCCTGCGAGTTCATGGACGATGAACTCGGCCTCATCTACTACAATTACCGCCATCTCAATCCTCTGGACGGCAGGTGGATCAGCCATGATCTCATTGCTGAAAACGGAGGGGAAAATTTATATGGCATCCTTGGAAATTCCGTCAATATCGGCAGTGATTATCTGGGACTTCTTACCATGATTATCCATGGAACATTTGCCAAAGATGAACGGTGGTGGCAACCGGCAGGAGACTTTGCTGAAGCCGTGAATTGGGTTGTAGAAGATGTTTGGCAATTTACCACCCGGAACAAACCCAAATGTGCTCCTTTTAAATGGACCGGAGAGAATATAAGTTCTCACAGAATTGAGGGAGGAATTCAATTGGCATCTTTTCTCTGTCAAATCTCATTGCATTATCCAAATGAAAAAATACGCCTTGTAGGACACAGCCATGGAGGCAATGTGATTCTGTCTGCTCTCGCCACTCTGGCACGAATTTGTAAGTGTTCCACACCTCTTATTGACGCAGTTGTTTTAATTGCTACGCCTCAAGTGATAGCTAGTTATGGAAATATGGATGTTCCTGTTTATAGCACAGAAGATGGGATAGGAATGATTAAAAATAAAAATCTCCTTCAAATATTTTCTGAGGAAGACGAAGTACAGACTACCTTTGCGTCATGCTTGGTTGCAGGAGAAGTATCAGTCCCTCCCCAAATCGATGGAAAACCATTCACCAAACTTCATGTGAGAAGAATGATTTCGGGATATCCTATTCAAACTGATGGTGGATGGTTAGATGCGCATGGTATCCTCCATAACAGACAGATGGGAAGATATGTAGGGTATCGCCTTATAGGGCAAGATCATCCGACAGCCATGAAAAACTCTCAACTCACTCTGCCCCTTGAGGATGAATAATACGATCATAAAATGGATAAAAAAATCAGTTTTTTTATTATAACATTACTGACTTTGCTCATCTTTTTACTTTATCCCGGCAATGACATCACATGTTTGGATAGGGTTTCCCCGACATCAACTCATATTGAAACTACTAATGCTGGAGATATATTGGAAATTGACCTTCCTGATTCGGAACACAGCCTTTCCCTGATTTTCATTCCAAAAGGGAGCTACCAAATTACAGGAGCCGATTCCCCTACAGAAATAACTTATCCCTACTGGTTGGGAAAATACGAAGTTACACAGGAGGAATGGAAAAAAGTGATGGGATGGACACCGATTCCGAAACTGAATGAGGAAGGTTTCATTGCAACGGGTGCGCTGTACCCCATGTGCCAGATATCCTACTATGAATGCCTGGATTTTTGTGATCGATTGACTGAGATGGCACAACAGCAAGGAATTCTTCCGGCAGGATATTGTTTTTCCTTACCTACGGTGGCGCAATGGGAATTGGCCTGTTTCTGCGGCAAGGAAATCGTTTCTCCCGGCAATTTGGAGAAAATAGCATGGACGAATCCTCATGATGCAAGGGCAAGAATCTATCCCGTGGGATTAAAGGAGCCCAATGCCTGGGGATTCCATGACATGCGGGGCAATGTATGGGAATTATGTGCGGATTTTTATCATTCCCATCGTCTGTATGGCAGCAATCCAGTCAACTGGAAAACGGATACCGGCAATTTATCAACCGACATGGGCTTATCGATTACATCCGTAGGGGGAGGATTATTTTACTCCATACCCTGTGACAAAGAAGAAATACCACGTAGCGAATATTACGCTGATTCAAGAGAATCCGATACCGGATTGAGAGTAGCCCTAGTTCCGGCCCGGCAGCATCAATTGCTGAAGGAAAGGTTAAAACATTTACATCCTGTTCCGGATTGGTGGAAAAATATTAAGGGCTCGTTTGAACTAATGTATTTCTATACGAAATTCTATATAAGAATATATTGGAAATCTTTACCAAATGTATAATCATAAAAATATTCCTATCATGGTGTTGGACGATCTCCAAATGCAGTCCCAGTTTAAAAGCCAGGATTGGTGATTGTTACAATAGTTGCTGTGAAGCGATAGAAGATCAAATCCATCGGGGAGAAAATTTCAGCTATTTGTACAACAGCATTCGCGATCGAAACTATGTATCAGTCCGGTCAATCTTTTTCATCAAGCATCGTTTCCGGTTGTCTCTGCAATTCGGACTTGTCTTCCCGGATCATATGCTTGAGGAGCTTGATGGACGCGGGGAGAGGGTGATATTTGCCGACGCTTTCTCCATAGTTTGCAAGCGCCGGTCCTATTGGTAGATGGTGACGCGGATGGCTTTCTGCCTGGCGGCGTGTGGAACGGCTCCTATTTCCCGGCAACTGGTTTTCCATTTCCGAACCTGGAAACGGCCGCCGTGGCGTATCCAGGCTAGGGCGTGCGCTACCTCATGCAGGATAGAAGACCGGACTTCATGGGGAATTTCCAGATTGGGCGGATAAAGTTAACGCCAATGAATCAACAATCACTCCTACATGGTACTTTTACCGACATTATCTGCAGATAACTGAACCGACTTTGAAGCATCCTTTTCTCACTGGAAAAAATATACTTGGGATTCGGTGGAATTCATAGGTACGCGCATACCGATGGTACCCAATGGGAATCCACTGCGGCCGCCGGGATATCTGTAAAAGAACTCTTCGGGAAGTTTATGACCGCAGGAAGGAGGTAAGCGGACTGGTGGCTACCGCTTTGACGGAGACGGCGGGCAGCCCGGCCAGCCACGCGGACCTGCCTGCACGGCATGCCTGAGAGAATGCTTCCGCCATCAGGGAGGGATTGCCTGCGGCGGCAATGGCCGTATTCACCAGGACGGCGTCCGCTCCCATTTCCAGGGCTTCCGCCGCATGGCTGGGGGCGCCCAGGCCGGCGTCCACCACCACGGGAGCGGTGGCTTGTTCAATGATAATGTTGATTAATTCACGGGTAAGCACGCCCTTGTTGGTGCCTATGGGCGCACCCAGGGGCATGACGGCGGCGGCTCCCGCCTCCTGCAGGCGTTTGGCCAGTACGGGGTCTGCGTTGATGTAGGGAAGAACGGTAAAGCCTTCCCGGACGAGAATTTCCGTTGCCTTGAGCGTTTCAATGGGATCGGGCATCAGGTACTGCGCATCCGGGTGGATTTCCAGCTTGATCCAGTTGGGGAGTCCGGCCGCCACGGCAAGACGGGCCAGCCGCACGGCCTCTTCCGCCGTAGCCGCTCCGCTGGTATTCGGGAGAATGAGGTATTTTTCCGGATTGATGAAATCCAGGATGTTGGCGGCGGGATCGTGATTGCCCGTCAGGTCTGCCCGGCGCAGGGCTACAGTCACGATTTGGGAGCCGGAAGCTTCCAGCGCCTCCTTCATGCTCTCATTGGAGGCAAATTTCCCCGTTCCCATCATCAGGCGGGAGGTAAATTCACGATCGGCAATCCGCAAAGGTGTGTCTGTCATTGCGGCATGAAGACTACCTTCTCCACCTTCCGCGTGCAAGAGCGAATGCTGGAAGACAGGCCGCCTTTCAGCCAGAGCCGGATTACTGGAATGGGATGTATTCCGGAGAAAACGCGGGCTTCGGCTACTGCCGGAAACCCTGAAGGGCCTTCGGTTTCCCGAGGATTTCCTGATAGAGAATGGCCGTTCTCAGGGACTGGGAATGCCGGAGGGAATCTTTCAGGGGACGGGCAACGGGAAGGGGGGAAGAAGGGATCAATTCAGGCTGCCGTTCCTTTTCCCGTTGCTGCAAACGCTGAAGAGCAGCCTGCTCCGCATCAGAGAGGGAGCGGATGGATTCATGCGCTTCCTCCTCTGCCTTCACGTAGCGTTCCATCGTATTTCTGGCGGCTTCCTGCGCATGTCCATGCCCCCAGTCCGGGACGGGGTCCGGTTGTGGACGCTGCCTGCGCTTCACGGAGGGATTCGGGAGTTCCACGGGGGAAGGTGCGGGCCGGGGCGCACGTGCGGGAACAGGGGGCTGCGGCACTTCCCGGCGGGGAGCCTGCTGCGGACGTTCGGGCACGGTTCGCCTCATTTCCGCAATGACTTCCCTGACGCGTTTTTCGTGATGGTCTTCCGTTTCCGGGTCGGGCTCTTCCTCGTTGTCTTCTCTCTTCGTTTTCAGGTAGCTGATCACACTTTTGCCGATAAAGACAATTGCTAGGACCAGATAGAACCACAGTTCCAGATCGTTGTCTTCGCCGTGTGCGGCAAGGATGTTTGCCAGTAGATTCATGAAGAAGGGCCGTGCGTCCGGCAGGAGGCTTTACATCCACCGGACGCCGGAAAGTTTATTTAATGGAGGAAGGAGTTGCTTCCGGTTTGGCGATGGAGTCCCTCATTTTGGTATCCGCCACCACGTTCTGGTAGCGTGCGTAGTCCAGCACACCCAGGTTGCCGTTGCGGAAGGCTTCCGCCATGGCCATGGGAATCTGGGCTTCCGCTTCCACCACCTTGGCGCGCATTTCCTGCGTTTTGGCGGCCATTTCCTGTTCCGTGGCTACGGCGGCGGCGCGGCGCACTTCCGCCTTGGCCTGGGCAATCTGCTTGTCCGCTTCAGCCTGTTCCGCCTGAAGGCGTGCGCCCACGTTGCCGGCCACGTCCACATCCGCAATGTCAATGGAAAGAACTTCAAATGCCGTGGCGGCGTCCACCCCCTTGTCGCTGACGGTGCGGGAAATGACTTCCGGCTTTTCCAGAACGTCCTTGTAGGATGGCGCGGAGCCTACGGCGGAGACGATGCCTTCCCCGACACGGGCCACTACCGTTTCTTCCGTGGCGCCCCCTACGAACAGGTCCAGATTGGTGCGCACCGTCACGCGGGCCCGTACCGCTACGGCGATGCCGTCACGGGCTACTGCGGTCAGGCGCGTCTGTCCGGAACTCGGGTTCGGGCAGTCGATCACCCTGGGATTGATGGAGGTTCGCACGGCTTCCAGCACGGTCTTGGAGGTGCCTTTCACCGCCAAGTCAATGGCGCATGCGCGGTCATAGCTCAGTGGAATACCGGCTTTTTCCGCGGCAATCAGGGCCAGAACGCAGTCCACGATGTCACCGCCGGCCAGGAAATGGGCTTCCAGCTCGTCCGTGCTGATGTCCAGCCCGGCCTTGGCCGCAGTGATGCGGGTGTCCACCACCAAGGGATAAGGCACCTTCCGGAGCCACATTCCGAGCATGTTGCCCATGGAAACGGGGGCTTTCGCCAGGCGGGCGCGCAGCCATGTCTTGAAAAATTTGGCAATGATGGCAAAGAAGATCACCAGGAAGATGACGAGAACGACAATGAGGAACGTTCCCCAGACAGTTGCATTGGACACGTCCGCTAACAGCAAATTGTTCATGCTTCCCTCCATACCATACTTGCCGGATGAGGGTAAAGAGATAATTGTGTTCCCCAATGTTCAAAGGTATTGACCTTTCGGCGGATTCGTGGCAATGCACTTGGCCGTGCGCACCATTGATTTTGATTATCCCCTGCCGGAGGAATTGATCGCCGACCGCCCTCTGCCGGACCGCGCCGCTTCACGGATGCTGGTGCTCCACCGGGATACGGGTTTGATGGAACACAGGCATTTCTGCGACCTGCCGGAGTACGTAAGGCCGGGAGACCATTTCATCCTCAATGATACCAGAGTGGTTCCCGCTAGGTATTTTTCCAATGACGGTTCCATTGAGATTGTCCGGGCCGAGGTGCTCAATCCCCTTCTGTGGAAGTGCATGGTGCGTCCGGGGCGCAAGATGAAGGTGGGGCGCACCGTTTCCGTCGGAGAATCCGTGGGAACGGTGGAGGGAATCGATGCGGAAGGGTACCGCCTGATCCGGTTTGACCGGGAAGTGGACGAGGAAAAGTACGGACGGCTGGCGCTTCCCCATTACATGAACCGGGAGAGCGATCCTTCGGACAGGGAACGTTACCAGACGGTATACGCCAGGAATGAGGGGGCCATTGCCGCCCCTACGGCCGGTTTGCACTTTACACCGGAACTGCTTGCCTCAGTACCGCATGATTTTTTGACGCTTCACGTGGGCGTGGGCACGTTCCGTCCCGTCAAGGCGGACAATATTGAGGACCATCAAATGCACACGGAGCATTTTTTCCTGCCGGAAGCCACCGCCCGGGCGATCAATGAAGCTGAAAGAGTTATTGCCGTGGGCACTACCAGCGTGCGCGTACTGGAGCATGTGGCCGCGGCAGAGGGATTGCCCCTCCGTGAATGTTCCGGCTCCACGAACATTTTCATTTATCCGCCTTACAAATACAAGGTAGTGGATGCGCTGATCACGAATTTCCACCTGCCGCAAAGCACCCTGCTGATGCTGGTGAGCGCCTTTGCCGGAAAGGAGCTCGTCATGAAGGCATACATGGAGGCCATTCGGGAACGGTACAGATTCTTTTCCTACGGAGACTGCATGCTGATCCTGTAATGCTCAGGGCTTCTCTGCGTCCCGGCTGAATTCCAGCAGAGCCGTTCCGAGGTCCAGCGTGTTCCGGAGTTCTCCCAGAGTGTGGAGAATTTCGCTGAGGATGACGACAAGAATGTTGGCGTATCTGCCGGCGTCCGCCTTGTTGCAGATTCTATCCAGGCAGGAGGCTTCCAGGTCCGGGGCGTTCCATTTGCATCGGATGAAACGGCTTATACGCGAATCCGGCTTCCAGATTTTCTCCCGCTGATCCGTCAGATAGGCTATGTAGCAGCTCCTGAGCAGGTCGATTTTGGGAAGCAGTTTGAAGCGGAACGTTTCCGCGCAGGCCGGAAGGTTGTGGAGCCTGTCCATCCGCATGTGAATGCCGGTGATGCAGAGAATAGTCCAGTAATGGATGGAGGCGGCCACGTCCCTGCTGCGTTTGTGGAACCGGCGGTGAAAATCAAGACTGAGGTCCAGGGCTGTCAGAGCTTTTACATACTGCACGAGAACAAAAAGGCCATGCTTCCGGTCGATGAAGTGTTCCAGTTGCCTCCGGAGTGGACGGTCTTCCAGTTTCATCTCGCTTTTCAGGCTGTTCCATTGTCTGTTAAAATTGGAATGTTGTGGCATATCTTTGATAATATAATCATGGGTGAGACTATGATGTTCATGATTTAATTCAAATAAATAATAAATAATGATAAATAAAAGCGACATGAAAGGCGCCTACGCTGGCGGATGGGGACTCCGTCCACTGCGTTTTTGTTCAGGAAAAGCGGCCAGGAGAAAGCCATGTCCGGCAGAATGGAGGCATGCCCTTTTTGAATCACGGTTGTGGATACCAGTTAAGGAACGGGACCGTTGATACAATAAAACGGCATAAATCCATGCAACTCCCATGATCTCTTTTCTATCTTTCCCCGGACACGGTGAAAATGCGGCTGTATCCGGGTGAAGCGCACTGCGTTCTTGTGGGGGCGGTCCAAACAGGATAGCCTTGAAAACGGCCGGGACCTTCACCAATTCCATCCCTCGGACCCGTCACTCCCCCATTTATGGATCACGATTTCAGCCTCATTCTTACATTCGTTGGCGGTTTGACCGCCGCTCTTCTCTTCGGTCTCATCGCCAGAAAGCTGCACCTGTCCCCGCTGGTGGGGTACCTGCTGGCCGGCGTTGTCGTAGGGCCTTATTCGCCGGGCTTTGTAGCGGACAGCCATACGGTGGAGCAATTTGCGGAGCTGGGCGTCATTCTGCTGATGTTCGGGGTTGGCCTCCATTTCCATTTGAAAGACCTGATTGCCGTACAAAAAGTGGCCGTTCCCGGCGCGGTGGTGCAAATCTCCGTGGCTACGGTGCTTGGGGTGATTGTGGGGTGGTGCTTCGGCTGGTCCACGATTTCCGGCCTTGTGTTCGGCATGGCTATTTCCGTAGCCAGTACCGTGGTTCTGACGCGGGTTCTTGAGGACCACCAGAATCTTCACACCCCCAGCGGGCACGTGGCTCTCGGCTGGCTGGTGGTGGAGGATTTGTTCACCATTCTTCTGCTGGTTCTGATACCCGCTGTCATGGAGGCCCGGCAAAGCGGAGCAGGGGGCTGGGACAGCATTCTTTCCGAATTAGGATGGATGTTCGTCAAGCTGTCCGTCCTGGTGGCGCTGACCCTGTTTGCCGGTAAAAAGATTATTCCGCTGGTCCTGCGTTATGTGGCGCGGACGGGGGCGCGGGACCTGTTTACGCTTGCCGTGCTGGTCATTGCGTTGGGGGTGGCGGTATGTTCCGCCGAATTTTTCGGGGCGTCCATGGTGCTGGGCGCATTTTTGGCAGGCATGGTTGTCGGCCAGTCGGACTTCTGCGCGCGTGCCGCGGCGGAGGCCATGCTGATGAGGGACGCTTTCGCCGTTCTTTTCTTCGTCTCCGTAGGGATGATGTTTGATCCGATGTCCGTGGGCGACTGCTGGCCGCTGGCCTTGGCAACGCTGGCCGTGGTGATGATCGGCAAGCCCCTGGCCGCCTATGTGGTTGTACGCTGCCTGAGGCGGCCGCTGGCTTTGGCCTTGAACGTATCCGTAGCGCTGGCGCAGGTGGGGGAATTTTCCTTCATTCTTGCCGGAATAGGACTGGTGTACGGTATTCTGCCTCCGGAGGCCAACCAGGCCATCATTCTCGCCGCCGTCATTTCCATTTCATTAAATCCCATTCTCTATCGTAAGATTACTCCTGTGGTCAAATGGCTGGAAAAGCGCGGCATCGGTCTTCCTGCGCCATCCCTGGCAAACGTCGTTCCGCCGCCTGAGGAAGATGCCCGGCGCGTGGTGCTGGTGGGGTTCGGCCCCACGGGACGCATGCTTAAAAGCATTTTAAACGACAACGGCGTGGAAGTCGTCATCGTGGAAATGAACATAGATACGGTCACCAGAATACGGGAACAGGGGGGTAAAATCGTGTACGGGGACGCCCGCCAGCGGGAGGTGCTGAAGCATGCGGGCATTGAATACGCGGAAAGCCTGATTCTTTCCTCCTCCATTCCGGATGCCAAGGACATCGTGGAAATGGCCATTGAGCTCAATCCCCGCCTCGACGTGATGATTCACACCAAATACATGCGGGATGTGGACGTTCTGAAAGAAGCCGGAGCTTCCCAGGTTTTCTCCTCGGAATCGGAAGTGGCCCTTTCCATGGCGGAATATTTCCTGCGCGAGGGTGGAGCGGACGATGAAAAGATCGTTTCCGAACGTTTGCGCATCCGCGCCGAACTGAATAACGAATGCACCTCCGACCTCTGCCATGAGGAAATAAACGCGTGAGGCGCGCTACTTTTTGCGGGCGGAAATGATGAGCATCATCGGGCGCCTCAACTCGTCCCGCATGCCGGGAACGGTGTTCAGAAGCTCTCCGGAAGGCTGGGGCTCTTCCACGGCAACGATCTCAAATCCGTTTGCGGCCAGGGCGCCCAGGTAGGTGGTGAGCGTTCTGTGGTATTTGGTCACTTCTTCCCCCAGGAATACGGCCTTGCGGGGTCCTTCCGCAAAATAACCGTCCACGGGCCAGTGCATGAT
This sequence comes from Akkermansia sp. KLE1798, assembly GCF_001580195.1. Taxonomy (NCBI): domain Bacteria; kingdom Pseudomonadati; phylum Verrucomicrobiota; class Verrucomicrobiia; order Verrucomicrobiales; family Akkermansiaceae; genus Akkermansia; species Akkermansia sp. KLE1798. The sequence goes on from NZ_KQ971075.1 coordinate 14,122, forward strand.
GCCGCCAGAGCCGTCATAATGCCAGTCCTGGCGTCCCTGGGCGGTAAAAACGGGATGCTCCACGGAAAAAACGAATGCGCCGCCGCTGCCCAGGCAATGGAAAACCTCCCGGCAGATGCGGGGGAAATCCCGCGTGTAGTGAAAGGCCAGTGAACTGATGACTATGTCAAAGGAAGAGGGAGGAAAATCAATGTCCTCCATGGGCATGCGGATGTAGTTGATGACGTCCGTCTTTTCCATGCTCGCGGCCCTGGCGAGCATTTTTTCCGAAATATCCACCCCCGTGACGGAAGCCGCTCCGTGTTCCGCCGCATACCGGCAGTGCCAGCCGAATCCGCAGCCCAGGTCCAGAACCCGTTTCCCGTGAAAATCCGGCAACATCCGTTCCAGCGTTTTCCATTCTCCGGCTCCGGCCAGTCCCTTGACGGAACGGTCCATTTGGCTGTATTTCCGGAAAAAGGAATCTTCGTCGTACTTGTTCTGCTTCATGGCGGTGGGAAAGGAGGAAAGAGCCTGACTGCCCCGGCTCAGGTCCGGGCCTCCGGCTTCAGGATGACGGTGACGCGGCCCAGATGGTGCAGCGCGTTTTCTATCTGGTCTTCCAGTTGCGAAGCTATCTGGTGGGACTGGCGGACGGTCAGCTCCGGATCGGCCGTGCAAAGACAGGTAAGGGTGGGGAAGCTGTCTTCCTTGTCCAGATCCAGCTTGACAATGTCGCGGATGTCGCGGTGCTGCTGGAGGATGAGGCGCACCTTCAAATGTACTTCTTCCGGGGAAACATGTTCCAGGACGGAATTGGCCTTCATTTCACGGCAATCCGGTTCAATGCGGCAGACAACCTTTTCCGGCTGGAGCTCCTGGATAACGTCTTTCCTGAACGCTTCCACAACCTCGTATCCGCGGTCCAGCGGCCAGTCCGCAGGAACTTCCACATCCATGAAATAACAGGAGTCATGCTTGCCCCTTCCTTCATAAAAACCGTGAATGCGGACGTGATGGCGCAGGGCCAGGCGGTGGACGACCGCATCCGGCTCCATGCCGGCAAAGTCTTCATGGGCGGGTTCGATGTGCACGATGACATCCGCTTCCGGCAGCTCGTACTTCACAATCCCTTCTATGGACTCCGCCACGTCATGGGCTATGTCCACGTGCAATTCCGCCGGGGCTTCCACATCCAGTTCCACGAAAATGCGCGCCCCGCCGTCGCGCAGGCGGATGCGTTTGACCGGATAATCCGGAGCGTTCTTCTTCATGGCAGCCAGCACCTGGTGCGTCAGGGCGGAGGACCCGCCGTCCATCAGGGCGTGGATGGAACGCTTGGCCAGGCCGTAGGCCACGGAACAGACCAGGGCGGCCACGAACAGGGCGGCCACGGCGTCCGCTTTTTCCAGAAGGCCGTGCCAGACGGAATCCGCAGGAACCAGGTGGGCCAGCCATACGCAGAAGAGGCCCAGCAGCACCACGGCGGAGGACCAGATATCCGTCGTGAAATGCAGGGCGTCCGCTTCCAGAGCCTGGCTTTTGTGTTTTTTGGCTACCCGGCGGAGCATGGCGGAGCGGTTCACGTCCACCAGCAGGGAGACGGCCACCACGGCAAAGGCCCACCAGGTGAGAGTGATTTCCGCTTCATTGTAAAACAGGCGGTCTATGGCCTCCCAGACAATCCATCCGCAGGTGACCAGGAGCAGGGCCGTTTCCGCCAGGGCGGAAAGGTTTTCTACTTTTTCATGCCCGTAGGGGTGGCTTTCATCCGCCGGGCGGGCTGCTATTCTTACCGCGTAAAAGGTCATTCCCGCCGCCATCAGATCCAGTCCGCTGTGCAGGGCTTCCGAGATAATGCCCAGACTGCCTGTCTCCACGCCTGCCCAAATCTTGATTCCGGTCAGGAAGGCAGACCACAGGACGGAGGAAAAGGCCGCGCGTGATTTTTCATGGTGGGCTGCTTGATCCATAAGACTGAAGAGAACGGAAAGCCAATCTAAGCCGGGTCCTTTCTCTTAGTCAACGATAACACATTCTTTGTTGAACGGGGCGGCTGCCTTTTTGGGACAGCTATGGTTTCAGACGGCATACTGACGAAAAATCGTCAAGCCGGACGGAAGATGCGGGGAACAATTTTTGCCGGATGATGAAAGCTTCCTTGATGTTGAAGGACAAATCATTTAATAAAAGACATTTGCCGTTTCCCATGCTCCGCATGTGGTCAATTTTGCCCAGAGAATCTTTATCTTCCAGGTTATAGGAAGAAAATCATATGGATATGAAATATTTATTGGCTTTTTTGATGATGGCTCTGCCGGGGATGAGCCTGTTTGAAGGAGGTGTCCGCATGTTTGATGTGAGAGGATTGCCGGTGATGGACTTGTGGGAACCGCCGAATCCCGGATATTTCGACCGAAAATATCCTCCCGTCAACTCCAGGAGTGTTGAGTTGAAACCGATAGAATTCAATGGGCGGAAATTTCTGCAGTCAACATTGATTCTAGCCTGTGAAGAATGGGTGGATGCTCCTTCCCCGCCAACGGTGCGGCAGGGGGCGTTCTTGGATGTCCTTTCCAGTTTTTATCCCAAAAAAGAATACGATGAGGCAAATGACCGGAACTGGACTGATATTCAGAATTACGGACTTTTCATTTACACGTATTTTACGATGGATGGCAAAATTTGCGAACTTGACGATCAGGGATACCATATGCGGATGGTGGAAGAGAACAGGGGGAGAAACAGTGTTACTTTTTATAATGCGGAGGGAGAAGAATGCCATTGCGCGGACGGCTATCACCGCGGAGATGTATTTCAACAGGCGGGGTGGATTCTTCATGGACCTTTTGTTTTCAAGGAATCCTTTTTTGGAAAAGCGGAGAAGGAAAGCGGCATCTTCTATCAGGAGCCTGTAGATGTGGAGCGTCCGGCAATTTATCCGAAGGGGCGGACAATACGGTACCATCAATACAAGGCAACGCCCGCTCCCGGAGCCGGTGTGGCCTGCCTGGAAGTCCACAAGGGCTGGGAGGCGGAAGTGACGGCTTCTGCGAGAAAAACATTTTATTTGAAGGGCAGGTTCGGCTACAACTATGACATTGATGAATTACGCATGCTCCTGCCTGAAAAGCTGCTGCGGGCCAGATTTTATCTGGACCCCTACGACGTAGCCGAGGCGGAATATACGGACAAATTCGGACGGCTGACGCGCGGTCTGCAGGGCTGGGCACGACGCTGCGCAGATCATTATGAACCTGGAAGTGATTTGGGAGGGGGTCGTGCCGTGAAGGAAATTCGTTACTATGACCAGCACGGCGAATTAAGTTCCGATCATCGGCAACAATGTGCGATTATCCGTTTTTCCTATCCGGAAAATGGAGTTCAGCAAATCAGCTATTTTGACGAGCACGGCAGGGAACTGAAGCATTTGCGGGAGGTGGAGGAAGGTCCTTTGGAAAAGAATGAATTCTATGCCTGTTTTTCCATGATTAACGAGGATGTGACCGTATATGAAGGAGGCAACCGCAATGATGATGAGGAAAATGAGGAAGTGTGGGATGAGGCATGAGCACAGCCCATATTTTTGGAAACTTTTACAAGTACCATGACCTTGATTCTGAATATGTGGAAAGGCATTCTTCTATTTCTATTGCTGATTTCTCTGTGCATCTCCATTCTGTTGAATGTATTTTTAATTGTTGGAATCAGGGAAATGCGTGAAATAACGCCGGACCGCCTTTATAAAACGGTCTTGCGGATAGAACACTGGGGAGAGAGCAACTGGGAGCAGGCGTATTGTTTGCCTCCCGGTGACCCGCGGAGCGTTTATGCCGAATGTAAGGTTCCCCGAGGCGTATCTGTCAATATGGGCAAATGGAAAGATGAAGAATTATGGGTAGGCTTGATCATTTATAACAAGTATTGGATACATTATTATACCGGTTCTCCCGATGAGTTTGCGATCCAATACGATAATGTTCCATAAAACTGGGATGAATGAGACTGAACATAAAAGAACCGTTTCCGAGGCCCCCAGGCATTCCTGGATGAAAAAGATGGCCATTGCTTTGGGGTTCATTCTTTTGGCATCCATCTCGCTGAATGTGGTGCTGTGGTTTGAAACACTGGAAGAAGTGCATACGGGTATCTCTTCCGTAAGAGAAGAATTGAAGCAGACGGGTTTATGGGTCCGGGCTTTCCGTGAATCCCATGGACGCCTGCCGTCTGCCCGGGAGCAGATTCAGTATGGGATGAAGGGAGGCAGGTACGAAGGGCTGGACATGGAAGTTTTCGAAGAGGAGGACGGCATTCAGATAAGTTTTGAAATGAAGGATAAATATAAGGGAAGATATGATGTTTCCGGGCATCGGATTGTTTTCGACAAAGAACTGTTGAAAAAATGGCGGCGGGAAGCTGAGGAATAGCTTTTCCCCATTCATGCCGGATTGGGATAAGACAGGAAAATCTCAGTTCAAATAAAGCCGGTAGAAAACTATGCAGAGGGAGATGATTAAAAACTCGGGAAATTCCCCGGCCGGAAATTGTTCCCGGCAGTCCTCTGTCTTTATCATTCCAACATCCACTGTCTGGAGGTTGGGAAAATGCCGGGAAAAGCGGCGCCACCGGAATGGCTTTTCCGGTAGGGACGGCAGTTTTTGTCTGAGAGTCGGAGGTCGAGGCGTCCCCGTTCCGACAGGGTATTTTTCAAGGGTCGGAACCACGGCGGGTTGTCCGGTCCATACGGTGCAGAGACGCACGGAGGTGACCTAAAAAAGTATTGCCAATGCCGGGGAATGCTGTATTTTGCTTGCGTTGAGAGTGACTGCCAAGTGGTTGCCGTCATCCTTTTTGGGAGTTCGGCATATTTTCCGGCAGAGTATCTGGTCCCTGTAGCATGTTTACGGATGATCGAGCCCTGATTCCCCCCGCGTGGTATGATGCAGAAAGCAATATGTTCGCCCGGGTTGAAGGATAGCGCCACTTGCTAGTTCGTCTCTTTTCATTCACTTACTATTATCCCCAGTTAATTTCTATGTCCGGACATAACAAATGGTCTAAAATCAAGCACGTTAAGGCTAAGGAAGATGCCAAAAAGGGCAAGGTGTTCGCCCGTTTTGCCCATGAAATCATGCTGGCCGCCAAGAGCGGCGGGGGAGATCCGGACCTGAATCCTCGCCTGCGCGCCGCCATTGACGGAGCCAAGGCCGTGTCCACCCCCAAGGAAAACATTGAGCGCGCCATCAAGAAAGGAACCGGGGAATTGGGAGGAGCCTCCATTCAGGAAATTACTTATGAGGGCTACGGCCCGGCCGGTACGGCTTTCCTGATTGAAGTGGCCACGGACAACACGAACCGTTCCGCTTCCGAACTGCGCACCCTGTTCACCAAGAACGGCGGCAGCATCGGCACTCCCGGCTCCGTTGCCTACCAGTTTGAACGCAAGGGGGAAGCCCGCATCATGGCGGAAGGCCTCACGGAAGATTCCGCCATGGACCTGGCGCTGGAATGCGGTGCGGACGACGTGGAAACCGGAGATTCCGACAATGAATGGGTGTTTGTGACCGATCCCACGGAATTGAATAACGTATGCGCCGCCCTGCGCGCCGCTGGACACACAGTGACCTCCATGAAGCTGATTTCCGTGGCCCAGAATGTGACCATGATCAATGATGCGGATACGGCCAGGGCCGCCATGCGGCTGTATGAAGCGCTGGATGATTACGATGATGCGCTCAACGTGTTTTCCAATTTTGACGTGGCGGAGGAAATCCTCGAACAGCTTGACTAGCGCCGTTGTCTTTCAGGAAACGCTTTTTGCAGTTTAACCTTCTTTTTCATGTCTGATACTTCCCCAGATTTGGTTCCGGAACAGGGTTCTCCGGAGCCGGCAGTCAAAAAACGCACCGTGCGCAGGACCAAATCCTCTGCGGAGGCTCCGGCGGAATCCCTGGCGGACGCGCACTCTTCCGCATCCGCACAGGAATCTTCCCCCGCCCCGCGCAAGCGGACTGTCAGGAAAAAGGCGCCTGAAACGGAAATCAAAGGTGAAAGAGAAACGAAGGAGCCGGAAAAGAAGACTTCCGTCCGCAAGCGTACTGCCAAGGCCGTTGAAGAAGTCCCGGCGGAGGAAGCCCCCGCCAAACCCAGAAGGGGCCGTCCTCGCAAGAAGCCTGTGGAGGAAGTTTCCGATCAGGCCGAAACGCCTGCCCCTGCTGCGGAGACAGCAGTCAAGCCGGTGCGCAGGCGTTCCACAAAGACTGTTTCCACCGGAGAACATGAGGCTGATGCCCCGGATTCCTCCACTCCCGCCCTGGCGCCGCAGCATTCCGCCACGTCCGCAGAATCTTCTTCCGGAGAAGCTGAGGAAAAGAAGCCCAAGGTGATCCGCCAGCGGTTCGTGAGAAAGAACCGTGCGCAGGATGCGGAGGGAAATCCCGATGCCGCACCTCCTGCCATCAGGGTGGTGCAGGAAGGGGCGGCGGACCTGTCCGACGAGTCTTCCCGGGAACCCCAGAGAGGGAATGACCAGCAGCGCCAGCGCTTTGACCGGAACAACCGCCGCAATAACGACCGTTTTAACAAAAACCGGAACAACCGTCCCGACAACCGCAACGGAAATTATAATAACAAAAACGGGAACGACCGGTTTAAAAATCGCCGGAATGGCAATTTCCAGGACAATCCCTCCCCCCAGAACAATGCTCCGCGGGAACTGGGGCCACCGGAACCGGTGGACGGCCTGCTGGAGATTACGAACAAGGGATTCGGCTTTCTGCGGAAGCCGGACAATGATTTTGACGCTTTTGCGGAGGCCGTGTACGTCCCGCAGGACATGATCCGCAAATTCGGCCTGCGCCCCGCTGTGTGGGTTCACGGGCAGGCCTGCCGCCATGACCGCGGCATTCTGCTGACGGAAATCACCTCCATCAACGGAGACCTTGCGGAGAAAGCCCGCAAGCATCCGCATTTTGAGGAACTCAAGGCGGTCAACCCGACCAAGCGCCTTTCCTTTGAAACCCGTCCGGAACGCTACACCACGCGTACGCTGGACCTGATTGCCCCCATAGGCCGCGGCCAGCGCGGGCTGATCGTCTCTCCGCCCCGAGCGGGCAAGACGACGCTCCTTCAGCATATGGCTGAGGCCATTCTGGAAAATTACAAGGACTCCGTCCACCTGATGGTGCTTCTGGTGGACGAACGGCCGGAAGAAGTCACGGAATTCAAGCGTTCCCTGCCCGGCGCGGAAATCTACGCTTCCTCCAATGACGGAAGAGTTCGCGACCACTGCCGAATGGCGGAACTTTGCATCGAACGCGCCAAACGTCTTGTGGAGGCGGGGCAGCATGTATTCCTGCTGATGGACTCCATCACCCGCCTTGCGCGTGCCTACAACAATGCGGACAAGGGGAGCGGCCGCACCATGTCCGGCGGCATTGACGCCCGTGCGCTGGAAATGCCGCGCCGCCTCTTTGCCGCCGCCCGCAACACCCGGCAGGCCGGTTCTCTGACCATTATCGCCACGGCGCTGGTGGAAACGAACAGCCGCATGGATGACCTGATTTTCCAGGAGTTCAAGGGAACGGGCAACATGGAGCTGGTGCTGAACCGCCGCATTGCGGAGCATTACATTTTCCCGGCTGTGGATATCCTGAAGTCCGGGACGCGTCGTGAAGAACTGATCATGCCGGATGCGTGGCTGTTCAAGATGAATTTGATCCGCCGTGCGCTGGCAGGCCACAAGCCCGTGGAAGCCATGGAACGCTTCCTGTTCTTCCTGAACAAGTACCCCAGCAATGCCCAGATGCTTCTGGACCTGAAGCAGAAGGCCTAGGGAAAAGGCTTTCCCTTTTTTACGGCGTCCGGCCGATTTCGGAAAATACTGAAATCCGGTCAGACGCCTTTTTTACTGCCCCAAATGGCGATGTGCAGACGGTCGGAAAAGCGCAGGCCGTAGCGCAGGCACCATGCCACAACCCGCGGGCGCATGATGTCCAGTTCTTCCCGGCTGGCGGCCAGAGGCATGATGAGGATGCGCTCCGCAGGGATTCCCGCCTGGGGCGCCAGCCTGAAAACATCTGCCACGTCTTCTTCGCGGGAAGCCACAAATTTGAACCAGGCTTTTTTCGTTTCCGCCAGACGGCACAGAATATCCGGTTTCCAGGCTCGGGCGGCATCATTGCCGGAATGCGGAAGCTTGGGGGATACGTTGAACTGGCCGATATGGTGCAGCAACTCTTCATCCGGCAGGATGGTGCCGTTGGTTTCCATTTCCACGAAGTGTTTCGGAAGCAGCCGGAGCAGTCCCGGCAGAGCCTTTTGCTGAACAAGAGGCTCGCCCCCGGTGAGGACCAGGCGGCGGCAGGGGTAACGGAGGACGGCTGTCGCCGCCTCTTCAGGGGAAAGCTTCACGACGGGGGATGTACCGTCCCATGAATAGGCCGTATCACACCAGGAGCAGGCCAGATTGCACCCAGCCAGGCGCAGGAAAACACAGGGCGCACCCTGGGATGCCCCCTCCCCCTGGATGGAATGGAAGATCTCCGGTTCTCCGTGAAGCTGGGCCAGTTTTAACATCATCAAGCCGCATGAGACTACCATATCTCCTGCATCCGTCAACGCCTCCCTCCGGGGGCGTCAACCGTTGCCGCGGCGGAAGGCCCCCACGGTAAACAGCAGCAGGACGAACCCGACGACGGAAGCGGCTCCCGTGAACATCTTCTGGAAGGAGGCATAGTCCTTTTGCTCCTTGTTCAAATCGGCCAGTTCCTCTTTGGAGGCCCTGCCCATGGCCGCCCGCGCCCTGTCATAGGCATTGGAAGCCTGCGCTTCCTCCTTCTGGGCCCGTGCGAATGCCTCCCGGACGGTTTTGGATTGTTCCCTGTATTCTGCGGTTGCCAGCAGATCGTCGTCCGTCACGTCCATCATGTCCGGCACTTTTTCCTCCCTGTCGTCCGCCAGAGCGGTATCTTTCTGCTCAGTCAATTTTTTCTCGGCGTTCTGCAGGCGGAGTTCCTGCTTGACGGCCTTTTCTTCCTGGGTCGTCAGATTGGCGTCCAACTGGCGGATTTTTTCATTCGTGCCGGCGATTGCCTGGTGGATGCGGCCCAGTTGTGCCTGCAAGGCTTCCGTGTTGACTTTCTGGGAAGGAGCGCGGGCGGCAGATTTTTTCTTGGTTTTGGAATCTTCCCGCGATTTTGCCGCCTCGCGTTCCGCATCCGCCAGTTCCTTTTGGATGCTCCGCTGCTTGTCTGTCAGTTTGGCAAGAAGGCCTCTCATCTGCTCTTTTTTCTGGAGCAGTTCCTCCCGGGCTGATTTGGTGCTTTCCCGCTGCTTGGCGGCGCGCTGCCGGAAATGTTCCATTTTTTGGTTGTGATCGTTCACTTCCTCCTGATGGTCCTCCATGGCTTTCCGGTAGGAGGCATCGGCATTTTCCTGATACTGCTGCCTTTTTTTATCCAGGTAATGCGCCTGGAATTTTTCCAATGCCAGCTCCGCGTCCCGCGTAGCGTCCTGGGCATTGTTCAATTTTGTACGGCTTTCGTTGACGGTTTGCTGCAGTGTCACGGCTGCTTCTTCCATGGTCTGTTTCCGGGCGGCCAGGGCCTCTCCTTCCGGTGTGATTTTATGTTGGTAATACCAAACGGAGAGAGCGGCAGTCAGTATAGTCAGCAAGAGAAGTACGTAGCGCATGGGAATGTTCCAATGATTCGGGTAAAACTACAAAAATAAGGCTCTCTTGTCAATCAGGCAGAAATGAGAAAAGACCGCTCACCCTCAGTATCAAGGAAAGCGGTCTTTTTGGGGCCATTCCGGACAGGTCCGGAAGCATGTTGCGGATCAGACGTCCAGAGAGAAGGCGGTTATGGCATCTATCTCTCCGGCAATCTTGTTGAGCAACTCGTCGGAAACGGGCTTGTTGGTTTTGAGGACGGCCAGGGCTTCCTGGGTGGAGTGGTCGGCCGGGGCGGCGATGTTGTCGATGTTGATGCCGTTGGAATACAGGGCCGAACCGATGGTGGCGATGATGCCGGGACGGTCCTTGTAGTGCAGGAAAATGGTCGTTCCGCGCAGGTCGGCATACAGGCCGTTGAAGTTGTTCAGTCGGGAGACCATGGGAATGCCCTCCGTCACGACGCCGCGCACACTGGTGTTGAAATATTCCCCTTCGTCCTCCATGACCACGTCCAGCGTGATGGAGTCTTCGTAGGGCTTGTCGTCCTTGGGCTCCCGGGCCTTGAAGACAATGCCGTGCTCCCGCAGCGACTCTTCCGCGGCGGGAGGCATGAGCCCTTTTTCCGCGTGCGGCAACAACCCTTCCAGAATGGGGGCGGTGAACCATTTGCGGAAAACGCGTAGATTGCCGTAAAAGGTGCATTCCACACGGCGTATGGGCTTGTTGCCGCCGGCCTTGCGGGCCAGGGCGGCCAGCAGGAAGGCCAGTTGCAGATGGGCCGGATTGAGGCCGTTGGGGGATTCCCCGTTGACCACGCAGGAGGTGTCCCCGTCGGAGAAATAAGCTACCATCTGTTCCGCGGCGCGTTTGGCGGCCTTGGTGTTGGCTTCCCTGGTATTGGCTCCCAGATGGGGCAGGAGCAGGTCCGCTACGGCGGCGGAGGGCTTCTCTCCGGCGGCGTCCTTGGGATGCACGTCCGTCAGGTAGCCGATGGTTTTGCCGGCGGCTTTTGCGGCGGCCAGGGCTTCTTCATCCACTACCCCGTAGCGGGAGCAGTTGATCAGGACGGCTCCGTCCTTCATGCGGCTGATGAGTTCCGCATTCACCATGTGGTGGGTGGAGGGGCCGCCCGGAACGTGCAGGGTGATGATGTCGCACTGGGAGAAAATGTCTTCAATGCTGGTGGGCGTGACGCCGATGTTCAGGGCGCGCTGGCGGGCCAGGAAGTGGTCATACCCCAGCAGGGTGGGTTCAAAGCCCTGGAGGCGTTTGACGAGGTTGCGGCCGATGTTGCCCAGGCCGATGATGCCCACGGTCTTCTTGGTCAACTCGCTGCCCATGTACTTTTTCTTTTCCCACAGGCCGGCGCGGGTGGTGGTGTCCGCCTGGACGAGATGGCGGTAATACGCCAGGATCATGGCCATGACTTCTTCCGCCACGGCATTGGAGTTGGCGCCCGGCGTGTTCATGACGTCCACATTTTTCTTGCGGGCGTACACGATGTCGATGTTGTCGTAGCCGGCTCCGGCGCGGATCACCAGTTTCAGGGAGGGAAGGGAGTCCATGATTTCCGGAGTGACTTTTTCACTGCGGACGATCAGGGCCACGGTGTCCGGATGGCTGGCCGCCTGTACGTCCAGGGGCGTGTCCGCGTCCTGGATGACTTCATATCCTGCCGTTTTAAGCGTGTTGGCCGCTACGTCGGAGAGTTTGGTGGGAATGAGAACCTTGTTCATGTTGGTATGGAGAGGGGAGGGTTAATGTTCAATGGTGTGGACGAAAAGCCCGCTGCGCAGCTTGGGCTCGAACCAGGTGGATTTGGGGGGCATGATTTCCCCGGCGTCCGCCACGCGGAACAGGTCGTCCATGGTGACGGGATACAGGGAAAAGGCCAGCGCCATTCCTTCGGCGCAGCGGCGTTCCAATTCTCCCAGGCCGCGGATGCCGCCCACGAAGTCGATTCGGTCGCTGGTGCGCGGGTCGTCAATACCCAGGATAGGGGCCAGCAGGTTGGCCTGGAGGATGGCGCAGTCCAGGCTTTCAATGGGATGGTTCGCGTCGAAAGTGCCCGGTTTGGCGGTGAGGGAATGCCAGCGGCCGTCCAGATACATGCCGAATTCGTGCTTGGCGCGCGGGGCGTAGCCTTCTCCCGGAACGGTGTCTGCGGGGACTACGTCGAAAACGGTTTGAAGCTTTTGCATGAACTCGTCGCGGCTCAGGCCGTTCAGGTCGCGCACGACGCGGTTGTAATCCATGATGAACAGGTCCTCGTCGCAGAAGACAACCGCCATCAGATAGTTGAATTCCTCCTGGCCCGTATAGTCCGGATGCGCCTTCCGGCGTCTGGCGGAGACGGCGGCGCTGGAGGCCGTGCGGTGGTGGCCGTCCGCAATGTACAAAGCTTCCACTTCCTCAAATCCTTTCCGGATGGCTTCCACGGTTTCGGGATCGGCAACGGGCCACAGAATGTGGGTTACGCCGTCCTCCGTGGTGAAATCGTATTCCGGCTTATGGAATTTGATCCATTCCCGGATGATGCCGGAAAGGCCCTCATGCTTCCGGTACGCCAGAAAGACCGGTTCCGTCTGGGCGGAACAGGCGTCAAAATGCTCAATGCGGTCCAGTTCCTTTTCCCTGCGGGTCAGTTCATGCTTCTTGATGGTGCCGTTCGCATACTCGTCCACGGAGGCGCAGCCGACGATGCCCGTCTGCACGCGACCCCACATGATCTGGCGGTAAATGTAAAAGGACGGTGCGCCGTCCCGGACGAGGTAGCCTTTCCGGATGAAGGCCTCCAGATTTTCCTTCGCCCTGGCGTAGGTTTCCGGGGCATGGATGGCTTCCTCGCCCGTATCAATGTCGGAACGGCAGATATGCAGGAAGGAGGCGTCGTTTCCGGCGGCCATCTCTTTGGCCTCCCGGTGGTTCATGACGTCATAGGGCAGGGAGGACACCCGGGCGGCCATATCCCGTGGAGGCCGCAGGGCGGGGAAGGGGTGGAGAGTGGACATGGAAAAGATGAACGGTTAGGAGTGGCAGCGATGATACAGGGAGCGGATGGGGGAAACAAGCCCCGCCAAAATACATGCCGCAATGAACAGCGGTGCATGCCGGGTGGGAAAGCCTGCCGAATCGGAAAAATGGAAGAATCCGGAAAATGCCCATCCGGGAGAATCTTCTCCCTGTGAAGCGGGCTGTGGTTCCCTCTTTCCCGGTGGTCCAGGAAAGAGGGAACGGAGTGGGATTGCTAAATCTTGAGGATGTCCACAATGTTGGAGGTGATGGAGCGCATGTCGTCCATCGTCAGTTCGCCCATGTGGGCGATGCGGAACGTTTTGTTCTTCAAGTCGCCGTAACCGTTGCCAAGCTGCATGCCGCGTTCGATCAAAGCGTTGTTCAGCGCGGCTACGTCAATGTCGCGCGTGTTGCTGATCACCGTCAGGGTGCGGGAAAGGTGGTCGCGGTTGGCGAAAACGCTGAAATATTCGTCCGCCCAGGAGCGCACGAACTCGGCCATGGCTTCATGGCGCGCAAAGCGGTTGTCCACACCTTCCTGCATGATGCGCTGGAGCTGGAGGTCCATGGCGTACATGATGGAAACGCACGGGGTGTTCGTGTACTGGTAATCCTTCTTCTGGATGGTGTCGTAAATGGAACGCAGGTCAAAATAGCAGCCGCGATTGGGAACGGAAGCGGTGCGTTCGTAAGCCTTCGGGGAGAGCGTGCAGACGGCCATGCCGGGAGGCAGGGCCAGCGCCTTCTGGGTGGAAGTCACCAGCACGTCCACACCCAGCTTGTCCGTTTCAATCCGGGAACCGGCGGCGGAGCTGACGGCATCCATGCACCAGACGACATCCGGGTACTTTTTAAGTACTTCCGAGATTTCTTCCACAGGGTTCTGAATGCCGGTGGAAGTTTCGTTGTGCGTGATGCAGATCGTGTCGTATTTGCCGGTGGACAGGGCGGCGTCCACCATTTCCGGGGTGGTGGGCTGGCCGAGCTCGCTCTTGAAAATGTCGGCGGGGACGCCGTTGCCCGTGGCGATCTTGTACCATTTGTCGCCAAAGGCGCCCACGGAGAAAATGGCGGCGCGCTTGGCGGTGCAGGAGCGCACGGCGCCTTCCATCAGGCCCGTGCCGGAAGACGTGGAAAGCAGGATTTCCTGTTCCGTCAGCAGAATGCGGCGCAGATTGTCGGAAATGCGGCGCTGCAGGGCGGAGGCCGCCTTGGATCGGTGACCCATCATCGGGCCGCTCATGGCGGCGAGTACTTCAGGTGCTACTTCGGTGGGTCCGGGAATGAATAATTTGGTTGCCATTGGTTTTAGAAACTGGGTACGTGTACTATAGCGTCTTCAAACCGTTTGGCTATTCAAAATTCTTTGCGGTTGGGGGAGGCGGATGGCTGGAAGTGCGGTTTCACCATGTCACGGCATTTCTCAGGCCATCCAGACCGTCATTCCTTTCACAAGCCAGTAGCCGCCGAAGAAGAGCCACGCGTACAGTAGCGCCGCCAGCAGGAAGGGCCGCGCGCCCGCTTTTTTGAACTTCTCAAAGCTGGATTCCGCGCCCAGAGCCGTCATGGCCATGGTCAGCAGGAACGTATCCAGGGAATTGATGGCGTCCACCAGCCCGGAGGGAAGCAGATGCAGGGAATTAAAGCCGATGACGGCCAGGAACAGGAAAGCGAACCAGGGAATGGTGATTTTCCGTTTTTCCCCCGTTTGTCCGGCAGCGGCTTCCCTGCGGGAAAGGATGATGCTCAGGATGACCAGTACCGGGGCCAGCATCATCACGCGGATCATCTTGACGATGATGGCCGGGTCTGAAATGGCTTGCCCCATGGCGTTGCCGGCGCCGACCACGTGCGCCACTTCATGCAGAGTGGCTCCCGTAAACAGACCCATTTGTTCCGTCGTCAGGTCCAGCATTCCGGCCCGGAACAGGGCCGGATAAAGGAACATGGAGAGCGTCCCGAAGATAACGACGGTGGAGACGGCCACGGCCGCCTTGTACGGCTGGCTTTTCACGACGGGTTCCGCCCCCAGCACGGCGGCGGCTCCGCAAATGGAACTGCCGATGGAGGTCAGCAGGGCCGTATCCCGGTCCATCTTCAGCAGGCGGCCCAGTCCCGCGCCCAGCAGGATGGTGAAGGCCACGACGACCGCGTCAATAAGCAGGGCGGCGCCTCCGATGTCGATCACGCTCTGGAACGTCAGCTTGAATCCGTACAGGACGATGCCTGTTCTCAAAACCTGCTTGGTGCAGAACTGAATGCCGGGGACCCACGTTTTCGGCAGATGGTTGCGCAGGCTGTTGGCGTAAATCATCCCCAGCACGATGCCGACGATCAGCGGGCTGAAGGAAAGGTGCTTCACCCATTGGAAATCCGCAATGTAACAGGCGGAAAAGGAGAAGAGAACGATCAGCAGAATGCCGTGCAGGGGATTGGCGAGTCGTTTGGGAGACATGATGTGAGCGGATGATGGTCCGGGCCGTTTGCGGCGTTCCGATGACCGGGAGCCGGACGGCTGAACGGGATATATACTCCTGTTTCATGATGAAATCTAATCAAAAACGGTTATAGTCGATTAGATTTTGTTATAATAGTTCTTGCAGAACCTGATGAACAACTCGTTGATCCTGCTGTGATCTCCATGCCCGGTCGCGAAATGGAAGGAACGGCGGATTTCCATGTGGCGCAGGGGGATTCTTTTCAGGTTCCCGTTCTTGAGCTCTTCCCTGACGGCCAGGGAGGAAAGAAAGGCGCACGCCGGGGAATGTTCCAGGTAAAGTTTGATGCTCTCCGTATTGCCCAGTGTCATCAGGACATGCAGTTCGGACGGGGAGACTCCCTGGGCTTTCAGCGCTTCCTCCACGATCCGCCGCGTGCCGGATCCGGGTTCCCGCATGATCAGGGGAATGCCGGAAAGCTGGGCGGCGGTAAGGCCGTCCCGGGGCGTCGGCGCGGCCTGCGTCCCTCCCGCCAGAATGATTTCATCAGCCAGGAAGGGGAGATAATGGAGGTCCTTTCTGGTTGCCGTGCCTTCCACAATGCCGAGCTGTACGGTTTCATCCTGCACGGCTTGTTCTATTTCTTCCGTATTGCCGCTTTTCAGCCGTATGCGGATATCCGGATAACGGCGGCTGAACAAAGCCAGAAGGGGAGGCAGCACGTACTGGGCCATCGTGGAACTGGCCCCCAGGCCCAATTCGCCGGATACGGGCGCATTCCCGGCGGATGCCATGTCTTCGTTCAGCGCCTCATATTCCTTCAGAATCCTGCGGGAATGGGCCAGCAGGCGGCTTCCTTCCCTTGTCAGGACGATGCCGCGCCCCTCCCGTTTAAACAGCCGAGCGTCAAGCAGGCGTTCCAGTTCCTTCACATGGCGGGTGACGGCAGGCTGGGTAATGAACAATTCCTCCGCCGCGCGGGTAAAGTTGAGCCGCCGCGCAACGGTTTCAAAAACTTTCAGTCGGAAATCCGTAATCATGGGAGGAATGATGCCATTCAACCATGCCGCCTTGGTTCCGGCAAGCTCCTTTCCTTCATCCGTTTTTTCCTGCTGAAGCTGATGGGAGTGAAAAACTTGTTATGATAGAATGCCGGCTCGTCCGGCTTGTCCGGAAGGAAGAGAACGGGGCAGCATGATAATCAGATTATGGACGATAGCCGCGGCCGCATTGTTTTTATTCGGATGGGCTTCCGGGAAGGAGTGGAATCAAAAAATGGATGAATGGCTGCTGCCTTCCGGTACGCTGAAAGCGTTTGCGGAATACATGCCCGCTTATGGCAAACGGGCGCTTCCCGGACCGGATGAACGCGAGGCGGCCCGCCTGGAACAGGCAGTGGATGCCGCCAGGAAAGCGAAGGATGCCCGCGCCCTGGCGGAAGCCGCCGCCAGGCTGGACGCCTATTGGCAGTCAAAGCTGGATTCCCTGTATGCTCCCGTGGTCGCATGGCTGGTTTCACGGTGGTTTGTGAAGGCGGAACTGATTCCGTTCAAAGGGGGCATGGCGTATGAAATGCCCATGCAGGAATTGCAGGACGAGCTGGTCATGCTTGCCTGGGCGGGGACGCAGGCCGCCTGGGAGAAATTCCTTCAGGCGGATGAAGAATTTTACCGGGCGTGGCTTCTGGCCGGACGGAAGCGCCAGGAATACCCGGACTTGGAGGAATCTTCATTCGGGGAGAAGCTGAGGGACACGGAAGAGGCGGAAGTGCTGGTGCACCGGGCTTTTAAAAAGATGGAAAGGGTCATGGCCATTGCCGATACGGCGTGTGCGACACATGCCTATCCCCTGGTGGATGCCGTTCCCGTCCATCCCGGCTGGCAGGAGGATGATCCCGTTCTGCACAGGGTAGAGCAGGCCGTATGTTTGTCCGACTATCCTTTCATCAAATCCATGATGATGGAGTACCGGAATTACTGGAAAGCCCGTTTGGACGGCATCAGGACGGCCCTGCTGAGGGAGGACGGCTACAGGCCCGGGTTGGAGACCGGATGGAAAAAAAAGCTGAAAGCGGCGGATTGTGCGTGGAGGTATTATGTGGGCATGTCCGTGGAATACGAGATACAACCCGGAATTTATTTCTGGAGTTCCGGCATTGACATTTACATGACGGCGCACTGGACATGGCTGTACCGGCAGCGGTGCCGGGATTTGATGACGCTGGCCGGACTGGCTCCGGAAAGAAAGGCGGAAGGTTTTGAATGTCCTCCCCGTTCCTTTGCCGGATTCGGAGAGGCGCGTCTTGCGATGAAGCACAAGGCCGCCGCCGGAGGGCCTTTGGCGGCGCAATACGGGGAATTGGCGGAGAATCTGGAAAAACTGCGCACGGATTTGGAGGATGCCGTCTCTCCGTGGCAGGCCGTTTTTTTGGCCGTCAGGTTACAGGATGAAGACGCGCTCCGGTTTTTGACGTCCCGCATACGGCTGCATGAACAGCACATTCTTCCCACCGGGGCGGTTACGCCGCTCATGGAGGCCGCCGCGGCGGGTTCCTCCGGAATGGTCCGGATTCTGGGGACATGCTGGGGAATGATCAACGCAGAAGACCGGCGGGAACGGACCGCCTTGGACATCGCCCTGGAAAATGGCCATGGGGAAGCAGCCTCCCTGATCCGGGAAAATGGAGGAATGACCGGGGCAGAAAAAAGAAGGAAAGAAGAGGAGGCTGCTGGCCGTAAATAGCGGTTTTCCCGGACATGGCGCCGGTCCGGAGCTGGGGTGACGGCAATCCTCCATGGTTTCCGGAACATTTTCCCGGTGAATTCCGGACGGAGCCCGGCTCTGAAAAACGGCGTGAGGCAGGCGGGGGAATGCCGGTGGTCCATGCCTGTCCCCGTTCATTTTCAGCCGCCTGTTCCGTCATGGGTGACATTCTGTTGCCGTTCATCGTCTGAACGGTGGCGCACGGCGGAGACTCCAATGTTTATATGAAACTGCATTCCATGATCATTACCGGCGCCGCCGGACTTATGCTGTTGGGGGCCTGTTCCCCTTCTTCTTATCAGACTACGTTTCCGGAACCGGCTTATGTGAAGGTTTCCGCCAATAACGGCGCATACGTTCCGTATCCCGTCAATCCCCAGGGCCAGCAGGAACTGGTGTACTGGTACGAATCCCTGCGTGAACCCCTGACCGTTGTTGCGGAAGTGCCGCCCGCTCCCCTCGTCACCAGGGGCCCCGGTCCGGTAATTCTGGATTCCGACAATTTTTCCGCGAAGCTTTACCGCGACAGGACGGAAGTGAAGAAGAAGGACAAGGACGGCAAGTGGGTTACCAGCGTGCGTCCCACCACTCCGGCTGACCAGCGCATGAGGAATTACATCATTGCGAGCAAAAAATCCCGTTAACAGCAGTTTTTACTGCCCTTGAAAAAAGAATCCGGCCTGTTCCTTGAAAAAGGGAACAGGCCGGATTCCTTAAAGGAGGCTGAGGCAGTTTTCCCCTGCGTCCGGAAATGCGGGAGGAGCCAGCTCTCCGTGCTGTTTCTCGGCAGGCACCCTTCAGCGAGGAATAGGAGCCGGCATCCGCGGATGCGGACCTTCAATCACAAATCTTCCAGCGTCCATTCATCCTTCCATTCCAGCTTGATCTGGTCGCCTTCCCATTTCATGGGCAGCCACAGGTAGCGTCCGTCGATGGCGTTTTTGGGCCGCCAGATGTCCGCCATGAAGATGAATTTGCCGGGCTTGCCCTGCACGGGCAGAATGTACGTGCTTTGGCCGCCGAAGGTGATGCCCGCCTTCGGGCCCACGCAGGGGTTTTTGAGTTCCTTCCACGGTCCGGCAATCCGGTCGGCCACGGCGCTGCGGGCCGCGTTGGGAGCCCAGCCGGAACAGCCGGAAGCGATCATGTAGTATTTGCCCTTGTGCTTGCAGATGGCGGGAGCCTCCATGTAGCGGTTGACGAAAGCCCGGACGTATTTCCCGTTATGGCCGGTGTAGTCCGGCGTGAGTTCCGCTATGTGGAGCGTGATGTTGCCTTCCGAGGAATAGATATGGTAGGCCTTGCCGTTGTCGTCCACAAAAATGGTCATGTCCCGGCTCATCTGGCCGCCGGGGTAGTCCCGCCTGATGATGCGGACGTAGTCGGGCATTTCCTTGGTGAATTCCGTGGTCTGGTCCTTCTTGTCCAGGTTCAGGGGCCATTTACCCGGATTGACGCGCCCGGCCTTCAGGAACGTGAACGGCCCGGTCGGCTTGGTGGCCGTGGCCACTCCCGCGTACGCGGCTCCATAGCCTTTTCCCTTGAGTTCCAAGTGGAACCACATCACGTACTTTTTGGTCTTCTTGTTGTAAACCACTTTGGGGCGTTCCAGGATGCACCCCTTGGCGATGGGATGGGAATTGTCCCCTTCCACCACTTTCAGGGCGATTCCCTCGTCCTTCCAGTTGTACAGGTCCTTGGAGGAATAGCAGTGGACGCCCACCTGGGCGTAATTGCCCGCGTCGCCCTCCACCTTGTGTTCTCCGTACCAGTAGTAGGTCCCCTTGTCGTAGAGGATGCCGCCGCCGTGGGCGTTGATGTGAACGCCGTTGTTGTCCGTCCAGATTTCTCCGGGCTTGAAGGAAGTGTGCTTGACGGGGGTGTCCGCCGCGGAAAGAGCGGCCGTGCCGCAGAACAGGAGGAGGGACAGCAGCGGTTTGATGATATTGGTCATGGCTGTGAGGATGCGGAAGTGGTCGGTGAATGGTCGGGGTGGCCGTACAGTTTGTCCCATGCCCGGGAAAGGGCGTACAGGGCATAACCGGTACCGTAGAATTTGTGATAGTTGTACAATGGATAGTCCCACCAGGAACCGTCTCTGCCCTGGCGCGCAAGAATGTCGCCGGCCAGTAGAGACGCATGGCGTTTTACCTGATTGGGAGCCAGCATGTCCAGACACATTCCTGAATAATAATATCCATAATAGAAAAAGTATCCGGAATTCTGGGCAAAGCTTTCATGCGGCACCGGCTTGTGGAGGGCCATGGTCAGCCAGCCCCGGCGGCTCCACAGGCGGTCCAGCCCGTCCACGAACTGGCGCATGGAAACATCTTCCGGTTCCCACAGCCTGATGGCGTAATCGCAGGCCGGGGTGCGCGCCAGACTGCCGGTGTGGCGGTTGATGGGCCTGCCGGGATAATAGGAATGGCCCAGGGAGTAAACATAGGTTCCGGCCGGGGTCCGTTGGGATTTGAGGAATTTCAGGGCCCGGCTGAACACCTTTTCATCCAGGGAGAGGCCGAACGTCTTACCGGCCATCCATGCGGAAATGAGGACGGTCCCGGTCAGGAAGGAGGTGGGTTCCGATGCCGGCCGTTTGCTGAATCCGATGTAGGTGAGGTAGCCCCAGCCTCCCTTGGCGGAAGCCAGCTCGTTGAGCCTGTCCACCTGGAGGCGGGCGCAGTCCATGAGTTGTTTGTAGCGCGGGCTTTCGCGGTCCAGCCCGGCCGCACGCATGCTCATGGCGTCCAGAACGTAGGTATGCGCCCAGATGTTGTAAACGCACAGGGCGTCCCCCCGCTTCAAATGGGGCATGGTGCGGATCAGGTAGTCTTCCGCGCGGGTCATGGCTTCCCGTACCTTTGGTTCGTCCCGCAGGGGAGTGGCGTTAAGTCCCGCGATGCACAGGGCCGTGCTCGCCGTCTTGAAGGTGAGCGGGCCGTCCGGATAGGGGCAGAGAATGTTCCATGTGCCGATCACCCGGTGGTCTCCCCAGGAGCCGTCCCTGTTCTGTTTTTCCAGCAAAAAATCCACGCCGCGGCGAAATGCCGCGCTGAACTGTCCGCGTTCAGCAGGGGGAATATCCGGAATTTTTGCAATGGGAATGGTATCCTTCCGGTCACCGGGTGCCGTTTCCGGTTCTCTGGCGGAAACAGTCAGGGACGCAGGCAGAAGCAGGCTGAAAAACAAAAGGCGGAACATGTCAGGAAGCGGACGGGGTGGTGGGATAAAGCGCGCTCCGGACCCGGGAAACGGCGAACAGGGCGTAGCCGGTGCCATAAAATTTGTGATAATTGTAGAGGGGATAGTCCCACCAGGAGCCGTCCTTCTCCTGCATGGGCAGGATGTCGTCCGCCAGATGGGCCGCATGGCGCGGCAGCCGTTCCCGGGGTACCTGGTCAAGGCAGCGGGCGGCGTAGTAATACCCGTAGTAGAAGAAATAGCCTGCATTTTGCGCGAAGCTTTCATGAGGGATGGGTTTCTTCACCGCCAGGGAGAGCCACCCGGAGCGGCTCCAGATGCGTTCCAGCCCGTCTTCCAGCTGGCGTCTGGAAACAAAAGCCGGATCGTACTGGATCAAGGCCAGGTCTCCGGCGGGGGTGCGGGCCAGGCTGCCGGTGTGGCGGTTGATGGGCCTGCCGGGATAAAACATGTGGGATATGGAATACACATAGCTCCCGGCCGGCGTCCGCTGTTTTTCCAGGCTGGCAACGGCGCGCTTGACAATCTGGGGGTCGGCCTGGAGGCCGAATGCGCGTTCGGCGTCCTTGAAGGCAATCAGCACCGTAGCCGTCAGGAAGGAGGTGGGTTCCCCCATCGGCCGTCTGGAAAAAGTTTTAAAGGTGTAGTAGCCCCAGCCGCCTTTGACGTCCGCCATCCAGTTCAGCGCCTCCACCTGCAGGGCGGCCACCTTCCTGAGCTCCGTGTATTGCGGGGAGTTCTCCGGCAGGTTTTCAGCGGCGCGGCACAGGGCGGAGAGGCCGTAGGCATGGCCCCATACGCCGAGGACGGTGCGCGTGTCTCCGCGCTTGAGCAGGGGAAGGGTGGCAAGCAGGTACTGGACAGCCCGGTCAACGGCTCCCTTGACGGCGGGTTCATTCTTCAACGGACTGGCGAGCAGGCCGATGACGCACAGGGACGTGCAGGCGGTCCTGAATGACCTGGGGCCTTCCGGGTAAGGGCAGATCACATTCAGCCCCTTGGTGCGCGTGTGGTCCCCCCAGGAGCCGTCCTTGTTCTGGCTGGCCAGAAGGAAATCCGCCGCCCTGCGTATGGACTGGTCCAGCGTTTCCCGGGAGGGGGGGGCCACGTCCGGAACCTTTTCAATGGGAATGGTGTCTCTTTTTTCCCCGCCTTCCGCCGGCACGGGTGCGCCAAGCGCCGTGCAGGCACTCAGAACGGAGAGGAAAAGGACGGCCTTGTTCATGCGCGGAGAAGAGATCAGGCCTGCTGATCCTTGATGGTCACCTGGACGGGCAGTCCGGGAGCGAATATCTGGCTGGCGGGAACCTTGGGCGTCACGATGATGCGGCGCTTGCCGTCCGCTCCGGGAATGGGGCTGGCTTCCGTGATGACGCCGGGAATCTGCATGTTCGTCACCTTGATGACGACGGTTTCCCCCACTTTGGGCGTGGCGGTGGAATCCGGAAGGGTGGCCTGCACGATCAGTTCCGAGTCCGGGGGGACGATGGTGGCTATCTTGTCAAAGGCTTCCAGCTTGCCGCCGGGCTTGAGCTTTTCCGCCACGGGGATGGCCACCCATTTGTCCGCCACGTAACCTCCGTAAAGCAGGATGCCGTTTTCCGGAGCCTTGAAGGAGGCCATTTCGCGGTCGGCTTTCAGCTCGTTGTATTTGTCCTGGAGGCGGCGCAGGGACACCTCCGCTTCCGTAAGGGCTATTTTTTTCTGTTCCAGGTCGAATTCCGCCTGCTTGCGGGCTTCCGCCAGGTCCGTCTGCTTCTCCTTCACGGCCGTGGCGAAGTCTTCGCCCAGGCGGTGGATATTGCGCAGCTTGGCCAGTTCCGCGACCAGTTTGGCTCCCTGGACGGCGAACTCGCTTTCTCCGAGTTCGTTCTTCAGCCGTTTCAGGATGATTTCCTCCGTTTCCTCCGCCACCTGGTCGTCCTTGTACATCTTGGTGAGCTGGTTCAGCTCCTCCTGCTTGTAGGACATGTAGCGCAGGGCCTTGTTGACGCGTTCCTCCTCTTCCGCCAGCATGCGGGCCTTGCGCTTTTCCAGGAAGTCCTTCTGGTCCTCCTCCGTGCGCGTCAGGGCCGTCTGGAATTTCTGGAGACTCATGGCGGAACGCTCCTTCTGCTGGTCCAGCGCGTAACGGAGTTTCAGCACTTCCAGGTTCTTGCTCTTGATGGCCCGTTCGTAATCTTCAATGCTCTTGTCCAGCGTACGGAAATCCGCCTGGGCCACGGAATCGCCTTTTTTGACGGAGCTGCCCTGGGGCATGATGCCGATCAGGAAAATGTCGGAACTCCCCTTGGGGGCAAAAGAGATGGACTTGGTGTTCTTCTTGGGCAGCAGGATGCCCGGAGCGATGGAGTCGGCCAGGGCGGCTCCCCCCATGAGGAGAACGGCCAGAAGGCCGGTGGCGGTGAGGGATGTATGCTTCATATGCAATGGTGTACAATCGGAGATGAATCAGGATTGGCGCGCGGAGAACGGGACGAAGCGCCCCTTCTTTCCAAGTATAACGGTATGAAACGTGGTTTTCTTTCCTTTATGTGAAGCGGGCACCGCTTCCGTGCTGACTTCGAAGCCCGCTTTCTGCAGGGTGCGTACCAGCCGGGTGTCCGGGCGGGCCACGGTGATAACCAGCAGGCCCCCCTGCTTGAGGGCGGCAAAATAATCGGAAGCTTCCGCTACGCTCAGGTTCATGCGGTCGTGCGTGGAACGGCACAAAATGGCGTGGAAGCCCTTCTGCTGCTTGCGGGCTACCTGGAGAGCGGTGGAAAATTCCACGCTGACGCGGGGATCATGCAGGAATCCGGGACGTTCCCCATCCAGAAATTCCTGGTGCCAGTCCACCAGCTCCCTGCACGGCTCCGCCACGACGAAGCTGGCTTTTTCCCTCTGGACCTGGTCCATCAGGGAAAACAGGGTGAAGCCCAGACCCAGGCCGTCCAAAAGGAAGGAGGGCTGGTTGGCCCTCTTGACGGGCGCCGTGGCGATGGCCGCCGCCGTTTCATTGCTTCCGTGGGAAAAACTGGAAGCCGTCTGCATGCCGTCCCTGAGCAGAAAATGGAAGCCGTCCCGTTCCCAGAGTTCAAGAATGGAGCCGTCGGGCAATTGTGTGGAAGCTAGTTTGGTAATGGGTTTCATATGAAATAATGCCGGTCGGACAGCGTAGGGAAGAACGCTTTTCAGGGCAAGTCCGGACAGCGTGTTTGGAGAGGAATACGGGCCGAATTGAAAAAAATTGCATGGAAAACGAACTTTGCGCATTCTTTTTCTTGATTTACGGACGGAAATAAGCGAGAGCTATCTTTCAGCACAGCTATTTTTTCCGATATGAGTAATCCACCACCCCCCTCCATTCCGGGCGGTACTCCGCCGCCGCCCACTCCTCCGCCGGCTCCGGCAGCGCCTTCCGTACCCCAGCCGCCCGTACCTCCTGCCGCGCCTCCCGTGTCCGGAGCGCCCGCGCCGGCTGCTCCGCCCGCCGCTGCCGCTCCTACCATTCCCCTGCGTCCTGCCGGCCTGGGAGGAGGGATCAAGCTTGGCGGCGGCCTGAAGACGGTTGCCCTTGGCTCCGCCACCACTCCTGTGGCTCCCGCCGCAGCGGCCCCTACCGTTCCCCTGACGCCTCCCGGAGCAGGGATGGCTACCGCGCAGCTTCCGCAGGCCACCATCGGCCTGAATACGGCTCCCGCCGCGGCTCCCGTCTCTTCCGCTTCCTTTACGGCAAAGAAATTTGAACAGGACACCGAGGAAGGCTCCAATACCCTTCTGAATGTTCTTTCCTTCGTGGCCCTGGCTTTTGCCCTGGCATTCGTCGGTTACCAGTACGCTACGGATACGCTGGAATCCCGCAGCATGACGGGCTGGCTGGGCAGTGAAGAAAAGCCTGCCGCCGCGGCTCCCGCCGCCTCCAGCGACGAGTCTGCCGATGACGCCGCCGAGGAAGCGTCTGAAACGTCTGACGAAGCCGCTGCGGATGCCCCTGCCGACGATGCGTCCTCCGATGTCGCCGACGACGAAGAATAAGTGAACATAACGGTTCTCCAAATACTCTAAGCGGTACTATGGCAAACGTATTTTCTGAAGCAAATTTTGAGGATGAAGTCCTGAAGTCCGACATTCCTGTGCTTGTCGACTTTTGGGCTACATGGTGCGGCCCCTGCCGCATGATCGCTCCGATCATTGACCAGTTGGCTACGGAACTTGCCGGCAAGGTCAAGGTGGGCAAAGTGGATGTGGACGCCAACAACGGCCTGGCCGCTACCTATGGCGTGCGCACCATTCCTACTCTCCTGATCATCAAGGACGGAGAAATCATGGACACCATGGTGGGCGCCACTTCCAAGGACGCCATTCTTCAGCGCCTGCGCCCGGTCATGTAACCGTTCGCGATTATTGATTTAATACCGGCCTCCGGTGGGGAAAACCTTGCCGGAGGCCGGATTTTTATACGGAGGCATTTTCTCTTCCTCCTCTGAATGGTGCCTGAGTTCCCCGTTCAATGGCAGAAAAACAGGACTTGTCTTTTGGGAAGCAAACCTGCGGAGAGGGCCGGACAGGCCTGGAGCAGGACATGGCCCCTGGAGCCCGCGTGCCTGAAGGGCGGGGAAGACGCGGCCATCCTTTATTTTTCGTGTCCGGTTATTAATTTTCAACGTGATCATATGTTCTGGCCATGCCCGGCGACTCTTTTAAAACAGACGTTCTTCCCGTCCAGGTGACCAGAGATAGTATTCCGGCTCTTTTCCGGAAACGCCTCCTTTCTGCATGGCGGCATGTAGCTGGCGGCAGAGCATTCCTGAAGAAACCTGCGAGAAAGGAGAGAGAGGGGAAAAAAGGAGCCGCCAAGCAGAGGAGCTGACGGATACGGTATCTACGGCTTGTTTTTCATTTTTGTTGATAGAATGAATTTATGCCTTTAATATTTTTATTTTTTATATTGTACTTGATCCCCTTGTTTCTTTCCGCCATCGCGAAAGATTCGGAAATATCGTTCATTTTTAAAATAATAGCTATCATCATCGGAAGTGTGCCTGTCGTTTTAGCTACGTTTACAATTTGTCTTGTACATGGAGTAGTGTACGGTTTGCTTTTAGGATTATTGTTATTTGTGTTATTGTTTTTTATCAGCAAGGGAATTCATTTCATTATTTTTAAAGCAGTTTCCCATAATGGAAATTGAAATTCCATAGACATGTGCGAATCTCTACTATAGAGTGAAGTATTGCAAATGAAGGAGAGACAAATGAATTTTCACCCCTGCCTGTTTTCATTGCTATGAAACTGATCAAATACCTCCTTGTTTCCGCAGCACTGTTTTTTGGACTGGGGAATTGCATCTCTGCTGGCGATGCCGAACTCCCCGGCAAATGGACGACGTTCGGCAAAGGAGAAGAACGGGAGCGTTTTGCCCCATGCTTCATCATCAGTTATCCAAGCAGTTTCACCATTGATCCCGCCAGTGGAATATCATTTAGTCCCGATATAGGAAGAAACGTTCGCATTCCGGAGGAAAACCTGGACACCCTTGTTTTGCATGACGAGAAAAAATCATTGGAAGTCAGGGCCAGCACCTACGGATTTATAACCGAGGATTTTTACGTCCCGCGCGGTTTTGAGACCCCGAGGGAGGTCATACTGACTAACTTTTTCAGAAATGCGATGCTGACTAAAATTATCAGGACAAAGCATTATGATCTTTTTTACAGTGAAACGGACAAGGAAGTGTTTGCACTTTATCTGTATCGAAAGGAAGGCTGGGATGTGAGTTATCAAACTCTCAGGTTTTTATTTCGCAATGGCACCACTTTTGAGGACCATGAGGAAATTGTTAAGAAAATCATGGAGGGGTTTATCCCGTGTTTCGCGCGTTCGGACTAGTTCATGTGAGCGGTGTCTTTCCCGGGGTAAGGTTGGGGAGTCGGAGTTGGAGATTATTAGACATAAAGTCTTGTAAAGCTCTTTCTCAGGAACCGCGGGGTTTCTTGATGACTGTATTCCGGGAGTTGTTGATCCAGCCTTTTCTGTGCTTGTTTCAGGTTTTCCAGTCCTTTTCGGGCAAGAGGCATTCCCGGAGAGGATGGGGAGGATCGGGATTTTAACGGACAGGCGGGTTTAAATGGATGAATCCGGCAGACAATGTATATCGGGCCGTCTGCGGGGATGCAGGCCGTTGCGAAACCTGTTCCTGTCCGGCGGTTCCGCACCCATTTGCTTCATTCCTTTTTGCTTGGCATGAGGAGCATTGCGGCATACATTGAAGAATAAATTCCACTGGGTGGAGTTGCCTTTCAACATCCCTGACGCCATGAAATTCATTTCTTTCTTTTTGTCCGTATTCGCGAGCTGCTGCCTGGTGTCCACTGCCTTGGCAGGCGGTGACATGGCTCCGGATTTGAAATCCGGCTCCTTCTGGAGTTCGTCCAGGGAGGACTTGTTCGGCAAGTATTTTAATGGAGAAGCGGGCGGCTGGGTGGACAAGGAGAAAACCCAGCTCCGCATGGCCAGGCCCCGTATCAAGATAGGGGAAATTTCCCTGGGAGAGACTTTGGTGAACTGGAAGGATAATAAACCCCAATCCATGACCGTCATGATTTACAACAAGGGGGACAACGGGGCGATTGACCGGGATGAATTTGAAACGCGCCTGGAGCGCGTCAAGGCGGCCCTGGACACCCTCACCGGCGTGAAGTCCAAGGAATACCGCGCCTCCCGCCGTGAAGCCGTGGTGAAGGTGAACGGCTGGTCCTGGGTATGGGACAAGGGCGCCGCCGTGGTGGAGGCCAACTCGTCGCGCGAGGGCCGGGAGTTCGAGGCGGAATTCATCCGTCTGAAAGTAGGGCCTACGGAAGCTTCCATCGCCCGGGCGGACACGTCTTCTCGCGCGAAAAAGGCGGACATCAAGCAGCATGTGAAGAAGGAAGGGAAGCGCATCGTGATTCAAGACATCCCCATGGTGGACCAGGGACAGAAGGGCTACTGCGTGGTGGCTACTGCCGCCCGTGTGTTCGC
Source organism: Akkermansia sp. KLE1798 (assembly GCF_001580195.1). NCBI lineage: Bacteria > Pseudomonadati > Verrucomicrobiota > Verrucomicrobiia > Verrucomicrobiales > Akkermansiaceae > Akkermansia > Akkermansia sp. KLE1798. The sequence goes on from NZ_KQ971075.1 coordinate 42,196, forward strand.
TTATTATGGAATGGATTATGTGGATCAGCACGAACTGGCCTCACTGGGCAATACGTCCGCTTCCGGAGGAACAAGCACTGCTGAAATGGCGGAAAACCTGAAGAAAATAGGAGCGCGGTTCCAGATCAGGATCCGTGTTCTGGATTCCCTGACGGATTACCGTGATTTCAATAATATATTGAAATCCTACAACCGGGCCGCTTCCAAGCTGAAGAAGGAGAAAGTGGACAGCCAGACGAGCTGGCCGGCCTTCTGGGACAACGCGGACGGGGAAGTGCTAAAACTGGCGCGCGCAGGTTCCCAGAACCAGGTGGACAAGTGGATCAATTCCATCCGCCCCTATATCACTGCGGGCATTCCCGTGCTCTGGTCCGTGCAGTTGGGCATTGTGCCGGAACCCAAGAGGCTGTCCCAGACCCGCGGCGGGCACTTGCGCCTGATCATCGGCTTCGATGAGGAAAAGAAAACGGTCATTTTTTCCGACTCATGGGGCGCGGAGCATACGGAAAAGGAAATGCCCATGGCTGACGCCATCGCCATCACGACGGGACGCCAGGTCATGCAGCCGTCCAAATAAGTACGGGAGACTTTTTTTGCGGCCGGGCGGAAAGAACCGCAGATATTCCCCTTTCCGGGGCACTTCTGGCTGGTCTGCGGGCAGGAGCGTATTATACTTGCGCCATGATCAGCAGAACATTGGTGAAACACGCCCTGTCCAGTGAAGCGGAGATTCCGGACATGCTGGTTCAGGGCTGGGTGCGTACGCGCCGGGATTCCAAGGCGTTTTCCTTTTTGGAGATCAATGACGGCTCCAGCGTGGCCTCTCTCCAGGTGGTGGCGGATGCGGGCATCCCCGGTTATGAACGGATTGCAGAGATGACGACCGGGGCCGCGGTGAGCATCCGCGGCGCCCTGGTGGCCGGGCAGGGGAAGCAGCGCTGGGAATTGCGCGCCTCTTCCCTGGAGCTGGTCGGCGCCGCTCCGGAATCCTACCCCCTCCAGAAGAAGGGACACACTCCGGAGTTCCTGCGTTCCATCGCCCATTTGCGCCCCCGCACGAACCTGTTCGGCGCGGTGTTCCGCATGCGCAGCCGTCTGGCTGCGTCCATCCACCGGTTTTTCCAGTCCCGGGACTTTGTCTGGGTCAGTACGCCCATCATCACCGCCAGCGATTGCGAAGGGGCGGGTGAAATGTTCCGCGTGACGACGCTGGACGTGGGCGACGCCGCCTCACGCGACGCCGCGCGGGATTTCTTCGGAAAGGCGGCCTATCTGACCGTGAGCGGCCAGTTGGAAGGGGAGGCTTTTGCCTGCGCCCTGAGCAATATTTACACGTTCGGCCCTACGTTCCGGGCGGAAAATTCCAACACCACGCGCCATGCGGCGGAATTCTGGATGGTGGAGCCGGAAATGGCCTTTTGCGATCTGCGCGGGGACATGGACATGGCGGAGGCATTTGTCCGGGAGCTGGTCCGTGACGCCCTGGAGAACAGCGCGGAAGAGATCGAATTCCTGAACCGGTTTGTGGACAAGGGGCTGCGGGAGCGCCTGGAGCACGTGAAGGATACGCCGTTCGTGCGTTGTTCCTATACGGAAGCCGTGGACATTCTTCTCAAGAGCGGGAGAGCATTTGATTTTCCGGTCTCCTGGGGAATCAACCTGCAGAGCGAGCATGAACGCTTCCTGACGGAGGAACATTTCAAGAGCCCGGTCATCGTGTACGATTATCCCAAGGAGATCAAACCTTTCTACATGCGCCTCAATGACGACGGCAGGACCGTCACCGCCATGGATGTGCTGGTTCCCGGAATCGGCGAAATCGTGGGGGGAAGCCAGCGCGAGGAACGGCTGGACATTCTGCTGGAAAACATGAAGCGGCAGGGCATGAACGAGGAAGCCTACCGCTGGTATGCCGACCTGCGCCGTTACGGTTCCGTTCCCCACGCCGGATTCGGAGCCGGATTTGAACGCCTGCTGATGTTCATCACGGGCGTAACGAACATCCGGGACGTGCTGCCGTTTGCCCGCACGCCGCGGAATTGCGAGTTTTAACGTTCACGTGACAGTCCGTGCCGCCGTTTCCAGCCGTGAGGCACATGGAACCTGCAATCCTGAAGGTAAGTCGTCTTTCCGCGGAGCGGAGAAAATCAAAAGCCCGGCTTTCCCTGGGGAAAAGCCGGGCAAAATGGATTACCGGGTAAACGGTGGTTATTTTCTTCTGCGTCTCAGCAGCAAGCTTCCCAACCCGAGAATTTCCAGGGAAAAAGTGGCGGGTTCAGGGACGGTTTCATAATTGATAATTACTTTGGTAACGCCGTTTTCCGTGACCTGGGTGACGTTTGCCTGTACCTGAGAGGTGCTGGCAATGTTCAGGCCGCTCAGATCCAGCGTCAGGGGCCCCCCCCTCTGGTCGGATGTGATGCTGGCGAGTTCAATGGTGCCGCTTCCGGTCAGGCTGTTCATGTCCAGCGTTCCGGTGAAATGGACGGAGTGGTGATTGGTCCAGAAACCGGTGATGTCAGTAGCGGTCCACGAACCGTGTTCCGAGGCGGTAAACGTTCCGAAGTTGAGAGTAAAGTCGCGGCCCAGCCCCAAGGCGTTCGTTGATTCAAAAACCAAGTGGGCATTGCCTTCCAGGGTGATGGAGTTGACATTGAGATCTCCTACGGACGTGCTGCAGACCAATGTGCTTCCGGAACCGATCTGGATGGTGTTGGTGGCGCCGAAAAAATCCTGGTCGGTTGACCAGGTAATGGTGCCCGCATTCTGTCCAATGATGGCATCGTCATTGACGCTGTGCTGGGGATAATAGCCATTCGGGGAACTGTTTACCGTCCAGTTGCCGGAATCTCCGTAAATCCCGTTGCTGGCCGCTCCGCTCCAGACATAGGTGGCTGCCTGGGAGATACCGCCCAGCATGCAGCAAAAAACACAAAATGCAGATAATTTCATTTCCAATAAATAGTTCAACGAGGCGGATGTAACGGATTCTCAATCCGGCGTCAATTCAAATATTTTTTAAAGAACCCCTTAAAAGAAATCATTCCTGCTTTTAAAAAGAAAGGAAGGAAGTTTTCAATAAGCTTCTTTTAATTTATAACATTCTCCAAATAAATGTTTAACAATTAACTTAACTATAAAGCCGGATTGAGAATCCGCAGGAAACAATATTTTATCTTTTTTAAAACATACAAGAGCAGGAACATGAAAAAGTGGCTGCGCGGGCATGGAAAAACCCTTTCCCGCACAAGGCGGGAAAGGGCCTACCATAACCAAGTAAAAGCATGCGTTGAAACGCCGTCGTACTTAGAAAGTGTAGCTGATGGCGCCGTTGATGCCGTGGGCGGTCAGCTTGTTGCGGGTCTCGAACTGGTAGCAGACGCGGGCTCCCCAGTTGCTGGAGAAGAGCACGTCAATGCCGGCGTTCAGGCGGAATGCCGTGCGGCCCATGTTGACGCCGCGTACGTTCCATGCGCCCAGAGGCCCGGTGACATTGGATTTGGGATTCATGCGGCTCACATCCTGGGCCACGGCTACCGTCAGGGCCGGGGTAATGGTGGTGCCGCCGTCCGTCTGATAGGCGCGGGCGATGGTGATGCCGGCCGGAATGGTCCAGTTCTGGGCCCGGGCGTGGTCGAAGGTGCGTCCATAAGGACCACTTTCAGAGAACCCCTTGAGCTCGGAAGTCATGAATTCAATCCCGGTGTAGGGCGTCACGTAAGCCTTGCCGAGGGCGAAGCGTTCCGTCCACGTGGCGTACAGGCCGCCGCTGAAGGTGTCGGAATCGACGTTGCCGTTGAGGTCGGAACCCATGATGTAGGAATTGCCCTTGAACTTGGAGCGTCCGTAGGCGCCGTAGCCGTCCAGGGTGAACTTGCTTTCCCTGAAGGGATGCATGCGTCCGTAGATCATGGCCAGGAAGGAGTCGACGTCATAGTCGGAACCGAAGTTCGACTTGTCCTTGATGTCGCCGAAGCTCTGGCCGGCCGCGATGCCGATCAGGGAACCCTGTGCGGCCTTGTAGTCAATACCCACGGCATAGCCGCCGGCATTGTACTTGTAGCCGGAAACTCCTCCGCGGGCGTCCTGGTCGTCCCAGATGCCCATGCCGCCTACCCAGATATTGCCGTTGCCCTTGGCAATCGTCTTGCGGGCGATCGGAGAGCCCTTGGCGTCCACCACTTCAATGGTGTCTTCCGTCTGGCGCGCCATGGAGGCGGCGGACTGGATGCGGCCCAGGTCGGCGAAGCTTCTCAGGGTGCGGCTTGCAGCCCAGGTGAAGTTCACGATGTTTTCACCGCTCACGGACTGAATCATGTGGGCAGCCTGGTCGGCATTTGTCGCCCGGAACAGTTCTTCGTAGAACTCGGCGGCGGGAGAACCGGCGACCGCGTTCAGGCGGTTGTTTTCCAGACCGACGGCCGTGGTGTAAACGTTGCCGTTGTAACCGGACATGACACCGTCAATGCCCCTCATGTTCTGGGTGATGGTGGTGGTGCCGTCAACCGTTCCGGGAGCCATGGTGGTGGTCAGGAACAGGCCATTCTGCAGACGTCCGGAAATATCCGTGCCGTTCAGCGTCACTGTTACGCTTTCCGTACCCTTTTTGAGTTGGGAGATCGGAACGGAATTGCCTTCGGAGTCGGAAACCTGGATGCCTACGCGTGAATCGTCCGTGAAGGTGGCCGGGGTGCCGAAGTCGAGAACGGAGCCGTCGCTCAGAAGCAGGGTGGAATCACCGCTGAAAGTGGCGGAAGCCCCCTTCATCGTGGAATCCTGGGCCAGAGTCACGCTGCCGGTCCGGATGTCATATACGGTGGTGTCCGTGCCCATGACGGCGGAGTTGATGGATTCAGGACCTGCAACTCTTCCGGTGGTGGCGTCCGGCGTGCCGAAGGTGGCGTTCCCGATGATCAGGTTGCCTTCAAGCTGCTGGTAGGTGCCTCCAAAGGTGTCCGTAGCGCCCGTGCCGCCGTACACAAGGGTGCCGGCTCCGGTCTTGGTCATCACGGCGGCCTGGTCGGCGGCCCGTGAGACTGCGTCCGCGGTGGATGCGGTGGGAGTAGCGGTAGCGATGCCGTCACTGATGTAGGTGTAGGCGCCGGCGTCCGTGAATACGTTGATCTGGGTGTTTACGCCCGCATGAACGGAACCGCTCACGCCGTTGGCCGTATTGCCGGAAAGAACGGTGTTGGAACCGATGTTCAGCGTCTGGCCGTCCGCCAGGTTGATAGCGGCCTTGTCGGCGTTGGTGGCGGTGTTGTTCAGCACCTGCGTACCGTTGCCGAGGGTGATTTCTCCACCTGCCGTTACGATGCCGTCAGCGGCGGAATTGCCGGTGATCAGGCTGTTTTCCCCGATGGCAATGTTGTCGTCAGCCGTCAGGGTGGCATTTCCCTTAACCGTGGTATTCTGGCCGAGGGCGATGCTGCCTTCGATGGTATCCAGCACTTCGGGAGTGCCGTCCACGGTGCCCCAGGAGCCGTCCGTATTGTTGTAAACGGTCTTGGTCAGATCGACGGAGTCAGCCTGAACGGTGGTGCCGTCCAGAACGGTGTTGTCTCCCAGGGAGATGTGGCCGCCGTTGGCTTTGATCGTGATGGCTCCCGCAGTCGTTTCACCGAGCACGATGCCGCCGGAAACGCTGCTGTCCATGGATTCCGTGACGGTTTTGCTCGTCTGGGTACCGGAAGCGTCGAATCCTTCCGCCGTTACGGAACCGATTCCCGCGTTGGAAGTCACGTCTCCTTTCAGCGTAACCTTGGAATCCGGATCGCTGGTGATCTGTCCGGTGGCCGTGACGGCATCCTCCAGGGACACATTGTTGCCCAGTTGTACGGCTACTTCATTGGAGTCCTGATAAGAGGAAGAAGTCGTTTTCGTATAGGCCTGGCCTGTGGGAGGAGTCACCGGATCCTGCGTAGTGGTGGCTACGCCGTCTACCGTGATGGTCTGATCAATGGCAACGTTGTCGCCGACGTTCACCTGGCCGTTCGTGGATTTGATGGCCGTGCCGAAAACCTTGGGGGCCCTGGGGTCTTCAGATCCCACGATGGAAATGTTCCGGCCGTCAATGGTGGTGTTCGAGGCGTTGGTGACAACGATGTCATTGGCGCTGTCCGCAGGTTCGCTCAGCGTAATGTCGTTGAATTTGACCTGTTCGTTGACCAGGTCGTAATTGAAATTGACCAGTTTGCCGCTTGCATCAGTCATCTGGACGGTGATGCTTCCCGTACCGGAGATGGCCGCCAGCTGGGCCTTCTGTTCCTGTGTCAGCGTAATGTTGTCTGAATCGGCAGGAACGGTGATGGTGATGGTTGACGCTTCATTGGAAGCGGCAGCCTGGTTCCAGGCTGTCACCAGCGAATCGGCGCTGTTTGCAGTGTAGTCAGCCGCTGTGGCAACTGAGAAACTGCCGAGGCAGGCGATGACCGCTGCCAGCAACATCTGTGGGAGTCTTAATTTCATGCTTTTTTTATTTGTTTAATGATTAGGTGGTTACGCATTCGTGACAATCACGGCGTCCAGCATTTTAGATGATCCCTGCGGGCACATGTTCAGCAGGATGACAAGGAGGGTTTTGTTGGAACGGGTATTTAAAATATTTAACAATGAAATGATTGCATTTATATTTACCATGTGTCATTCATGACGATGTTTTCATGATGGCTCCGGAAAGAAATTCGTTTTAACCCGTAACAGATGAAGATTTCTTTACAAAACAACTATACTATTGATTATGAAAATTATATGCGCATTGATGGCATTTTTTACGGGCTCTCTTTTGGTGTGTTCAATTAAAATGCCTGCATGGGGAGGGAATGTGCGGCGCATGTACGGGCCACACAGGCCATCGAGGAAAATATGAGCCTGTTTGACCGGTCGATGGTGCCCGGTCATCTGGACAAGGTGCTGGAGAAGCTGGAAGGTCTGGACGACCGTGACGGGCAGGGGAATGCGGCGCCGGAAATCCGGAGGTACAAACTTCAGACCTACTTCCGCCTGTTCTGGATGATCACAGAGTCCGTGGATGCCGGCTACCTTCCGGGAAGGTACCGTATTCTGGCGGAATCAAGGGAAAAAAACGTGCCGGAAAAAGCCCCGCGCCCTGTTCCCGCCAAGGTGGGAAGCGCCTATCTTTACGATTATATCCAGTCCGGACTCCGGGTGCTTCGTTTTCAGACCAGGGTGGCCGTCATGGGCTATATCCGCTCCGCGTATTCCGGCAAGCCATCCCCGGAAGAACGAGAGGAGCTTTTGGCCCTTGCGGAAAGAGTGGAGAAGGAATTTTTCACCTTTCTCCAGAATTGGATGCAGACGGATGTGAACTGGATGCCGGACAAAGACTTCAATTGCCTGGACAAGCCTGCGCCGGAAGAAAGGCTGCGGGAAATGATAAGCTGCTTGCAGTACATGCATTTTCTGGAATATGCCCGGGATCCCCTTTTTCTGGAGGAGGATGTCGCGTTCAGCAACATTGATCCGCCACCTCCTGTGGGGAAGGACGGCATGGCGTTTTCCGGTCAGGCTCCGGACAGTCTCCAGGAGCCGGAATCCCGCAGGCAATATCTGATTGCCAGCCGGGAAAATATCAGGAAAAGCCGTGGAGCGGACCTGAAGAAAAAGGTGCAGGATAAACTGACGGATGCCTATTGGAACGTTTTTACGCGGATTGAATCTGTCGAGTTCATGGACCAGGCGTCCAGGCAGAAATTATTGCACACGGCGGAAATGTTGGGGATGAATGACGATTTCAGGGACAATCTGCGGGATGTCTGCGCACGCAAGGATATTGATGAAGCGATTGACCGTTTTTCACAAACAAAAGACAGGAAGGACATGCAGGCCGCGGACGCTTTGATCGGAGCGTTTCAACAATGCCGGAAAGTATTGTGGGGAAATGAGTCATCCACCTTTTTCCAGTTGAAACGCTGGCTGCGGCTTAACCGCATCGTCGCCATGGAAACGTCGTGGCCGGACGGCGAACGGATAAGGCGTGATCTGGAAGAAAAAATGATGAAGAACATCAGGTGCACGTGCGGCGATTCCCGTTTCTATTTGCAGGAGGCCAGATGGTGGCTGGCGGCCTATGGATTGAAGGCCCGCGCGTCATATATTCATGACGAATGCCAGCGTATTCTGGAGATGGAAAAGAAAAGGATTGAGGACAGCCTTCTGCTTCTGGACGAGAATTTTTCCAGAGGAGGTTTGGAAAAGGCAGACCGGTTGATTGAGTCTTTACTGCATCATGATTATCAGCGGCATAAGAATATCCCGGGAATACTGGATTTCAAAACAGCCTCCTGGCTGCGCCTGCTTTTCATTTTGGAAAAACGCCTGGGTCCTTCCCATGAGAGGCGGGAGGAAGTGAATTTGGTATTTAAAATACCGGAGGAGGGTCGGAAGGAAGAGTATGACGAAGGAGCCCAGGAATTGCTGTACGGTCTGCACGCGGAAATATTTTCAGATCTGAGCTACAAGGTGGAATCGGAGTATGAAAAATCCAGGGAAACACAGCAGAAATTTTTGAAGCTTGCGGAAGGAATGGGCGCGGAACCCGAATTCCTGATGTATTTCAAACATCGGTTTGACGGCCGCAATTTGCGTAAAGATCTTGATCAATTAAGAGAAAAGGGAAGGGGCAGTCCGGAACGGATAGCAGCCGCCATTGACGAATGGGCGGAACATCAGAAAATATACTGCAGCTCTCCTTAGGGTGTCTTGTGGAAAAGCTGGGTCTCCAATTTTCTTTGTTGAAAGCCATGCACAAGAGCGGGAATTTCGGGAAGGAGGGTTTTGGCTCGTCTTTCCAGGCGGCTGTGATGGAAACTGTAAGCACCTCCATCGCGGATAATCAGGAAGGATTTTTAGCGTGGAGATATATCCTGGAACGTTCTGAAGGGAGCCCTTTGGAAACAGCCATAGCCGCTCTGTTTCAACAAAGGCTGGATAAGAAGGAAGAGCTTTTTCATGAAAAACTTGTAGCATTTGAAAAAGAGGGGCAGATGGACGATTTACACACCGCCTGTGTCAGCCTGGATGATATCACGCGTGATTGGGAACTCGGGAAGGAACTTCCTGTTGACCGGCGGAGAAAGACGGAAACTTATTTGAGCCTGCTCAGGGTGGCCTCCCGCTTTCTTCCGCAGGAACTGGTGGATATGCAGAGAAAGCCCACTTCCCAATGGGGGGGCCGATGGAATGACGAGCTGCCTCCCTTGCGGCGCATGGAACTGGAGCTGGATCTGATCCGGGACAGAGTGCGTACGGACTTTTTTTCACATATCCGTTACGGATATGGCAAAGGGCCGGAGGATGCGGAGGAAATCCGCCAGCTTGTCCGCAATGCCGGGATGAGCGGCCAATTCATGCAAGAGGTGGAAGAGCGTTTGGCAGAGAAGGAATGAGGGCCGTCCGGATTATTCCACCTCCCATTCCTCCACCAGCGCGGCGGGGACTTCGTCCAGAAAGCGGGAAGGCATCTGCATGAAGGTGCCTCCCTGGGCGCGGCAGTTCCAGCGCGGATAGGTCAGGTAAAGCTGGTCCTTGGCGCGAGTGATGCCTACGTAGAACAGGCGGCGTTCTTCCTCCAGCCCGGCCAGGTCGCCGTCGTCAATGACGCGCTGGTGCGGGAACATGCCGTCGCACAGGCCGATCAGGAAGACGACGGACCATTCCAGCCCCTTGGCCTGGTGGATGGTGGATAGGGTGACCGCCCCGCCGGAAAGGTCGGCCGCCGCGCTTTCGTCATCCGTATTGCCCAGCAGGGAAAGCTGGGACAGGAAATCTTCCGCGGAGTCGAACCTTTCGGAAAACCCGGCCAGGTGCAGAAGGTCTTGCCTGCGCTGGTCGTAGTTTTCAAAGGCGGACTGCATGTACTCGTCGTAAACGGCTTCATTGATGGAGACGAGCATGGAGGCCGGATTGGCTGTTTTCCCGCCGGGAGCCAGCTCGTCCAGCGTGTAGCAGAGCTGCATCCATCCCGGCTTGGACTTGGCGGGAACCGGGAATTCCATCATCAGGGCGGAGAAGGATTCCGGAGGCGTTTCCGCCCTGCTTTCCGGGCATGCGGCCCAGCGCGCCCAGAGTTTTTGCGCCATGCCGGGGCCGATGCCGGGCAGGAGCATGACCATGCGGCGGAAGGACAGCTCGTCCCGCGGATTGACGACGAAGCGCATGAAGGCCACCACGTCCTTGATGTGCGCCTGCTCGAAGAACCTGATGCCGCTGGTGATGCGGAAGGGTATTTCACTGCGCGTCAGTTCCATCTGCAATTCCATGCTGTGGAAGTGCGCCCGGTAGAGCACGGCTATTTCGTTGGGGTCCGTGCCTTCTTCAATAAGGTCCCGGATGCGCTGGGAAATGAATTTGGCCTGCATCCGGTCATCATTGAGCGGCACGAGGGCGGGCGGCATTTCCCCGGTGGGACGCACGGAACGCAGGCGTTTTTCAATCTGCATCTCGTTGGCGGCAATGGCCGCATTGGAAAGTTCCAGGATTTCCGGCACGCTGCGGTAGTTGGTTTCTATCTTGAAGGTTTTCGCCGACGGGTAGCGTGTCGTGAAGCTGAGGATGTTCTCCATGTCCGCGCCGCGCCAGGAATAAATGCTCTGGGCATCGTCTCCCACGACCATGAGCTGGCCGTGCTCCCGGGCCAGCATGTCGATGAAGCGGCTCTGGAGGTAGTTGGTATCCTGGTATTCGTCCACCAGGATGTGGTGGAAGCGCGCGCCGTACAGGGCGCGCAGGTGTTCCTGCTCCTGGAAGAGGCGCACGACGTTGAGCAGCAGGTCGTCAAAGTCCATGCTGTTGGTTTCCTGCTTGCGGAGGACGTACTGTTCATGCACGTCCAGAATGGCGTCCAGATGGTTGGAGAGGTAGGGATAGGCGTTTTCCAGCGTTTCCTGAATGCCGGCGCCTTCATTGTCCGCCAGGCTGAAAAGGGATGAGAGCACTTCCGGCTTCGGGAAGCGGGAAGATTTCTCGTCCAGCTTGAGGGCCTTCACGATGCTTTTGATCATGGATTTGCGGTCGTCCGAGTCCATGATCGTGAAGGCCGGCGTGTAGCCCAGGTAGTCCGCATGCTGGCGCAGAATGCGGTTGGCGATGGAATGGAAGGTGCCGCTCCACAGGCGGGAGAGGTCGATGGGAATCAGGGCGCGCACGCGTTCCGTCATTTCCCTGGCGGCCTTGTTGGTGAAGGTGAGCAGCAGGATGTTCCACGGGTCCGTGCCGTTGTCCAGAAGCCACGCCACGCGGTACGTCAGCGTACGCGTCTTTCCGGAGCCCGCGCCTGCAATGACGAGCGCCGCCCCCGGTTCCGAGGAAACGGCGGCATACTGCTCTTCATTCAGGGTCGCGTGGTAGTCGATCCCGGAAATGGGGGCGGAAGGAGCGGAGTCCTGCTTGATGACGTAGCGGCGGGCCATGTAGTTTCTGCGGCTGGCGGTCGGATGGTGGCGGCGGGGAATTTTTGAAAGGCTGTGCCCTCCATTCTCCGGCCGCCTCTTTAAAAGTCCAGATACATTTCTGCGCGGCGGTTTTCCTTGCGGGCCTCGTCGCGTTCCTCGTCGTTCGCGTTGGTGGAATAAGTGCGGCGCGGCTGGGATTTGCCGAATCCCCTGGTGACGATCCGGTCCGCCGGCACCCCGAATTCAATGAGCTGCGCCTTCACGGCGGCGGCCCGGCGTTCGGAGAGCCCCTGGTTGTAGCGTTCGCTGCCCACGTCATCCGTGTGGCCGCTGATTTCCAGCTTTTTGCCGCCGTCCATCTTGATGGCTTCCGCCACAATCTGGAGCTGGCGTGCGGAACGCTTGGAGAGCGCATCTTCATTGAACCCGAAGAACAGGGCCAGGGAATCTCCGCCCTGCGGGTTTTTCACGATGGGGATGAAGAAATCGTCTCCGGCGCCCTGCCGCTTGGTGTAGGCTTCCAGCATGCTGTCCAGGGAAGCTTCCGCAATAAGCCATTGGCCGTCCGTTTTCGCTACGGTCAGGCCCACGTTGCCGGCTTTCCGGCCCTGGGCGTCCTGCAGATGCACGAAGAACCCCGCGTTGGTGTCCGCCTCATACGCGGTTTTGATGGGGGCGTCGTCCCGCAGGCGGAAGGTGCCTTCTTCAAACAGGATGCACAGGCCCGCCACGGTGGCGTCCTGCACTTTGGAGCCGTCCACGAATTTCCGGGCCCCGCGGAAATCCGCCTTGGCCACGGCATCCATGAAGGAGCTGACGATGCCCATCGGGTCGTTCATGACCATGGGGGCCGCCTTGTCCTTGGCCAGATCCTGCTTGCTGGGGAGGGTGAGGGTGTTCAGCGTCCACTGCTGCTTGTCGTTGCGCTTCATGTCCAGGTAGCCGCGGGCGCCGCTGCTGAAGTTGAGAGTATATCTGGCGGTGGGATTGGTTCCCTGGTTGTTGGCGCCGATGCTGGTGATGCCGGGGGAGGACAGGCGCACGTGGCGCGCCTCCATGAGTTCCCGGATGGTGCGGCTCTGCGCTTCCGTGACGGCCTGCTGCACTTCCAGGGCCTTCAGCGTGTTCAGGTCCCTGTCCTGGATTACTTTGGCAATGGCCTGCGCCAGCGTCTGGGGGGAGCTGAGGTTGACCAGTGTTGCCGGAGTGGCGGTCTGCTTTTCAATGTCGTCCCTGGTGAGCGGGTCCACGGTAGGCTGGGGCGTCACGGTCTGGCGCGCCGGCTCTTCCGTAGTTGCCGCAGGGGGGGGCTGTTCGGATTCCTCCTCCTGGCGGTTCATGAACAGGAAGACCAGGGCCAGGCTGCCCACGACCAGGAAGCTGATGATGAAAGCGGTGATGGTGGATGCGTTTTTCATTGGCGGAGAATGGTGAAGGGGTCAGTCTTGCAAAGCCTCCAGGAGTTTGGAATGGATGCCTTCAAAGCCGCCGTTGCTCATAACCAGAATAACGTCTCCCGGCTGGGCTTTCTTGCAGACGGCGGCTACGATTTCCTGCGCATGCCCGCCGATCAGGGCATCCTTGCCCAGCGCGGCCAGGTCGCCGGAAAGTTTGTACAGGTCCAGGCGGTCCGCCAGTGCCACCTTGTCCGGATGGTCCACGGCGGCGACCACGGGGAAGTCCGCCGTGGCGAGCGCCAGGGCCAGCTCGTTCTGGAAGATGTTGCGGCGCGTGGTATTGGAGCGTGGTTCGAAAACGGCCCAGATGCGGGCTTCCGGGTAACGCTGGCGCAGACCCAGGATGGCCTGTTTGATGGCCGTGGGGTGGTGCGCGAAGTCGTCCACGACGGAAATGCCGTTCACAACTCCCTTGACTTCCTGCCGGCGCGCGACGCCCTCAAACCGGGCCAGGGAACCCGCAAGCTGTTTGACGCTCAGCCCCGCGAACTGGGCGGCCGCGATGGCCATGGCCGCGTTGCGGATGTTGAATTCCCCGATCATGGGCACGTAATAGCGGGTGCCTTCCAGCGTGAAGAGGCTGCCGTCCGTGGAGGTTTCCACGTCCAGGATGCGGATGTTGGAACTGTCTGAAAAGCCCAGCGTCTTGACGGGGCAGGGCGCGCCCTTCGCCACATCCAGGCAGTTGGGATCGTCTGCGTTGACCAGCGCCAGCCCGTTGCGGGGGATGATCTGGGTCAGGCGTCTGAAGCTGAGCTTGATTTCCTCCAGGGAGTTGTAAATGTCCGCATGGTCGAACTCGATGTTGTTGATGACTACGAGTTCCGGGAGGTAGTGCAGGAATTTGGAACGCTTGTCGAAGAAGGCCGTGTCGTATTCGTCCCCTTCCAGCACGGAAAAGTCGGAATCCGTGAAGCGGCCGCCGCGGCCCAGGTTGCGGGCGATGCCGCCGATCATGAAGCTGGGGTTCATTCCGGAATCCTCCATCAGCCACGCGAGCATGGAGGTCGTGGTGGTCTTGCCGTGCGTTCCGGTCACCACGTAGTTGCGCTTGCCGCGCAGGAAGTATTCCTTCATCGTTTCCGGCAGGGAAAGGTAGCGCAGGCGGCGCTGAAGCACGGCTTCCACTTCCTCGTTGCCGCGGCTCATGGCATTGCCGATGACGATGACGTCCGCTTCCGCCGGAATGTTGGAGGCCCTGTAGCCTTCAAACAGCGTGATGCCTTCCTGTTCCAGGAAGGTGGACATGGGGGGGTACACGTTGGCGTCGGACCCGGTGACGGTGTAGCCCCGGCGCGCCATGGCGGCGGCTACGGCCCCCATCGCGGTGCCGCAGATGCCCAGAAAGTGGAAATGCTTGTTCATGTCAGGTAAGGAATAAATGCGCTGGATGCATGTTATTTGGAAAAGGAGGGTGCGGAGACGCAGGAATCCGCCAGGGCCCGGTCCCGGCGGCGAACGATGCCGTTGGCGATGTCCGTGACCATGCCGGCCAGCACACGGGTCAGATGGCTGCCGGGCCTGTAGTCCGCCGGGGCGATGAAGTTCACGCGGTCGGAATTGGAAGCCAGGTTGTAGCATTTGCGGAAACTGCGCCCGGTCTGGTCTTCCGGATTGTAAACGGCTACGGCGTGGCCGCCGTTTCTGCGCATGACGGTGAAGCAGGGGACGTCCGTGGGGCCGTCCCCGATGTAAATCATGTTGGCGAAGGGAATCGGGCGCATGTCTTCCGGCATGTGGTCGTTTACGTCCTGGTCGTAGTCCAGCATTCCCTTGTTGATGCGGAACAGGTACTGCGTCTTCGTGGTGTGGGAGATGACCCGCTTGGGAAAATCGATGTGGCCGTTCACCTCGCTGAATTCGCAGCCGAAGACGGCCTTGAAGTAGGGACGCAGGGCGGACCCGTCAATCAGGGCCTTCAATCCGGAAGAGATGATGTAATATTCAATGTTGATGCCCAGGTCCGCATGGAGGGGGGACAGGGTCATGGACGGGAACGATTCAAAAAAATCCGGCAGTCCGGGATAAAAGGTGAGGCGCTCGCCGAGCTGGGTCAGCCGCGCATTGCTGACGCGGTCCAGGGAAAGGGCGTCCAGCAGGCTCTTCATGTAGATCAGCTCCCCGTCCCATCCTTCCCGTTCTCCGGTGGCGTTGCACCTGGTCCAGAATTCCTCCGGGGAGATGCCGAACTCCGGGAAAATGGCCTGGTCCTGCATGTAGGACGGGCTCAGGGTCTGGTCGTAGTCGAAAACAAGGGCGATCGTGTTCTGGGGGGCGGACATGGAAGATGAAGCGGAACGTGCGGTTTACATGCGGAACTGGTCGCCCAGGTACTGCTTGCGGGCGATGGGGTCGTTGGCGATTTCCTCGGAAGAGCCGTGCTTGATTACTTTTCCTTCAAACAGGATGTAGGCGCGGTCCACGATATGCAGGGTTTCCCGCACGTTGTGGTCCGTAATCAGGATGGAAAGCCCGTCCCTGTCGCTCAGCTCCATGACAATTTTCTGGATGTCGGAAACGGCAATGGGGTCCACGCCGCTGAACGGTTCGTCCAGCATCAGCAGTTTCGGATTCGTCGCCAGGGCGCGCGCTATGGTCAGGCGGCGCTTTTCGCCGCCGGAAAGCTGGATGGCCATGGAGCGGCGCAGCTTGGCGATGCCGAAGCGGTCCATCAGTTCCTGGGCGCGGTCTTTCTGCTGTTTGGCCGTCATGTCCTTGCGCGTCTGGAGAATGGCCATGAGATTGTCTTCCACGGAAAGCCGGCGGAAGATGGATTCCTCCTGCGGCAGATAGCCCATGCCGCGCCGGGCGCGCAGGTTCATCGGTAGTTCCGTGATGTCCTCTCCGGCAAATATCACGCGGCCTTCGTCCGGCCGCACCAGCCCCGCCACCATGTAAAAGGAGGTGGTCTTGCCCGCTCCGTTCGGTCCCAGCAGCCCCACGATTTCCCCGTGGCCCACGTTCAGGCTGACCTGGTCCACGACGGTCCGGGTCTTGTAGGTTTTGCAGATTCCTTCGGCGTTCAGCAGATAGTGGGAGGAAGAGTCGGTCACGGCTTGCGGGCGGGTTTTTGTTGTTTCCGTTCGGAGAGCTGCTTGTCCAGATCCCGGATGGAGGATTCGCCCCCCTGGGGGATGTAAACGTTCCCGTTCCCGTACACGCGGATGAAGCCGTTCCTGGTTTTGCTCTTGAAGATGGAGCCGCCGCGGGAAAGGGAAGGATAGTTGCCCGCCAGAATGATTTCCCCGGTATTGGCATCGTAAGTGGCCTTTTCCGCCTTTGCCGTGCAGAGGTTCCCGTCTTTGTCCGTATAACGCAGCACGACGTTGCCGGAGGCCGTGACTTTTTTGATGGAATTGAAGTCGAAATTGCCGTCGTTGGGCAGCACGGGGCCGGATTTGTCAATTTCCTTTCCTTCTTCCTTCCTGCGGTCGGAAGGCTTCTTCTTGCCCTTCTTTTCCACATACTGCAGGTAGATTTTCAAAGGGCCGGTGCAGTCCAGGGAAAATTCCGGATTGCGGACATGCACGTTTTTCATGTACACCAGCAGCCCCTGCTCCATGTCGAAATACAGGCCGTCGTCGTACGTTATTTCCGTGGGAGTCCCCTTGTCGGTTTTCTCGGTCGCGGAATCGGAGGGCGCGGTCGTGACCTCCGCGGGGGTGGCGTGAATGGAAACATTGTATTTCTGCCGGAATCCGTTGAGTTGTTCGTCCACTTCAGCGTCCTGGGCATTGGAAGCGGAGAGGGCTTTCTCTCCGTCTTCCGTCAGGGGGGCGGAAGGGATGGGGGCCAGGTCTTTTTCCCTTTGGGCCGTTTCTTCCGCAGTCAGGGGGCGCACGATGTTCGCCGGAGGCTGGAAGGCGGGCTCAAGCATGGGGTCCAGCTCCTTGGGCAGAGGCTGGACGATGTGGGAGGGGATGTCGGATGCGCCGCAGGCAAAGCCTCCGGCCAGAGCCAGCACGGTGAGAATTCGGATCATGGTAAGGTGGCGGTTACTTGTTGAGATTTTTTACGTGAATAATGGTCTTGCCGGGGCCCAGCAGGATACCCCGCCTGGTTTCCGTATCCAGATAAAGCCCTGCACCCCGGGCGGAGAAATTTTCCTCCCGGATGGTGGTTTCCGTGCGCGAGACGACCAGTTTCCTGTCCAGGAAGTAGGAGGCGTCACCGGAAAACAGGTGCGTAACCTGGCTGTTTTTTCCATACAGGTAAATGTTCAGCGTTTTTCCTGCGGCTTCCTGGGGAGCGACCACCGTCATGCTGGAGGCGGTCATCAGCAGGGAAAGACGCGGCCCTGCGTATTCGGTCACGCTGACTTTGGTCAGCGTGCTGCCCACGGGGAGAAGCTCCAGCATGGGCATTTTCTTATCCACCCCGGCCAGCGGAGTTTCCTCCGGCAGGGCAGTGCCCGCGGAGGCCGTCATGCAGAACATGAAGGACGCCAGCGCACATGTGGATAATGGTTTCAGCATGACCGGACTGCCTGATGAATGGCCTGGAGGCGTTTCAGCACGCCTTCAAGCAGGTGGAGGGGGATCTGGTTGGGACCGTCGGAAAGCGCCTTGGACGGATCCTTGTGCACTTCCATGAACACGCCGTCGACGCTGCCCGTCGCCATGGCGGCGGAAGCCAGAACGGGAGCCAGTTCGCTGTCTCCGCCCGTCGTCCCGCCCAGGCCGCCGGGACGCTGGACGGCGTGCGTGGCGTCAAACACCACGGGGAAGCCTTCCTGCTTCATCCAGTACAGGGACCGCATGTCCACCACCAGGTTGTTGTAGCCGAAGGTGGTGCCGCGTTCGCACATCATGAACCTGTCGCAGCCGAAAGCCCTCATTTTTTCCGCAATGTTTACCGTATCCCACGGGGCCAGAAACTGGCCTTTCTTGATGTTCACGGCGCGCCCGCTTTTGGCGCACGCCTCCAGCAAGTCCGTCTGGCGGCACAGGAAGGCGGGAATCTGGAGCAGGTCCACGTATTCGGCGGCTATCTCCGCTTCCTGGGCGGTGTGAACGTCCGTGACGATGGGGAGATTGAGTTCTTTCCCTATTTCCGCCAGGATGCGGCAGCCTTCCTTCACGCCCGGTCCGCGGAAGGAGGTGACGGAGGTGCGGTTGGCCTTGTCGTAGGATGCCTTGAAAATCAGCGGCACGTCCATCTTTTCAGCGATGGACTTGATGGAGCGGGCCATTTCCCAGACAAAGGATTCGCATTCCAGGGAGCAGGGGCCCAGAAGGTAGAACGGCCGGGGGCCGCCGATTTCAACGGATTGAATATAAAACGACATAAGACGGAAACCTGTATGTCCCTCTATCATGACTGTTCCGGCCTCTCCGGTCAAGCCGCTATCCTGCCTCCGGCGGGAGATTCGGCCTCCGGGGGCCGTCCCGCCCGGAGTATTTTTTGCGGGAGTGCGTAATTCCATGACGGCGTGCGCAATAACAGGATTTTTCATGCCTGTGTGCCGGGGGCCGGATACGGGAAACGGAAGGAAGGTGAAAGAAGAGGTATGGTATTGCCTGAATCCGGCGTTTCTGCTACAAACGGCGAATCATCCGCCTCCTTCCCGTTCCACTGATGACGCCGGGGGATGAACGCCATTGCCCCGCCGGGGTCTTACCGACATGCCGAGAAAAATTTACAAGTTATGCGTCTCCTATGATGAGGCGGGGGCCCGGCTGCGGCAGAAAGTGGCGGAAGACGTGAAGGGAGCGAGCGACTTTGTCTGGCAGGCATCCTTCCGCGACCTGGAATTTGCGGAGCTTCCTCCCGGCGACGGCGTGGTCTGGGTTTATCCCGTTTTCATGCAGAGCGGCAGAACGGTGACGGAAACCCTGCCGGAATTGCTGCGTTCCCTGTATGCGGAGCGCGGCTTGTCCCCGGCTCTGGAATTCCGGCCCGTATGGGGAGCGGAGCGTACATGGAACCTTGGCGTGTGGAAATCCCTGGAGAAGGAATTGGAGCATGGCGCTTCCCTGCTGGTGGTGGCCCACGGCGTGACGGGAAGGGAATTGCCCCCGGAACCGTCCGATTTTCTGGAACATTCAAAAGTATGGCTGCCGAAGGGAACGGAGATGGCGCTGGCGTACTTCGGCGTTTCTCCTTCCGTGGAAGAGGTTCTTCCTTCTCTGAAGGGAAAGAAGGTGCTTGTTCTTCCATTCCTGATCGGGGAAGGCAAGCACATGAGGGAGGACATGCCTTCTCCGGAGCTGGCGGCCAGGTTCGGCAAGGAGGTGAAGATACTGCCGCCCTTCGGCACGTTTTATTTGCAGGCGGAGCACGCGTCCCGGCCGGCGGAGCCGGAAGGAGGTGCGGAAAAAAAATCCGACTGGCCGGACATGGCGAATCTGGAAGATGTCCGGGCATGGTATCTGCGCCAATTTGAAGAGACGCAGGAGGAACTGGAACGAATACCGGAATACGGGGCAATGCGCGAAGGAGCGGCTCCCGTCATTGAGCAGATCGCCAAGGCGTTTGCCGGGGTGGAACTGGGGAACGGAATAGGGCTGCTCCAGGCGGATTACAGGGATATGGAGGGATTCGGGGAGGTTTTTCGCGGACTGGCGGACAGTGATGAACGGCACGACTGGACAAAACTGACGGCCGCGATGCTGAATCACTGCTTTACGGCCCTGTGCTTTACGGATCCGGAGGGCTACCGTTTTCTGGTCCCCGCATTCATGTGCTGTGACCTGCGGCGCAGGATGTGGAGCTGCATGGAGGTGACGTGTCCCGAGGATTTCGCGGAATGGGGTTTGGAGGCTACGGCCCTGCTCAGTGCAGACCAGCGCCGGGCCATGGAAGCCTATGTGGATTTTTGCCGCTCCTGCAGAGAGGAAGGCGGAGAAGACAGGAAACTGCCCTGGCAATGGAATTGAACGGAAAAACACTGCCCGCCGGGTTGAAGGTCTACGGCTATTACCTGATCGAGCCTTTCCATGTACCCCCGGATTCCGGCTTTTTCCCGGTTTCCGTCATTCTTTCCGTCAGCGATTGCCTGTGCCGCCTTCATCCGGAGATGGACTGGGGCCGGTACGGACGTGCGGAGGAGGATTATCCCCGGAGCATGGGACTTTCCCCGCAGAAGGCGCAGCAGCTGCGTGAAGCGGCGGAAGAGTTCATGGACTGCTGGGTAGCCGACAATTTTCCCACTCTGGCGGGAGCCCGCCGTGTGCTTTCATTATTGTCCTCCTCCGGCCGAGAATTGGAACTGGTCAGTATCTCCTTTGCCGAGGAAGATGACCGGGCCATGCGCGCGGCAGTGGAACGGGAACGCGGCAACGCTCCGCAGGCGGACGAACCGGAATGCGGGGAATTCCTGGGTTTCGACATCGTGGGTTATGAATGCGGCTCCTTCCATTCCTGGCTGTGCAACGCCCTTTACAAAGACGTGGAGGAAAGTTATAAACTGAAGTTCAATTCCTTCGGATTGCTGGAAAACGACTGGGAAGAAGTGTGCGCCATGACCGCAGCCATTCAGGGCATCGGGGAACCGGTGGTGTGGACGCCGTGCGTTGTCCGCCGTTATGCTGCGGAGTAAAAAAGGCTTTTCTCCCGCCGTTAGGCCGCCTGGCGTATGGATTCGCGTTCTTCCCCGCAGCATGGGGGAGAGGGCTGTTTCATGGACTGTGCGAGCCTCTTTCTCGTGAAGAAGTAGGCAATGGCGAGCGGCACGCAGGAACCGATCCATGCGGCGGGGCTCGCCATGCTGGCCCCGGCAAAACCCAGGTACCGCGCCAGGATAATGGCGGCAAAGGCGCGCATCCCCAGCTCCATGACGCCCGCAAAGGTGGGCACAACGCTCTGCCCCAGCCCCTGAAGCGTGTAGCGGAATACGAACAGCAGGGCCAGTACCCAGTACATGGAGGCATTGATGTTCAAATAGGTCTGGGCCAGCCTGACGACTTCCCGCTCTCCCGTTCCCACAAACAGCCTGATGAGTTCCGGTCCCCAGATGATGTTGACGACGGCTACGGCGATGCTGAATCCTACGGACATGAGGCTGCACTGCAGCACCCCCTGCCGGATGCGGAGCGGATTCCTGGCTCCGTAGTTCTGGGCTACATAAGTAGCCATCGTGATGCCGAAGGACATCATGGGCAGCGTGGCCACCATGTCGATTTTCTGGGCGGCGCTGAAGGCGGCTACGGCCTGGGCTCCCAGCCGGTTCAGCGCGAATTGCACGAGAATGGCGCCTATGGCGATGATGGATGCCTGGAAGCCCATGGGCAGGGCCAGGCGGATATGCGCCCAGAGGTAGCGGCGGCTCATGTTCCAGTCCGCCCGGGTGAGCCGGAGCATGGGAAACTTCCTGAACACGTAGATGGTGCAGAGCAGCCCGGAAACCAGTTGGGAAACGACCGTGGCTACGGCAGCCCCGGCGGGGCCCATGCCGAAACGCAGGATCAGCGCCAGGTCCAGGGCGATATTCAGCACGCAGGCCAGCACCAGGAAGTAGAGAGGTGTTCTGCTGTCCCCCAGGGCGCGGATGACGTTGGAAAGGAGGTTGAACAGCATGGCCGCGCCAATTCCCCAGAAAATAATGATGATGTAGGAATGGGCCGCATCCAGAATTTCCGGAGGCGTTTGCAGCAGTTCCAGCACGGGGCGGGCGAAGACGACGCTCACGGCCGTCAGCAGGACGGTTGCCGCCGCGCTCAGGAGGATGCACACGGCAAAACTGCGCCGCACGGCCCGTTTGCGTCCGGCGCCGAAACGCTGGGCCGTGATGATGGCAAGGCCGGCCGTGAACCCGATCACGAACCCGAGGATGAAAAACATCAGCCCTCCCGTGCAGCCTACGGCAGCCAGGGCTTCCACACCCAGCGTCCTGCCCACGATCAGGGTGTCCGCCATGTTGTAGAACTGCTGGAACAGGTTGCCGATCAGCAGGGGAATGGTGAACAGGAAAATCAATTTGGCGGGATTTCCGCTTGTCAGGGTCTTGGTCATCCGGAGCGGACGCATGGAACGCCCGCCCGGCGTTTTTTCCAAGTCCGTTTTGCGGCATGTTCATGTTTTTTGTACGATAAGTGTCCGCATGCCTCCCGGAAGGTCTGGAACGGCACGGGCGCCGGGAAGTGCGGAGGATGACGGAATGGTTTCGTAAATCAATGATTTATGCTTTGACAAGAAGGGCTGCGCGCGGTATATTATCCGTCCCTCGCGCGATTCGGCGCAACCTAAACAATGGGGATCGGAGGGGTAGAAAGCGTCGAAGTCCCCAAAAACCGCTTTTCCTGCCGCAAGGAAAGCCACCTACATACATATATGATTAATGATCTGATTAACCAGATGGTTGAAGCCGGTGTTCATTTGGGCCACCAGACCCGCAAATGGCACCCCAGCATGAAGAAGTACCTCCTCAAGGACAAGGCCGGTATTCATATCGTCAACCTTGAAGAAACTGAAAAGTGCCTGGACAAGGCCTGCTCCTTCCTCGCTGATCTGGCCCGCCGCAACAAGAAGATTCTCTTCGTCGGCTGCAAGCGCCAGGCCCAGGAAGCCGTCCGCGAAGCTGCGGAAGCCACTGGTCAGTACTATGTGAACCACCGCTGGCTGGGCGGCATGCTCACCAACATGAGCACCATCCGCAAGAGCATCGAACGCCTTTCCTATCTCGAAGGGATTGAAAAAACCCCCGAGTTCAAGAGCATGTCCAAGAAGGAACTGGCCGCTCTGGACCGCGAACGCCAGAAGCTGGAACGCAACCTCCAGGGCATCCGCAACATGGGCGGCGCTCCGGACGCCATGGTGGCCATCGGCGCCGACCATGAAGACATCGCCATCCGCGAAGCCCACCGTCTGAACATCCCCGTCTGCGTGCTGGTTGACACCAACGCCGACCCGAAGGACATTGATTTCCCGATCCCCGGCAACGACGACGCCGTCCGCTCCATCCGTCTGATTCTTGACTGCATCGTCAAGGCCATCAACGAAGGCAAGGGCGCCGCCGCCAATGCCTAATCAAACCCCATTCAGAAAGAACAGAAAAACTATGGCAGAAATTACTGCTGCTCTCGTCAAAGCCCTCCGTGACAAGACGGACGCCGGCATGATGGATTGCAAGAAGGCCCTCAACGAATGCAACGGCGACATGGAAGCCGCCGTGAAGTACCTTCGTGAAAAGGGCATCGCCAAGGCTGCCGCCAAGGCTGACCGCGACGCCAAGGAAGGTGTGATCCGCACCGTCGTAGCTCCCTGCGGCTGCTGCGGCATCATCCTTGAACTCAACTGTGAAACGGACTTCTGCGCCAAGGGCGACAAGTTCCAGGGCCTGGTGAACGACGTTGCCAAGGCGCTCGCGGACTCCAAGGCCTCCACCTTGGAGGAAGCCCTGCAGGTCTCCATGCCTGAAGGCACCACGGAAGAGTACATCAAGGCCATGTGCAGCTCCATCGGCGAAAACATGGGCCTGCGCAAATTCGCCCGCCTGACGGTGGACGGCAACGGCACCATTGCCTCCTACATCCATATGGGCGGCAAGGTCGGCGTTCTGCTGTCCGTCAAGGCCGGCAAGGAAGAAACCGTCAAGAGCGACGCGTTCAAGGCCCTGGTCAAGGACCTGACCCTGCACATCGCCGCCGCCGCTCCCAAGAGCGTCAGCTCCGACAGCCTGGACCCCGCCTTTGTGGCTGAAGAACAGGAAATCGCGCGCCAGCAGCTCATTCAGGAAGGCAAGCCGGAACACCTGCTGGAAAAAATCCTGCCCGGTAAGCTGAAGGCCCTGTATGCCCAGTCCTGCCTGCTGAACCAGGGATTCGTGAAGGATCCTTCCGACTCTGTGGACGCCCTGCTCAAGCAGGTCGGCAAGGAACTCGGCGACGAAATCTCCGTCGTCTCCTTCGTCCGCTACCAGCTTGGCGCGTAAGCCCGGATGATTTGAATTTCAGGAGCCGTTCCCTGCAAGGGGAACGGCTCTTTTTCATGTTGCCGAATCCCTGGTTCCCGCCTGGGGCGGCAGTTTTCCTGATGAGTGAATCA
Organism: Akkermansia sp. KLE1798; assembly: GCF_001580195.1. NCBI lineage: Bacteria > Pseudomonadati > Verrucomicrobiota > Verrucomicrobiia > Verrucomicrobiales > Akkermansiaceae > Akkermansia > Akkermansia sp. KLE1798. Next base: position 66,047 of record NZ_KQ971075.1, read on the forward strand.
TGGGTTATTCCTTGCGCATGCAGCCATGCCGCCTTTCAACAGGAAACCCGCCTGTTGACGGAACAATCCATCATTCGTGACCGGCATTCGGATTCGTCACCAATGGCCGTCAGGACGATGGGTTGCCGTTATTTTACCGTCCTGTTGCTGCCACAGGGATGAATCCGGGCAGTCCGTTCATTTCCCGTTTCTCCGGAATTGGTTGACCGGGAATACAGGCAGCCCGGACGGAAGCGTTTTTACTTGCTGCCGGGGGAATGTGCGGATAAAACGGCTTTCATGGAGACTGGGGGTGACAGGAAGGGCCTTGTGGAAAAACCGGTGAAGCATGATCCGGTTTTCCGCCTGCTCATGGGAGTGATCATCGGCATGTTCATCTGGAACATGGTGTTGGCCTCAAGCCTGTTGCAGCCCTTCTTCGGGCTTGTGTCCGGAGGCTGGTATTTTCTGCTTCTGCTGTGGTTTTTCGTGGGGACCGGACGGAAGTACAGGTGGGAGACGGTTACCTTTTTAATCATCGGCATCATTTGCCATTTTTACTGGCTGTGGTCGGTCGCCACGCCGGGGTATTTGCGGAGCGACGCCCAGGCCGGGCTTATTTTCATTTTCGGGGGCTTTTGGGCCGGAGGAACGGCTATTCTCGGCGATGCAGCGGTTTATGTGCTGGTGCAGCTGTTCCGCTGGTCTTTCAAGCCGGAGGATGATTCTCCGGGCTCATGAAGAGAAAGGAAGGCTGCCCTGTTCTTATTACTGCCGGGATGAATTGCTCTGCCGGGAGGGCTGGCGGCGCCCATGTTGACGAAGCTGGCACGGTTGGTATCTTGTCTTGTTCCGGAACACCTGTTAAAGTGGGGATATGGCTTTTCTGGAACTGGATCATGTGAGTGTCGTCTTTCCTGCGGTGCAGGGGATGCTCTCCTCCCGCAAACCGGCGTCCGTCGTGGCGGTGGACGGGGTATCCCTTTCCGTGGAAAAGGGAGAAATCCTGGGACTGGTGGGAGAGTCCGGCTGCGGCAAGTCCACGCTGTCCCGCACGGTGATGCTGCTCCAGAAACCCACGGAAGGCCGCATTTTCCTGGAAGGGGAGGAACTGACGGCCCTTTCCCCGTCCGAGGTCAGGAAGCGCCGCCCGGATTTCCAGATGGTTTTCCAGGACCCGTACGCATCCCTGAATCCCCGCTTTACCGTTTATGCGACGCTGAAGGAGGCTTTGGAATGCCGCCGCCGCAAGAGAACTTTCTCCCAGATGCGGGATGATGTGGCGGAACTGATGGAAAGGGTGGGGCTGAGCCCTGCCCTGATGCGGAAATACCCGCATGAGTTTTCCGGAGGACAGCGGCAGAGGGTGGCGATTGCCCGCGCCCTGGCGCCGGAACCCAGGCTGGTGATTGCGGACGAACCCGTTTCCGCGCTGGATGTTTCCATCCAGTCCCAGATTCTGAATCTTCTCATGACGCTTGCCCGGGATTTGAACCTGACCATGATTTTCATTTCCCACGATTTGTCCGTGGTCCATTACATCGCGGACAGGATTGCCGTCATGCGCAAGGGGCGCATCGTCGAATACGGGGATGCCGACGAGGTATTTTCCTCCCCATCCCATGAATACACGCAGACCCTGCTGGCGGCCGTTCCACGGTGATGAACATGCGGTTGACACGCATGTTCCTATTCGTCTGATTCTTCTTTCATCCAGCCCAGGAGGCGCAGATTCCCGTCAAGAAGGAAATAGTAAGTCGTTTTGTCCGAAAGATCGCCCAGATCGGCTTTCGTTCTTCCCCACGCTGTTCTTGTCTCATAGCCGGCTATATATGTTACTTCAGCGGCCTGTTTATTCCCGCAATACCAGTTGACGGGCAGGGAAGCCAGTTTTCCCTCCGCCGCATATCTGGCCGTAATTCGTTCCAGCCGTTCCCTGTAAGACTGGAAATCGGAGTCATTCCGGCCGGGAAGAATCCTCTTTCTATTCAATCGCTGTTCTATTTCGTATATGTCTTTAGGATTTTCCTTAATGATCTTCTCCATCGTGGCAGGAGTCATATCAGGATTTAAGCTGTATTTGACGTATAAAAAAGGATACATGAGAGCAAACGGCATGGCGATCCATACGGCCCCTGCCGCAATCAGGAGGCCTGCCATCCATTTAAAAACGGTTTTCATTTTTTTCAGGTAAGTTTTTGTTGGGATAATTCTACCTGCCGAGAGGTGACGCATCTTTCCAATGCCTTTTATTTTACCGGAATCGTTTTCCGTGCTGCGGGCGCCGGCTGATTTCCGGTACAGCCGCCGGCTTGTATGTTGTCCGGCATTCCGTGCCATTCTTACCAGGAATGCCATCCATAGTCGATGAAGGAGATGAAAAATTCCGGGGTATTATTTCTCTTTCAAACTGAAGTAAACGGATTTCATGGTCCGCAGACCGTAAAGGGGCCGGAGAACTCCGGATTTGGACACTTTAAGGAAATCCGGGAAATGTTTTCCATGGTATTTGTCCTTTCAGGGGATAGAGGCTGTCATGGCGAATTTACCGCAGCATCCCCCCGGGCGAGTTTACTTTAAAAAGGCCGTCATATGATGGCACATTTTCATGAAATGGAAATGTGGAGGAATTGTCTGAATAAAAGACAACGACTCGTCTATTCAAACCATGAAAAAGTCTTATTGGTCCGTGGCGCTTTTTTGCTGCTGCCTGTCCGCGGCGGGTGCGCAGCAGCCCGACATGCAGTCCGTCGCCGGAAATGTGGTGGAATGGAGGCATCATCTTCACGAGAATCCGGAGCTTTCCTTCAAGGAATACAACACAGGCAGATATGTGGCCGACATGCTGCGCTCCTTCGGCAATATTGAAGTCATCCGGCCTGCGGAAACTTCCGTCATAGGCATTCTCCGCGGAGCCAAACCGGGCCGTACCGTGGGTTTCCGGGCGGACATGGATGCCCTTCCCGTGCAGGAGGAAACCGGGTTTTCCTTTGCCAGCAAGACGCCGGGCGTCAGCCATGCCTGCGGTCATGACATGCATACGGCCATGCTGCTGGGAACGGCCAAGGTCCTTTCCGGCATGCAGAAGGAACTGCAAGGCACGGTTTATTTCATTTTCCAGCATGCGGAGGAAAAATCCCCCGGCGGCGCCTTGCAGATCATCAAGAGCGGAAAGCTGAAGGGGGTGGACGCCATTTTCGGCGCGCACGTCATTCCCAACATGCCGGCGGGGTCCGTCGGCATGCTGCCGGCTGGCGCCGCTTCTTCTTCATCGGACGGATTTTTCCTGACCATTCAGGGAAAGAGGTCCCACGGTTCCATGCCTCAGATGGGCGTGGACCCCATCGTGACGGGGTCTGAGATCGTGATGATGCTTCAGACCGTCGTGTCCCGCAATGTGACGCCCGGGGAAATGGCCGTGGTTTCCGTTGGAAAGTTCCAGTCGGGAGACGCTCCGAACGTGATTCCCGGCAAGGCGGAGCTGGCCGCGTCCATCCGCACCGTCACGCCGGAAACCCGCAAGTTGATGGAGGAGCGCGTCCGTTCCATCATCGGCCATGTGTGCGAGGCCAACGGGGCGGCGTACAAACTGGATTACGTACTCGGCTACCCAGCCATTCAGAATGATGCCGCTCTCCGGGAACTGGCGAAGAAGGCCGCCATGGAGGCGGTAGGCGTGAAAAACGTGTTCGATGCCCCGAGACTTTCCGCCAGTGAAGATTTTTCCTATTACGCGCAGGTGGCGCCGACTTATTTTATGATCGTGGGTTCCGGAGACGGTCCCCCCAACCACAATCCCGGCTTCAGGGCGGATGACAGCGCCTTGCTCAACGGCGTGAAGGCGGAAGTGCGGATTATTCTGGATTATCTGAACGGCAAGTAGGCTTCCGGGGAAAGCCTCTCATTCTAGGGAAGCCGCCTGCGCCTGCATTTCCCGGATGCATTCCTCCATCAGGGCGGCGTCTATTTCATGGACGTCCATTCCCTTTCCGATGCCGGTGAGCATCAGAACGGTCAGCTGGCCGCCCAGGTGCTCGCGGAAGGCTTCCAGCCCTTTCAGGATTTCGCATGCGCCGTCCTTCGTTCTCCGCGTGAGAAGAGGATGGAAAACGGGCAGTTCCAGGGCTTTCAGGACGGCAATGATCCGTTCCGCCTGCCGGGAGGACAGCCAGCCTTTTTTGACGGAGTAAAGAATGTCCAGGCACATTCCCACGGAGACGGCTTCCGCATGGCCCAGCGTGTAGCCGGACATGGTTTCCATGTAGTGGGCGGCCCAGTGGCCGAAGTCCAGGGGGCGGCTTGAACCCATTTCAAAGGCATCCCCCCCGCGGGCGATGTGTTCCGCATGGAGCAGGGCGGAACGCTCTACGGCGTGTTCCAGTATGTCCGGCCTGCATGCGGCCAGGGCTCCGGCGTGTTCCTCCAGCCAGTCAAAGAAAACGGCGTCTTTCACGACGGCCACTTTCACCACCTCCGCAAGGCCCGCGCGTTTGAGGGAGAAGGGCTGGGAGTGCAGAAAGAGGAAGTCGTTCAGGGTGGCCCAGGGAACGGCAAAGGTGCCCAAATAGTTTTTCTGCCCCATGAAGTTGATGCCGTTCTTGACGCCTACGCCGGAATCCGCCTGGGAGAGGGTGGTGGTGGGCACGCGCAACAGGCGGATGCCGCGGTGGGCCGTAGCGGCAGCAAAGCCCGCCACGTCCAGAAAGGCTCCTCCGCCCACGGCGACGATATGGGAATGACGGTCGATCCCCGCTTCCACGATGTGGCGCAGGGCCGTTTCCCACGCGGCAAAGGTGGTTTTGGCCGCCTCCCGGCCCGGTACGGTCCGGCGCCCGGCATAGTCCGGTGTTCCGGCCCGTTCCGTAAAGTAGCGGTCGATGTCCGCCGGGAGGGCAGGATAGAACCGTTCCAGCCCTTCTTCCACCAGGACGAGGACGCGGCTTCCCTCCCTCTGCTCCATCAGCCCGGCCAGTGCGTCGTTTTCCGGCCGGAAAACCCCGTGGGTGAAAGCTACCCTGTAGGGAAAATCCAGATGGATGTTCAGCGTGTGGAGGGACATTTCAGAACGTATGCGGTAGAACGGCGGCGTATCGGGACGGCAGACTCAGTCCCTGCGGAGGACGGGAACGGCCCGCATCTGGATGAAGCGGTCCGCCTTGGCCGCCTCCTGCTGTGACATGTACATGGTGTACGGCTGCTGGCTGACTTCAATGCGGTGCGTGCCTCCGGGGGCGGGCCTGTCCAGAAGCTGGTTCAGGTGTTTGAAATTCTTTACCTGGATTCCGTCCACCTTTTCCACGATGGAGGGGCTCATGGTGGCGTACCCCAGGGTGGCCTGCGTGGGAAGGGCTACCAGAAAGACCACGATTTCATCCACGCCTTTTTTCCGGATTTCCTCTTTCTTTTCGATGGCCTCAACCAGGTTGAGGGGAGGGCGGTTTTTGCTGAGCTTGTTGATTTCTCCCACCAGGGCGCCCGTCAGCGGAACGAAGACCAGGCCGCCGTAAATGCGGTAGCGCGGTTCCGCGACAAAGGGGGCGGGATTGACCAGGTCCCCTTCCAATGCGCCGCGGTCCAGCGTGACGTCCACCGTCATGGGCTGGCTGACGCCGTCCTTGTCCTTGCGGCGGATGCCCAGCGTGATGACGTCTCCGGGTTTGGCGGAGTCGCGGAACAGGAAGTTGGCGGAGACGGGCCCCAGGGAGGGATCCTTGATCAGTCCCTTGCTGTCCAGCGGGATGCCGTTGACGCTTTCCACAACGTCTCCGGAGCGTATGCCGGCCTTGTAGAAGGAACTATAAACGGGCAGTTTGGCGACGTAGAGGCCGCCGCCGTTTTCAGGTAGTCCCAGGTATTTGCGGAAGACGGGGTCCGTCAGTTCCGTGACCTGCGTGCCGTCCGCCGGAAAGCCGGAGTATTTGCCGGACTGCGCCTGTTCAAGGAAGCGGGAAATCATGGTCTGGGTGACGGCCAGCACCTTTTGCGCGGAAGGGTTGCAGCTGGCGCTCAGGCCTATCAGCTCCTTCCCGGTCATGACGGGGTTGCCCGCGCCGCCCCTCAAAGGAGTGACGGAGGATTTGACATTGTACAGGACGAAGGGTTCGCCGCTGGTGAACGGGCAGGAGCTTTCCGTTGCCAGGATGGAGCCGGACGTGGTGATGGGGAGGCCGTCCGCGTTGAACTGCCAGAATTCCACCTTGTCCCCCAGTTTGGGGGCTTTCCCCAGCGTGACGGGGACCAGCTTGTCCAGGAAAGCGGCGTCTTTCTCGTTTTTCAGACGGAGCAGGGCGAGGTTGGCTTCCGGGTCAAAAGCCGTGACGGTCACGGGAACCGTCTGGGAGCCGTCGGAGGAGGTTACTTCCACAAAGCTGGCGGAATAGACGATGTTGGCGGCAGTGAGGATGTTGCCGTCCCCCAGATAGATGCCGAAGCCTTCACTGTAGGACGGGTTTTCCTTGCTCCACGGCTGAACCATGGCATATCCTTGGTTGGTGGCGTTGATGCCCACCATGGAGTTGGTGGGGGAAGGCACGGGGAGGGGTGCGGGAGGCGTTTCCTCCGGTTGTTCCGGAGTTATGGCAGGGGCCTGCTGTTGTTCCGGTTCGGGAGCCGGGGCCGGGATGGAGGATTCGCGCGGCTGGCATCCGGCAAGAAGAATCAGGGAGCCGAAAGTAAGAAGAGAAAGGGTTTTCATGGCTGTTAGTGGGCAGGAGTTTCTTTGCGGGAGGGCTGGCGGCCGGGAATGGCGCTGTCAAGCCGGGCGTTTTTGGGGATATTGTAGGTTTTGGAGATCCGCTTGTTGGCCGCTTCCATGGCCTTTCCTTCAAAGATCAGGGGGCGTTCTCCGTCTTTCAGTTCAATGACGAAGTATTCCGGCATTTTTTCCGGGTAAAGCAGTTTGTAGGCATGGCTGAGGCCCTTGACTTTCACGCCGTTGATTTTTTCCACGATGGCGTTGGAAACGGAGCCGGAGAGGCGGGCGTTTACTTCATCGTCCAGCACCTTGGTGATGATGACCATGTCTTCATAGTCCACGCAGCCTCCGTCTTCCTGGTAGTCCCGGATGTCCAGGGCTACGTCCAGCATGGAAATGTCCGCCGCGGCCAGCACGTTGCGCTGGATGGGCTGGAATACCAGGCCGCCGAAGACGACGTAGCGGGGCATTTTGTCGTATTCCTCCATCAGCAGTTCCTTGGCGCGGGAGGGTTTCATGACCATTTCTACTTTCATGGGCTTGCCGTTCCGGATGATGTCCAGGGGCAACCTGTCGTCCTTGAAGCAGCGTTCGATGAGCTCTTTCATGCTGATTTTCTGGCCTTCCAGTTCGATCATGGCGGAGCTGTCCACATCGTAGCCGTCCACCTTCATCAGGATGTCCCCGTTCCGGAGAGCGCCGTCCGCGGAAGAGCCTTTGAGAACCTTGCCGATCAGGACGCCCTTTTCGTCATCCGGCAGCCCGAATGCCTTGCGCATGGCGGGGTTCAGGATGGGGGCGGCCTGAATGCCCATGTCCACGTAGCCGTCATAGACTCCGTCCTTGATGTCCTCCAGGAAGTGGCGGATGACGGGGGTGGGAATCACATACCCCGTGTTGTTGGCGTTGTTCAGACCCTGGAAGGCCACGCCGATGACTTTATTGCCCATGAGCGCGGGGCCGCCGCTGTTGCCCGGGTTGATGGCGGCGTCCACCTGGATGGTGAGGTGTTCCATGTTGCGGGGATGGGCGTACGGGGTGAAGTCAATGCGGGAGACGACGCCGCGCGTGACGGAGAGCCTGTTGCCGCCGATGGGGTAGCCGATGACTCTTACCTCGTCTTCCAGATTGGGCAGGTTCTTGCTGAATTCGAAGGGCTTGATTCCCTTGAACGGCTTGAAATCCTCCACTTCCAGCAGGGCGAGGTCGGCATCATGGGCGATGAATTTGACCCTGGCGGGAATTTTGCGGGAGTCCCCGTACATGGAGATGTAGATGCGTTCCGCGTTGCTTACCACGTGCGCATTGGTCATGAAGGCGTTTTCACCGATCAGGAAACCGGTGCCGATGCCTCCTTGGTAGCGGCCCGTATCCCACGGCGTGGCGTAGTCCGGAGTCAGGGAGTCCACTTCAATTTTTACAACGCCCTTGTACTGGTCATTGATGGAAACGACGGGGCCGGACATGACTTTGTCCACCCCGAAGTCGGAAAGGGAGATGGCCGGCTCGTCCGCCGGAGAGAGGGATACTGCGGCGAGAGCCAGGAAGAGTCCCTGGAGGCATGTATGAAAACGCATGATGATAGATGGTTGGATGTGGTGCAAGTGCAGGCGGAGGATATTACAGGTTGCTTTTCCTGCTTTGGGTTGCCAGGCTTTCCTGGAAGGAGCTGACTTCTTCAAGCAGGGAGGAGAAGCGTTCCCGTACTTCGTCCCCGATGTGCCGCCCGCTGCCGTTCAGGGCGGAGACGGTCTGGCGCGTCTGCTCCACGCACAGGGCCATTCTGGCCGCCAGCGTGCAGTAGTCCGCGCCGTTTTCCTTTTCCTGCAGAAGGCAGGAAAGAATGCGGGGAGTGATGTAACGGATGCAGTAAAAGATTTGGCCGAGGGGTTCCGGCGGTTCCGTCCTGTTCCGCTGGGATTTGTTGATTTCCCTGCTGAACTGGCGCTGGCACAGGTCCGTCAATTCCATGACCTGCTGAAACAGAGGATGGAACATGCAGGATTGGACTTCCTGCGCTTCCTGCTCGTTGAGGATGTCAAAGAGGCTGAGCATGCCGGAGCTTTTGCAGGAACAGGGGGTGCCCGTTTCTTCCGACTGCGCGATGTCGTCCAATACCTCGTCCCAGCCCATGACGAACGCCACGCGGATGTCCCCGGTGGGGTTCAGCCTGTATTTCTGGAAGACTTCCTGGTAGGCGATGGCAATGGCTTCCGCCTCCCGCAGCCGCCTGTCCCACGCATGGTCCGGCAGGTTGCCGTCTTCCCGGTTGTTGGCGTAGTTTCTGGCCCACGTCTTGACCTGGGTGCGGAGCATCTGCTGGTTGGCCATGATCTGCACCTGTTCCTCGCAGGCGTCCATGGTCCATTCCGGCAGGGATACCCTGACGGAGTAGGCGGCGCTTTCCATCAGGACCATGTCCTGGTGGTCCGTGAACCATTCCATGTACAGGGAATTTTCCATGGTTTTCCTCCCCTTTACGGGCATGCGGCGGCTGGCCGTCATGTCTCCCGTAACGCCGCGGATGACGTCCGGCAGAGCGGTCAGCTCCGCCGGAAGCATCTGGGGCGCGGGATTTTCAAATTCCACCAGGCAGCCCGCCAGGTCCTGAAGGCAGTCTCCCTGCAGGGTGATGCGCACCGGGTGGGGCATCCCCATAAGATGCAGGACAAGCCGTATGGTTCCGCGTTCGCGGTTGTCCAGCGTGCCCCGCTGGACGTAGTCTGTAATTCTGAAGATCATATGGGGATAGGGGGAGGGGGGTGATGGTTGAATCAGCAGGAGGCCGAAACCTGGGGGAGTTCCGCATTTTTCTTTTCCACGGCGTCCATGTTGACGAGCAGTTCCGCAATGGAGTCCCAGCGGCCGCGGGTCAGGGCTTCGCGGGCTTCCGCAGGCATGCGGATGGGGATGGAACCGTCCGGCCAGGAGGCGGTCATGGCCTGAAGGTCGATGGTGATTTCCGTTTCCGGGTGTTCGGAGACGTACCGGGACAGGGCGGCGATGTCTTCCGCGGAGGCGCACACGCAGGGCAGGCCGATGCCTGTGCTGTTGCCGAAGAAGATTTCCGCAAAGGATTCCGCGATCACGGCCTTGATGCCGGAACGCCTGATGGTTTGCGGAGCATGCTCGCGGGAGGAACCGCAGCCGAAGTTGGCGCCTCCCAGGATGATGGAGGCTCCCCGGAAACGGGGATCGTCCACCGGATGGGACTTGGACTTCCCGTTTTCGTCAAAGCGTTCGTCCCAGAACATGACGTTCGCCAGTTCGTCAAACGTGATGCATTTGAGGAAGCGCGAGGGGATGATGCGGTCCGTGTCCATGTCCGGTCCGGGGACCGGGACGCAGGTGCCGGTGATGGAAGTAAATTTGGTCAGAGACATAAGATCGGGAGATGAGAGGTTAGTTCATGGAGAACACTTCACGGGCATCGGATACTTTGCCCGTCAGCGCGGCGGCGGCCACCATGGCGGGGCTCATCAGGAGCGTGCGGCCCGTGGGACTGCCCTGGCGTCCCTTGAAGTTCCGGTTGGAGGAACTGGCGCAGAGCTGGTCGCCCTGGAGCTTGTCCGGGTTCATGGCCAGGCACATGGAACAGCCGGCCAGGCGCCATTCGAATCCGGCCTCGCGGAAGATGTCCGCAATGCCTTCCTCCTCGCATTGCCTGGCCGTCATTTGGGAGCCCGGCACGGCCAGCGCCCTGATTCCGGGAGCCACGTGGCGTCCCTTGATGAGGGCGGCCACTTCCCGGAAGTCGGAGATGCGGCCGTTGGTGCAGGACCCGACGAAGCACACCTGGACGGGAAGTCCCTTGAGGGGCATCCCGGCGGGGAATTTCATGTATTCCAGCGCTTCGCCGATCATTTTCCGTTCGTCGGCGTCCCCGGTGGATGCGGGATCCGGCGTTGTGCCGCTGATGCCCGTGTTCTGGTCCGGGGAGATGCCCCATGTCACGGTAGGTTCGATGGAGGCTCCGTCGATTTCCACAATTTCATCGTATTCCGCGTCCGCATCGGAGGCGAAGCTCAGCCAGCGCTCCACGGCCTTGTCCCAGTCCGCACCTTCGGGGGCGAACAGGCGTCCCTTAATGTATTCCACCGTGGTCATGTCCGGGTTCACATAGCCGCAGCGCGCCGCTCCTTCAATGGACATGTTGCAGAGGGTCATGCGTTCGTCCATGCTCATGTCGTCAATGACGTCGCCGCCGTATTCATAGGCGAATCCCAGGCCGCCCTTGGCTCCCAGGAGTCCGATGATGTGAAGGGCCACGTCCTTGGCCCGCACGCCGGGAGCCAGTTTGCCGTTTACGTTGATGCGGCGCACCTTCAGCGGACTGAGGGCCAGCGTCTGGGTGGCCAGCACGTCGCGCACCTGCGTGGTGCCGATGCCCATCGCGATGGAACCGAACGCTCCGTGGGTGGCCGTGTGGGAGTCTCCGCACACGATGGTCATGCCCGGCTGGGTGATTCCGAGTTCCGGCCCCACCATGTGAACGATGCCCTGGAGGCCCGTAGGAAGATCAAAGAAGCGGATGCCGTTTTCCGCGCAGTTCCTGCGGAGTTCCCGGATCATGGCGTCCGCCGTGGCGTCCGCGAACGGTTCCGCCTGGTTGTCCGTGGGAATGATGTGGTCCACGGTGGCGAAGGTGCGTTCCGGATGGCGCACAGCAAGGCCGAGGTCGCGGACCATGCCGAAAGCCTGCGGAGAAGTGACTTCATGCAGAAAGTGTGTAGCGATGAACATTTGCGTCCTTCCGTCCGGCAGAATGCCGACGGAATGAGCATCCCAGATTTTTTGGAAAAGTGTTTTTCCCATAACTGATACCAAGCATCCGTCCGTTCGGTAACCGCGTCAAGATGCAAGGACGTATTGCTGACACGGTTTGTGTCTTACTCAGGGCGTTTTTTTGAACATTTCCCTTGCATGTATGGTCTGAATTGGCCATTTGCCAGCCTTTGGCGTATTTTCACCTGCAAAGGAAGGCGGAATTCGCGCCTGGAATGACGCTGGCCGGGAGAGCCGGATATTGTTCAGGAATTTTTCTCCCAAATCTCCGCGAAAACGTCTCCAAAGCGCCGCATCAGCTCCCCTTTTTCCCGGGATGCGGGCATTTCATTTTCCAGGCAGGTCATCTGGACGTCCTGAATGCCGCAGGGGGTAATGGCCAGGAAGGGGGACAGGGATTCCCGCGTCAGGTTGATGGCGAAGCCGTGCATGGCTATCCATTTTTTTACTCCCACGCCTATGGAGGCTATTTTGCGGTCTTCCACCCAGACGCCCACCAGACCTTCCCGGATGCGGGCGGCGACGCCGAACCGGGCGCAGGATTCGATCAGGGCATTTTCCAGAGAGGTGACGTAGGCGTGCAAATCCCTGCCGCGGCGGTTCAGGTCCGTGACGGGGTAGCCCACAAGCTGGCCGGGCCCGTGGTAGGTGGCCTGTCCTCCCCGGTTGATTTCATGGACGGGGAAGGGCAGCACGGTGCCGGGATGAAGGCTGCCATGGTCGCGTGTGCGGCCGATGGTGTACACGCCGGCGTGTTCCAGCAGCAGCAGTTCGTCTTCCCGTTCCGGGTCGTCCTGGTGGGCCCGCACCAGTTCTTCCTGCATGCGCAGGGTTTCCTGATAGTCTGCCAGGCCGGGAATGCGGATGATGTTCATGTGCGGGCAGGGCGGGGATGCGTCCCTCAGCGTGTTCTGCGCGCCTGCTGGCCCAGGGCCGTGCGGTACTGGTGTACGGCGGCGGCCAGGGAGGAGGCCATGAATTTCTGGTAGCGTTCCGTGTTGATGAGCAATGCTTCCTGTGCATGGGACATGAAGCCCCCCTCCACCAGGATGGCAGGGTGCTTGATGGTGCACAGCACGGAGTAGCGGGCGCGCTTGATGCCGCGGTCAACCATGGAGATTCCTTCCTTGATAGCGAGCGGGCCTTTCAGCATGTGTCCCTGTACGGCGGTGGCCAGGGCGATGTTCATGCTGTCCTGGGAGTTGCCCTGCAGGGCTTCCTGCCGAATGTTGCGGGACATGGAGGAAGACGTGCCGGCAGGGGCCAGCGTGAAGGTTTCCACCCCGCGGGCGGACGGCCCGCCGTCATTGAAATGGATGCTGATGAAGATGGCGTTGGAATATTTGTTGGCAATCCGCACGCGGTCCTGAAGAGAGATGAAGTTGTCCGTCTCACGGGTCATTACCGTCTGGTAGCCCATGCTTTTGAGGCGGTCGCGCAGTTTTTTGGCCACGGACAGGTTGAGGTCCGCCTCCCGGCTGATGCGGTTGCGCGCGCCGCTGTCATGGCCGCCGTGGCCGGGATCAATGACTACCGTGTTGAATCCGCGGCGGTTGGTGATGTAGGTGGGCCGCAGAACGGGATCAATGATTTTGTGAAGGTCCAGGTTGGAGACCATCAGCCCCTTGGAGGGGTGGTCCGCCACGGGGTAGGACAGGATGAACTTCATGTTGTTCATGTACATGTCCTGGCTGTGGGCCTGCATGCGGATCTGAATTTTTTCCGGCACCTCGTAAACTTTCTGGCGTCCCTCCGTCCGTTCCCGCGTGAGCTTGTAATGGGTACGCACTTCCGACATGGGGATGTACTGCACTCCGTTGATGGTTTCCGGATTCCATCCGAACGCCGTGGACAGCGTCAACAGGAACATGCCCAGAATGCCGAGCATGGCTGTGCAGGATGTACGAGAGGACGGATACATAGGACGATATCAGGCACAGACTAACGGATTTTTCATGACGCACAAGAGAAAAGTTGCCGTGAAAGATCCTTTTGCAAAGAGAGGGAACGGCGTTCTTTCATTTTTTCCCGACATGCCGGAGAGCGCAGCCCTGATAGCCACCTGCCGGGAAAAACCGTTTCCGCGGCGTGCGGAAGATAGTTCCGGGTTCTTGTAAATGGCGCGTTTCCAGTGCATGCGTGTACGCCGGAAGGATGAGGGCTTATCCGGAGGTGTGGGCATCGCGGAATTCCGGCAGGGAGGCCGGGGAATGCGGTTTCCTGAGATTGGCGGGGATTAGCCGGAGGGATGAAAAAAGGCGGACTCCCCTTTGCGGGGAGTCCGCCTGGTTGAAGGAAGAGTAAAGACGGCGGTTACTTGGCCGCCTTCTCGTCCATTTTAGCTTTAACCTGTTCTTCGATTTCCGAGTACAGTTCCTGATTGGATTTGAGGGCCTCCTTGGCGGCGTCGCGCCCCTGGGCGATCTGGCTGCCGTTGTAGCTGATCCAGGAGCCGCGCTTCTGGATGATGTCGTATTCCATCGCCAGGTCCAGCAAGCTTCCCACGGAGGAGATGCCTTCATTGTACATGATGTCGAATTCGCATTCCGTGAAGGGAGGGGCCACCTTGTTCTTGACCACCTTGATCTTGGTGCGGTTGCCGGTCACGGAGCCGTCGCTGCCCTTGATCTGGCCGATGCGGCGGATGTCCACGCGCACGGAGGCATAGAATTTCAGGGCGCGGCCGCCGGGAGTGGTTTCCGGGTTGCCGAACATGACACCGATTTTTTCACGGATCTGGTTGGTGAAGATGCAGACGGTCCGGGCCTTGGAGATGAAGCTGGTCAGCTTGCGGAGGGCGGCGGACATCAGGCGGGCCTGTGCGCCCACGGTGGAGTCGCCTATTTCGCCTTCCAGTTCCTGTTTGGTAACCAGGGCGGCTACGGAGTCCACCACGATGACGTCGATGGCGTTGGAACGCACCAGGGCTTCGCAGATTTGCAGGGCTTCTTCACCCGAGTTCGGCTGGGAGACCAGCAGGTCGTCCAGGTTCACGCCCAGGCGGGCGGCGTATTGCGGATCCAGGGCGTGTTCCACGTCAATGAACGCGGCCAGGCCGCCGGATTTCTGGGCCTGGGCGATGGCCGTGAGGGTGAGGGTGGTTTTACCGGAGGATTCCGGTCCGTAGATTTCCACGACGCGTCCGCGGGCGAACCCGCCCACGCCCAGGGCGCGGTCAATGAGAAGGTTGCCGGTGGGGATGACATCCACTTCCATTTTGGCATTGTCGCCAAGACGCATGATGGCGTTTTCACCGAAGTCTTTTTGAATCTGGGTCAGGGCAAGGTCAAGGTTGCGCTTGCGTGCGGCCGACAGTTTTTCCGCTTCGGGAGATAAGGGTGTATCGTTGCTCATATATCGTGGAAAATTATAGCTGAACGTGGTCTGTTTGCAAGCGTTCAGTGGGTCTTTCCGGGGCCATTTTCCCTTGATGCAGAGTAGAATTCTGACATGTGGGAAATCCTGTGAAAACCCGCGGAGCAGGGTTATTCCTCAATGGGCTCCGCCAGCGGGATGTCCTCATAGGCTCCGTCAAAGAGGACGGGAACGTTGTGTTCCGGGATGAGGTTGATGGCGTTGATTTTACGGTGGGTCTGCCGTGCGTGTTCCAGCGCCTGTTCCAGCTTGTCCACCTGCCGTTCCAGCCCGTAGTGGCTGAATGTGGCCTGGCAGTCGTTGGAGAAGCGCACGCAGAAGGACCAGTCGTTGGGCGTGGAGATGGAGACGATGCCGGGCAAGAATTCGGACACCGCGCCGGACAGCAGTTCGATCAACTGCATGGGCGCTTCCAAATCCCGGGTGCTGACGCCGTAGGAGAGCTGTCCGGAACTGGGTGGCCTGAGGGAGACGGAAGGCAGGTGTTTCCCCTGGATGTAGGGCATGTGGACCGTTTCCATGCACGGAAACATGACGCCGTCCTTGTCCGCCAGTACGCCGTATTTGGCGTCTCCGGGATGGATGCCCAGCTCCGGGCAGTCGATCCAGGCCGCGGGGATGCGCGCATCGATGTCCACAATCAGCGTGGGGTTGGAGGAGACCTGGTACTTGACGTCCGCCCGGCGGATGGCGGGGCATTTCTGCAGGCGCTGTTCCAGTACGGAGGCGTCTATGGAAAAGATGTTGTCCTGCGGCCCTACGCCCATGACGGCGAAGGCCTGTTCCGCATTGAAGATGCCGTTGCTGTTCAGCGTAACGGTGTCGATGGAGAGCCAGTCGTACTTGAGGATGTAGTTGGTCCACAGGAAGACGATGGCGCCGATAAGGCCGATGATGAGCGCGTAAACGACGACGATGTGGTACAGCTTGCGCCGGAAGAGCCAGAAACGGTAGTTCTTGCCCTTGCGTTCGATGGCCTCTTTTCTGGCCTCCCGTTCCAGCAGAAGCATTTCCTGCCTTTTGGCGGAGGGGGGAACTGGCGTTGTGACTTTATGCGACATCGGGGGGTGTGGGATGGGCGACTCCCCGCCCTTTGTCAAATACTACGCTCTTTCCTGGGGGTGGCTAGCGATAATTCCGCAATTTTTTCACAGAGGGCTTCATAGGACCAGCCGGCGGCTGCCGCGGCCTTCGGGAGCAGGCTGGAGGGGGTCATGCCGGGAATGGTGTTGATTTCCAGCACGAAGGGGGCCTCGTCCCCGTCGCGGAGCAGCACGTCCACGCGGCCGTAAATTTCCACGCCAGCGGCGCGGTACGCCTGAAGGGCCGCTTCCTGCACTTTTTTTGCGGTTTCCTCCGGAAGGTCCGCCGGGCAGATGTAGTCCGTGCCGCCGCCCATGTTCATCCAGGGGTATTTGTTGCTCAGGTCATAGAAGCCGGAGCGGGGGCAGATATGGATGACGGGCAGGGCTTCCCCGTCCAGAATGCCCACGGTAAGCTCCCTGCCCTGGATGAATTCCTCTACCAGCACTTCCGGACCGTGGGTGACGGCTTCCTCCATGGCGGGCAGCACGTCTTCCTGCCGGTGGACGATGTGGACGCCCACACTGGACCCTTCGCAGGGCGGTTTGATGACGAAAGGCAGCGGAAGGGACGGCATCACGATGCCGTTGGAGCAGTCCAGGATTTCCGCTTTCGGGGTGGGGACTCCGGCAGCCGTGAAGATTTTTTTGGATTTGGCCTTGTCAAAGCAGACGGCGCTGGAACGGGAGCCTGCGCCGGTGTACGGGATGCCGCGTTCTTCCAGAATGGACTGGAGCGCGCCGTCCTCCCCGAAGGTGCCGTGAATGATGTTGTAGGCCAGTTCCGTGCCTTCCGGCAAACGGAAGTCCGGGCCTTGCACGTCCACCCGGGTGACGTGGGTGAATCCAGCCCGGACCAGGGCGTCGTAAACGGAGTTGCCGGAGACGAGGGATACCTCCCGTTCGGCTCCCGGTCCGCCGAGGAGCAGGGCGATGCTGAGGTCGCGCTTGAGGGTGCTCATGATGAATCAGTGAATGGTTGGTTAGAATTGAGGTTCGCGGTCGCCGATGACCTGGGCTTCCGATTTCAGGTCGATTCCCCGGTTTTCCATGGCTTCCTTGCGGATCATGTCGATCAGAATGGTGATGTCCCTTGCCCTGGCGTGGCCCCGGTTGATGATGAAGTTGGCGTGCACGCTGGAGACGCAGGCGTCTCCCACGCAGGCGTTTTTCAGTCCCAGTTCGTCAATCAGCTTGCCCGCGGGGATTTCCTCCGGGTTTTTGAAGATGCAGCCGGCGCTGGCGCCGGAGGGCTGGGACAGCCTGCGTTTGGCGCGGGCGTCTTCCAGTTTTTCTTCAATTTCCTCCCTGGCGCAGGGGCTGCCTTCAAAGACGGCCTGCAGCACGAAGTTGTGGGCCAGGTCCGGAATGGAGCGGTACTGGGCGTTGAGGTCGCCGGAGGGGTGGCTGCGGATTTCCCCGTCTTCATCCAGGCAGGTGACGGAGACGAGGTTCCGGATCATGTCCCTTCCCATGGCTCCGGCGTTCATGCGGAGGCTTCCGCCCACGTTGCCGGGGATTCCGTCCATCCATTCCAGGCCGCCGAGGCCGCTGCGGAGAGCGGCGGAAACCATTTTTTTCAGGCGTACGCCCGCTCCTGCCGTGATGAAGTTGTCCCGGACTTCCAGTGTGTCGAATTCTCCGCCGGAGGGGTGGATGACGGCACCGCGCAGGCCGCCGTCGCGCACGATGATGTTGGAGCCGCGGCCCACGACGTGAACCGGGATGTTTCTGTCCCGGCAGTAGTTGACGGCCGTCTGCATGGCGGCGAAGGTGGAGGGCTCCAGCCAGAATTGGGCGCAGCCGCCCACGCCCATGGTGGTATGGCGGGACATGGGCTCATACAGCGTTCCGTTCAGGGATTCTCCCGCCGTGCGTTCCAGGTCCTCCAGCAGGGCGAGGTCCCGGGCGATGCGCATGCCGCATTCGTGGACGTTGCCCGCCCCCAGCGTCAGGAAGAGGTCGCCGGGTTTCAGGGCGTTGCCGATGGCGTGGTGGGCCGTGTTGAGGTCCGGCAGATAGGAGGTTTCCACCCGGCCATGCCTGTGCATGGCGTCAATGATGGTTTGGCCGCTGATTCCTTCAATGGGAAGCTCGCTGGCGGGATACACGTCCGCCACGAAGACGAGGTCCGCGGCCTGAAGCACTTTCCCGAAGTCTTCCGCCAGCATCTGGGTGCGCGTGTAGCGGTGCGGCTGGAAGTACACGACCAGGCGCTCCGGCTGGAGGGAGCGGGCCGTTTGCAGGGTGGCGGCTATTTCCGTGGGATGGTGGCCGTAGTCGTCCACGATCCGGATGGAGGGGGAAAGGTATTTGGTTTCAAAACGGCGCTTGGCTCCGGCAAAGGAGGCCAGTCCGCGCGTGACGGAAGGGAAGTCCACGCCCAGTTCCGTGGCCAGGGCGATGGCGGCCAGGGCGTTCAGCACGTTGTGGCGGCCGGGAATGCCCAGCTCCACGCGGCCCAGTTCTTTCTCTCCCTTGAAAACGGTGAAGAGGGTGCGGCCGCGGCGTTCCACCACGTCGGCCGCGGTGTAGTCCGCGTCAGACCATCCGTAGGAGACGGCATTGGGATATTTGGCGCAGACGTCCGTCGCGCCGGGATGGGCCTTGCAGTAAATGATTTTTCCGCGGGTCTGGGTACACAGCTGGTTGAAGACGGTTTTGATTTCATCCAGGTCCTTGTAGTGGTCCAGGTGTTCCGGCTCCACGTTGAGGACGATGCTGTGTTCCGGAATGTAGTTGACCAGCGTGCCGTCGCTTTCATCCCCTTCCGCCACCAGGTATTCGCTGTCTTCATTCCAGTGGGCGTTGGTTCCCAGCACGGGGATTTCCGCTCCCACGTAATGGCAGGGGCGCATGCGGCCTTCCCTCATGAGGTGGGCGCAGAGGGCGGAGGTGGTAGTCTTGCCGTGCGTGCCGGAGACGACTACGCCTTTCTTTCCGTTCAGGATGGCGGCCAGACATTCCGCCCGGCGCATGCAGGGGATGTTGAGCTGGCGCGCGGCGGCCAGCGCCGGATTGTCCTCCCGGATGGCGCTGGAATAGATGACGATTTCCGCGTCCGCCACGGCGTCCGCGGAGTGCGGGCAGGAGAAGGCCAGCCCCAGGCTTTGCAGACGTTCCGTCTCCGTGCTGGTTACGCGGTCGCAGCCGCTGACCCTGTGCCCCATCTCCATGAGCATGAGAGCCAGGCCGGACATGCCGGACCCCGCCACCCCGATGAGGTGCAGGCGCGCCGGGGACTTCCTGTTGATGAGGCGTTTGCGCAGGGTTTCAATCATGGCTGGCTGGAGAGTCCGTGTTTTCAATGACATTGGCGATGCGGGATACTGCATCAGGCATGTCCAGACGTAAAGCACATTCATTCATGGACGCCAGCAGGGCGGAGTCCGTGAATACTTCCTTCAGGAACGCGGCGATGTCGTCCGGCGTCAGCGTGTTTTCCCGCATCATCCGCGCCGCGCCGTGGGCCGCGAAAACGCGGGCGTTGTGGGCCTGGTGGTCGTCCGCGGCAAAGGGGTAGGGCACCAGCAGGGCCGCCTTGCCCATGTGGGCCAGTTCCGTCAGGCTGGAGGCTCCGGAACGGGAGACGACTACGTCCGCGGCGGCGTATGCGGAGGCCATGGCGGAGCAGAATTCAATGACGTGCACGTGGGGCATGTCCGCCGTCAGCTGGCTGACCCGCTCAAAGTCAGCCGATCCGGTGATGATGAGGAAGTCGCACAATTCCGCGCATTGCCTGGCCGCCTCAATGACCAGGGAGTTGAGGTTCCTGGCTCCCTGGGAGCCGCCCATCACCAGGACCACGCGGCGGTCCTGCGGCAGGTTGAGTTCTTCCCGGGCTTCCCGCCTGTCCTTGCGGACCTCCATTTCCTGGCGAACCGGGGTGCCGGTGACGATGCATTTGGCGGGGTTGAAGTAGTGTCTGGCTTCCTCAATGCCCAGCAGCACGTTCGTGCAGCATTTGGCGGTCATGCGGTTGGCTTTGCCGGGCAGCGCGTTGGAGTCATGCACGTAGGTGCGAATGCCCTTGCGGTGCGCGGCATATACGGGGGGGAAGGAGGTGAAACCGCCCATGCCGATGACGGCGTCCGCGCTGACTTCATCCAGCAGGTTGCGGCTGAAGCGGATGGCCTTGTACAGCCTGAGTCCGAAACCCAGCAGGCCCAGGGACGGGATTTTGGGCATGGCGATGGCTTCAATGACGCGGAAGTCAAGATCGCCGTAGTTTTTGCTGGCCTGGGCATCCACCTTTTTCTGGGAGATGAGCAGGGTGACCTTGTGGCCGCGTTTCTTGAGTTCCTGTGCCACGGCTATTCCGGGGAAGAGATGGCCGCCGGTGCCTCCGCAGGCAATCACGATGTTCAGCGGGGGGCGTGTGGGAGAGGGCTGGGTCATAATCTTACGTCAATGGAGCGTTCGTCTTTGCGGGTGATTTCACAGTTGGGCTGTGCGCCGGTGGAAAATCTCTGGATGCTGGTGAGCATTCCCAGTGCAGCCAGGGTAAAGACAAGGTTGGTGCCCCCGAAGCTGATGAAGGGCAGCGGCAGCCCGGAGTTGGGCACGGCATTGGTCACCACCGCAATGTTCAGCATGGCCGGGCAGAAGATGATGGCCACGATTCCCACGGCCAGGAACCGCCCGTAGGCGTCCCGGCACTGCATGGCCACGCCGATGCCGGCGTATGTCATCAGGAAGTAGGCCAGAAGCACGGCCATGGTTCCGTAAAAGCCGAATTCCTCTCCAAGCGGGGCGAAGATGAAGTCCGTGTGGGCAAAGGGGAGGGTGCCGTGCTTTTCCGCGCTGTTGCCCAGCCCCACGCCTTCCAGGCCGCCGCGCGAAAGGGCGATGGCGGCGCGGTACTGCTGCAGGCCGGCCCCCTGGCTGTGGGCGTCCAGGTCCTTCCAGGCCAGGAAGCGTTCCAGGCGGTTGGCATTGCTCTGTACGAGGAAGTAGAGGGATGCCCCGGCCACGATCAGGGCGGCGCCCAGGTAGATTTTACGCGTGCCTGCCACGAACATGACGCAGAAGGCGGCCAGTGCCAGGGCCACGGAGGTACCCATGTCTTTTTCAAACAGGATCAGGGCCAGCGGAATGCCGAAGATGACGCCCGGCATCACGAACCCCCACCAGAGGGAAGTGGTGCGGTCCCGGTACAGGGCCAGCCAGTGGGCCAGGGCCATCATCATGCAGAGTTTGGCGCATTCGCTGGGCTGGAATTGCATGCCGATGGTGATCCAGCGGCGTTCCCCGTTGATTTCCTTCCCGATGCCCGGCACGTAGCACAGGACCAGCAGGAAGGAGGCGAAGCCCAGGATCCACCAGATATATTTCCGCCACAGGCGGTAGTCTATGCGGGACAGGACCAGGGCGCCCACCAGCCCCGCGCAGGCGAAGGCCGTCTGCTTGAAGAGCGGTTCGTACGGATGCTTGGTTTCCTCAGCCCACGCGGCTGTACTGGACACCATCACCAGACCCACGACCAGAAGGCAGATGACGAAGAACCAGACCAGAATCATGCAGACTTTGGAAGACATGGCGGCAGCCGGGCGGACCGGAAAGGACTATTTCTTGGGGATCATGATTTTCTGGCCGATCTTGAGGCGCGCCACGTCCTTGTCGCTCATCTTGTTGAATTTCTGGATATTCCTCCAGTTCATTTTATACTTGCGGGCAATGACGGAGAGCGTTTCCCCCTTTTTCACGATATGGGTGGTTCCGGTCAGGGCCGTGTCGGCTTCGGCGGGTTTTTCCTGGACGAGATGATCGCCGGGGCGCGCCGGGATGACCAGCGTGGTGCCGCTGACCAGTTTCTGCATGTTGGGGTTGACGGCTTTCAGGTCCGCGACGGAGACCCGGTTGTCGCGGGCGACGCGTTCCCAGGTGTCACCCGTGCGCACGATGTGGCGGGCCGGACCTGCCACCGGGGCGGCATCGGGGATATGTTCCTGAGCGGTCGGGGCCGGAGCGGCCTGTTCCTGCCTGCCGGGGCGCGCGTCCACTACCTGTTCCGGCTGGGTGATGGTCACCGGGGCGGCGGGAGCCGCCTGGGGAACGGCGGGGGCCGTTACGGGAGCTGCGGCGGGGACGGGGATTTGCGGGACGGTGGGCGGGGAGGGCAGAGTGGCGGTCATTTCCACCATTTCCGTGGTGTTCTTGAACCAGGTGCTGCGCACCCACACCCCGCCGATGACGAGAAGATGGAGGAGAAGGAGGACGACGAGCCAGCGCACGACGGTGCTGCTGGGGGCGTCGTCTTCGAATTCGGAGACGCGGGCACGGTACCTGCTGAGTTTGGCGCGGAGTACGGTACCCAGCTTGCGCTTCGGACGCGTGCGTCCGGTCGGATTGTGATCGGGGTTTTTGGTCGTTTTCATGATGATGGTTTTGGTGGGATGGTCAGGAGAGGGGGGATAGGGCATTCACGGCGTCGCGAAAGGCCTGTCCCCGCTGGGCGTAGCCGGTGAACATGTCGAAGGAGGAGGTGCCGGGAGAGAACAGGACGGTGTCTCCCGGCCGGGCGAGCAGGCGCGCTTTTTCCACGCAGTCCGCCACGTCTGCGGCTTTTTCCGTGGGCGCCGCAGGAGAAAAGGAGTCGTAAAGCTGGTCCGCAATCTGGCCGAAGACCACGCAGGCGCGCACTTTTTCCTTCAGCATGGGGCGGAGGGGGAGGTAGTCCAGTCCCTTGTCCTTGCCGCCGGCAATGAGGACGACGGGGGCGTTCTGCGATTTCAGCGCCGCTTCCAGGGCATGCAGGTTCGTGGCCTTGGAGTCGTTCAGCCACAGCACGCCGTCCAGCGTGCGGACGGCTTCACAGCGATGGCCGGGAGGGGTGAATTCCTCCAGCACTTCCGCGGCGGTTTCCGCCGGGATGCCCAGGTGGCGGCAGGCCAGCACGGCGGCCATGACGTTTTCCGCGTTGTGGCGCTGGCTCAGGGAAGTCCCTGCCAGGTTCAGCAGAGGGGAGCCTCCTTCCATGACAAGGGGTTCCCGGTAGTACAGGTCCGCTTCCGGGGATTCGGAGCTGAATGTCCGGACGGAAGCTTTCAGGGAGGGCAAATGTTCTCCGAAGCGCACCACGGCCAGGTCGTTTTCCGTCTGGTTGTCGAAGATGTGCAGCTTGGCCTTGTAATAGTCTTCCACGGCGGTGTAACGGTCCATGTGGTCCGGCGCGAAGTTGAGCCATACGGCCACGTCCGGATGAAAGTCGCGGATGGTTTCAAGCTGGAAGGAACTGACTTCCAGCGCCAGCACGTCCGGAACGGCATCCCGGAGAAGCACTTCCGCCATGGGCACGCCGTAGTTGCCGCAGGCAACGGCGTTTTTTCCGCCGCGGAGCAGGATTTTTTCCACCAGGGACGTGGTGGTGGTCTTGCCGTTGGTGCCGGTGATGGCAATGATTTTCCCCCGGTAGAAGCGGGAGGCCAGTTCCATTTCCCCGATGGTTTCCACATCTTCCCGTCCAAAGGATTTGACAAAGGGGCAGTCCGTTTCAATGCCCGGGGAAATCACGACCAGGTCCGCGCGGAACGCGTGCCCGTCTTCTTGCGTGGCGCCGGCATGCAGCGGAATGTCTTCCGGCCAGCCGGTGATCGCCGGAGAAGTGTCGAATACGCATACGCGTCCGCCATGCTTCATGGCCAGGCGCGCCGCGGCGCGTCCGCTTCTGCCCGCTCCCAGAACGGCTATGTTGAGGTTGTGAAGATTCATGGACGGGTTATGCGGTGGTGATGAGGAACAGGCCCAGGAACGCGAGCAGGAGGCTGATCATCCAGAACCGGGTGATTACCTGCGTTTCCTTCCATCCCTTGAGCTCGAAGTGGTGGTGGATGGGCGCCATGGCGAAGATGCGTTTGCCGTGGCGCAGCTTGAAGCTGCCTACCTGGAGGACGACGGACGTGGCTTCCATGACGAAGACGCCGCCAATGACGATGAAGAGGATTTCCTGCGCCGTGCAGACCGCCGCCATGCCGAAGGCGCCCCCCAGGGCCAGGGAGCCGGTGTCCCCCATGAAGACCTTGGCCGGGTAGCAGTTGTACCATAGGAAGCCCAGGCAGGCTCCCACGACGGCCATCATGAAGACGCTTATTTCATTGGCTGCCGGATGGAAGGGGATGTTCAGGCCGTCCGCCATCAGCCAGTTGCCGGCCAGCGCGGCAAGGATGGCGTACGTGATGCCCGTGGCGACGGAACAGCCGGAGGCCAGCCCGTCCAGGCCGTCCGTCAGGTTCACCGCATTGGAGGCGGAGACCACGACCAGCGCGCCGAACGGGATGTAAACGTACCACGGCAGATTCACCTGCCCGTAGAACGGGATGAAGAGGGAAGTGACGTAGTCGTGCAGTTCCACGCGCGGCTGCCCTTCCGGATACAGCCACAGGAAGGCGACGCCCAGAAGACCCACCAGGACCTGGACGATGAGCTTCTTGCGTGCAGAAATGCCGTCGGAGGTTTTTTTGGTTACTTTCAGGTAGTCGTCCCGGAAGCCCAGCAGGCCCAGCGCCACCGTGACGAACAGGCAGGAGATGATGAAGGGGTTGCCCATTCTGGCGCACAGCAGGGTGGCCGCCAGCGTGGCGCCCACGATGAGCACGCCGCCCATGGTGGGAGTGCCCGCCTTCGCTCCGTGAAGTTCCGCCAGTTTGTGAACCTCTTCCGCCGTCCTGATGGGCTGGCCGATTTTCAGGGAAATCAGCGCGCGGATGACCCTGGGCGCAAACGCCATGGTCAGGACGAAGGAAAGCAGGCAGGCCAGCAGGGCCCTCCCTGCCGTGCCTGCAAGCCCGCATCCGGGGCAGATATGTTCAATGAGGGAATACATGATTTACTGGGGCGGAAAAGTGAGGTTCATGACTTGCTCCATGCGGGCGGCGCGGCTGCCTTTGAAGAGGACGATGTCACCCGGGGCGACATGGTTGCGGAGCCATTCGGCGGCTTCCTCCGGCGTGGCGAGATACAGGGCCTGGGTGGCGGAACCGGGAGGGATGGCATCCGTGATTTGCGCGGCGTCTGGCCCTACGCTGACTACATAGTCGAAATGGAGTTCCTCCGCCGTACGGCCCACCAGGGCATGACCTTCCGCGGAGAAGGTGCCCAGTTCCCCCATTCTGCCCAGCACGGCAAAGCGCCTGCCCGTGCAGGGGAGGTCGGCTGCCGTGCGCAGGGCCGCCTGCATGGAGTCCGGGTTGGCGTTGTAGGTGTCGTCTATCACCAGGATGCCGCCGCTCTGCTTGCAGTGCAGCCTGCCTCCCGTCAGCTTCGCTTCGTTCAGGCCGGAGACGATTTGTTCCTTCGCAAGACCTGCCACCCAGCCGGCGGCGGCCGCGAGCAGTGCGTTGCAGACCATGTGGCGGCCGTGCACGGGCAGTTCCACCGTTTCCCGGCAGAAGTCCGGTATGACGAGCGTGAACCGCGTTCCGTCTTCCGTGGAAACGAGGTTTTCCGCACGCACCGTGCCGGAATCAATGCCGCAGTCGATGCAGGCCGCACGGGTGGACTGCCGGATCATGTCCGCATAGTCGCAGTCCGCGGGAAAGATCATGTGGCCGTTTTCCGGAAGGCATTCGGCAACCGTGCATTTTTCCCGTGCGATGTTGTCCCGGGAGCCCATGTATTTTATATGGGAAGTACCGATGCTGGTGATGATGCCGATGCGCGGCCGCGCCATTCCGCACAGCGGGGCCAGTTCCCCAGGATGGTTCATGCCCATTTCCCAGACGGCCATTTCATCGGCGGGTTCCGCTTTCAGGATGCTGAGGGGGACGCCGATATGGTTGTTCAGATTGCCTTCCGTGGCGACGGTGCGGAATTTCCGGGAGAGGACGGCGGCGGTCAGGTCCTTCGTGGAAGTTTTCCCATTGGACCCGGTCAGGCCCACGACGGTCAGCTTCAGGTTGGAGCGCCACCAGGAGGCCAGTTTCTGCAGGGCGGCCAGCGTGTCTTCCACCAGGATGACGGCGCAGGAGGGGTCGATGCCGGGCTCCACGCGGCTGACGACGACGGCCGCCGCGGTGCGGGAGGCCTCCGGAGCGAACAGGTTCCCGTCGAATTTTTCTCCGCCCAGGGCAAAGAAGACGGCATGCGGCGCCAGGGCGCGGCTGTCCGTGCAGACGCCGCCGGAAGCGACCCTTTCAAAGGGGCCGCTGACCAGCTGTCCGCCAATGGCATTGCAGATGCCGTGTGCCGTGAGGGAGGTCATGGGAATGATGGTCGTGTATTATGCCTGCGTGAACTCGTCTTTGATGCGCATGTTGCGGCGTACTTCCTTGGCGTCGCTGAAGTCGATGCGCCCCGTGGAAAGTTCCTGGTAGTTTTCATGGCCCTTGCCGGCAATGAGAACGATGTCTCCCAGCCGGGCCTGGTCGATGGCCGTGGCAATGGCCCGTGCGCGGTCCGGGATGATGGCGTACCGGCCTTCCGGCATGCCCGCCGTGATCTGGTTGATGATGGAGAGGGGCTCTTCACTCCTGGGATTGTCCGACGTGACGATGCATGCGTCCGACAGGCGTGCGGCCACGGCGCCCATCAGCGGGCGCTTTCCCTTGTCCCGGTTTCCGCCGCAGCCGAATACGGTGATGAGGCGGCGGGAGCACAGTTCCTTGAGCGTTTTGCAGACGTTTTCCAGGGCGTCCGGGGTGTGGGCGTAGTCAATGAAGATTTGTGCGCCGCCCGGATGGGTGAACAGTTCCAGCCTGCCGGGCACCTGCGGAATGTTCTGGAGGCTGGCGATGGCGTCCCTCACGGGGATGCCTGCGCAGATGACGGCCGCCAGGGCCGCCAGGCTGTTGTACATGTTGAATTTGCCGATCAGGGGCACGCGGACCAGGTAGCTTTTTCCCTTGTATTCCAGCTCGTATTCGCTGCCCCTGGCCGTGGCGTGGTGCACCAGCATGCGGAAGTCCGCGCCCAGGGCGGAACCATAGGTTTTCACCGCCATGCGGCCGGAGAACATTTCCGCCAGGCGGCGGCCGTAGGCGTCATCAATGTTGATGACGGCCACGGGCTTGCGGCGGGATTTGGTGTCCGCCGCCATTTGCTCGAACAATTTCACCTTGGCCTGGAAGTAGTTTTCCATAGTGTGGTGGTAGTCCAGATGGTCCTGGGTCAGGTTCGTGAAGATGCCCACATTGAAGTTGATGCCCGCCACACGTTCCTGGTCCAGGGCGTGGGAGGAGACTTCCATGGCTACGCCGCGGCAGCCGTTTTCCAACATTTCCTTCAGCAGGTGTTCCAGTTCCAGAGGACCCGGCGTGGTGTGCGTGGAGGGGGTGATTTCCTCCCCGTTGTCGTAGGCGATGGTGCCGATGAGTCCGGCGCGCAGCCACGATTGCTTGAGGAGGGAATGGGCAATGTAGGCCGTGGTGGTTTTCCCGTTTGTTCCGGTGACGCCGATCATGGACATGTGGCGGGAGGGGTGGCCGTTCCAGGCCGCTCCCATCAGGCTGACGGCCAGCCGGGAGTCGTTCACTTCCACCCAGGAGACCTTGCCGTCCCTGGCTTCCTGCGTGCAGGGGGATTCCGCCACAATGGCGCATGCTCCGCGCCTGATGGCCTCCGGAATGAAGGCGTGCCCGTCGGCCTGCGTTCCTTTCAGGGCAATGTAGCAGGAGCCGGGCAGAACGCGGCGGCTGTCGCATTCCAGATGGGAGATTTTCACCTGGCCGGAACCGGTGAGCGTGTGCTTGGGGAGGTCTTTGAGAAGAGTAAGTAGCTTCATGATGTGGTTCTATCTGCGCGGCTGGTTGGACGGGGAAGCGGAGGCGGTGGTCCGGGATGTTTTCTTGTCCTGATCTGCGGAAGGAGTGTTTTTGGGAATGTTCATGGCCGCCGCCAGGCGCGTGGCCAGTTTCTGGAAGATGGGGGCGCAGACGGTGCCGCCGCCGGGGTGGCAGTGCTTGGAGGTGGGGTCGTCAATAACCACCAGGCAGACAAAGGCCGGGTCTTCCACGGGCAGCATGCCCACGAAGGAAACGGTATAGCGGTTTTCATAGTAGCCTCCGGTCGGCTTTACCTTGTGGGCGGTGCCCGTCTTGCCGCCCACGTTGTATCCTTCAATGCGGGCGCGTTTGGCGGTGCCGTCCATGTCCGTGACGTGAAAGAGCGCGTTCCGCAGGTTTCTGGCTGTCTTTACGCTCATGACGCGGCAGACTTCCACGGGAGGGGAGGGCTGGAAGTTCTTGTCATCCACGTAAATGCCGTCCACCAGGCGGGGGCGCATGCGCACTCCATCGTTGGCGATGGCGGCGTAAGCCATGGCCACCTGCAGCGGGGAGACCATCAGGGAGTAGCCGAAGCTGATGCGGGAGAAGTTGACGAAGTTGCTGCCGTCCTGGCACTGGCTGTTGGTTTCCCCCGGCAGTTCGATGCCCGTCTTGGAGGAGAAGCCGTACAGGTCAAAGTATTTTTTATAGGTGGGCCAGCCCGCTTTGAGGGCGATGCGGAAGGCGCCGGGGTTGCTGGATTTTTTCAGCACGCCCGCCAGCGTCAGGGCGCTGTAGAAGCGGGGCTTGTCTGTCACGGGGCGGGAGCCGGGCACGATGTAGGGCGTACAGTTGATGGTGGTGTCGAATGTGGCCTTGCCGGAATCCACGGCGGCCGTGGCCGCCACGATTTTGAACGTGGAGCCCGGTTCATAGAGGGATTGCACTGCGAAGTGGTAGGCTCCCTCCTGGAGGCCCTCGCGCGTATTTAAATTATAGTGCGGCCTGCTGGCCATCGCCAGAATGTTGCCGGTCTTGGGGTCCACCACGATGATGCAGCCCCTGGGCTTGTGGGTGCTGTCCGTATAGAAGGAAATGGCCGCGTCCAGTTCCTCCTCCACAATGGTCTGGTATTCCATGTTCACCGTCAGGCGCACGTTCAGTCCGTCCACGGCGTCCTTGAAGCGGGAGTCCGCGGAAGGGATGATGCGCCCGCGGCTGTCCTTCCGGCATTCCCGGATGCCGTCGTGACCCAGAAGCTGGTCGTCCAGCTGTTTTTCAAGGCCGGCGAGCGCTACGGGGTAGGCGCCGCTGGTTTCCGTCTGAGCGATGTAGCCGAGAATGTGCACCATGCATTCCGGCACGGAATAGATGCGTTTGGAAGAGGTTTCAAACCGGAAGCCCCGGATGCGGGCGTTCTGGATGGCTTCGCGCAGGAGTTCCGCTTTTTCCTCCGACAGGTTTTTGGCGATGACGATGCGCCTTTTGGGGATTTCCCCGTCTTTTTCCACGGCGCTGATGATGTCCTGGACGCTCATGTCCGGCAGAAAGGGCGCGATCACCCTGGCAGCGTATTCCAGATGGGCCTGAACATATTCCTGCACCGTGGCCGGGTCATAAAGTTCTTCCATCCTTTTTTGAGCCTTGTCCGCTCCTTCCGGCCCTTCCTCCGGTTCCTGAAGGAGGATTTTTGCCAGGTTGTATTCCTTGCTGCCGTTTTTTTTGCTGGCGGCCTGGTTGAGAATTTTCCTGCGGAATCCGGAAACGAGCTTTTCCTGGTCCTTTTCCGTTTTGGCTTCCGCCCACAGCGGGGAGTGGACCGCCTTGGAATAGGCGAGCGCGTAGCTGATGACCTTGGGGTCGCTCAGGTGGTAGCCGTCCGCAACCAGGATGGAGCTGTGCATGTTGTTGGTGAGGATTTCCTCATTGGCATCCATGATGCGGCCGCGCTGGGGGCGCAGCACCTCCCGTTCCAGAATGCCGCCGCTGGGGAGGCCGCCCGTTTTCCTGGGAGAGACAAGCTGGATGTTAACCAGGCCCAGCATCAGCCAGATGACCACGGCGCCCGCCACGCCGCACAGGACGAGGCTTCTTCTGGCGAATCTGGATTTCGTGAGCGTGGTCATGAATGGCGCGACGCGTTTAGTTGCCGGCCGCGGCGATGCGGGAGGCGTTTTCCGGGGAAATGTATTCTACGGCTGCGGGGTCGATGGGCTGAAGGTTGGATTTGTCCTGGGCCAGCCTGTCGCGGATGGCCCAGCGGCTGGTCAGGGAGGAGGTCTTGGAACGGTAGTATTCCCCGGTAAGTTCGCAGGACGCGATTTCGTCGTTCATCTGTTTGATGTCGCGCGTAACCTGGACCTGGTCGTTTTTCAGGACTGCATAGGTGATGCCCGCGCCGCAGGTGAGGGAGGCGAAGGCAATGAGCCACATGATCATGCTCACGCTGATCTGGTGGCCGGTGAAACGCTGTTTGAATTTTTTCATGATGGTGGGAGCGGGAGAGCGGTGTCAGATGATTTTTTCCACGCCGCGCAATTTGGCGCTGCGGGAACGGGGGTTGGTTGAAAGTTCTTCCTCTCCCGCAGTGACTGGCTTGCGGGAAAGCAGGCGGAAGCAGTAGTCCGGGTTGGGGCGCGGGGCGGGCCATTCCGGACGGTCGATTTCCGGGCGGCTGCGCAGGTCGAAGAATTGCTTGACCCTGCGGTCTTCCAGGCTGTGGAAAGTGATGACGGCCAGGCGCCCCCCCTTGCCGAGCAGGCGCACGGAGGAGTTCAGCAGGGAGTCCAGCGCGTCCAGCTCCCCGTTCACGGCGATGCGCAGGGCCTGGAAGGTGCGGGTGCCCGGATGCTGCCTGCCTTTGCGCGGCAAGACGGATTCCACCACCCGTGCAAGCTGTCCGGTGGTGGTGATGGGGGCCTGGGCACGGGCCTTCACGATGGCGCGGGCGATGGCGCGGGAGGCCCGCTCTTCCCCGTACTGCCAGAGAATGTCTGCAAGTTCCTCTTCCGGGGCTTCATTCACCAGGTTCCGGGCGGAAAAGGCGGAGCGCGTGTCCATGCGCATGTCCAGGGGGCCGTCTTCCCGGAAGGAGAAGCCGCGGGAAGCGGTGTCAAGCTGGTGGGAGGAAACGCCCAGGTCCGCCAGCAGACCGTCCACCCGGGAAACGCCCTGCTGGGCGAGAAGGGATTCCACATCCTGGAAGTTGCCGGCAAGCACCTTGAAGCGGGAGCCGAAGCGGGCCAGCTTGAGCGCGGCGGCGCGGCGCGCGTCCGGATCGCGGTCAATGCCCCATACGGTGGCTCCCTGTTCCAGCAGAAGTTCCGTGTGCCCTCCTCCGCCCAGCGTGCAGTCCACGATGAGTTTGCCGGGGGCGGCGGCGAGCATGTCCACCGTCTCATGCAGCAGGACGGTGATGTGGCGGAAGTTCCCGGCGGAGCCTTCCTCCCCTTCCTGCGGAGCGGGGGCGGCCACAGTTTCCGCTTCGCCGATTTCCGCCGCCAGTTCATCCAGCCTGGCGCCGACTTCCGGCGCTTTCAGGGCTTCCGCGTGGTACGCGCTTTCCCAGTTCGCGGCGGGGGCCAGGGCCTTCCAGGAGCAGACCAGTTCATCCACTCCCATTTCTCCCGTCAGCTCCGCGATCACATGGACGTGGTTGCGGCAAATGCTCCAGGCCAGCAGGCGGCAGGCCGTGCTGGCCGAGATGCCGTCCGCGAGCGCCTGGACGGCATCCGTGCGGATATGGGCGCCCGCGCCCGCGCGTAAAGAAAGCTCAACATGGTCCTCAAAGGCCCGGTTCAGGTCGGAGGACAATGCGCCCAGCTTGCCGTAGGCGCCCTTCTGGCCGGCCAGGGCCATTTCCGCGGTGATGCGGGCCTTCTGCTCCTGCCAGGCGATCATGTCCTGTGCCGGCAGGGCGTCATGCAGCCAGAAAACGATGGAATATGCCGTGACTTCCGCATCCAGTCCGGTCCTGGCGGCAATGCCTAGGCGGGAGACAAGCCAGCCCGGGCGCAGCGCAAGCGTTGCGAACGGGTCTGCCTGGTGCACGGACTGTGTAGACGGATCTGGAGGCATGAGAGGAGATCAGAAAATGCCGAAGGATTGGTTGATGTCGGAAATACTGGCGTTTTCACGCAGGGCGACTTCTTCATAGGCCGAGGGTTCCCATAGTTCGAAATAGCCGCCGCGGCCGGCGAGACGCACCGCGGAGCTCAGTTGTGCATGCTCGCACATGGGTTTGGGAATCAGCAGCTTGCCCTGGGCGTTGATGATGGCTTCCACGCAATTTGCGTATAGTTTGCCGATGAACAGGTCGATCTGCGCTTCACTGTAGCCTGGCGCAGATTTGATTTTTTCAATAAGTTGCAGGAATTTGTCCCGGGTGTAGACTTTCACCGTCGGCAGGTCAAGGCGCCGTCCGGATAACAGGAGCAGGGCACAGCCTTCGCTTGGCCTCCATTCCGTCGGAATCGCAATCCGGTTTTTGGGGTCAAGCTTGTGCGTGTATGCACCAAATAGGTTGTCTGATACACTGCTCATCGCCTGCGAGTACACTACGTAGTGCTTTCAATACACTTTAATGCACCTGAAATGTCAACCCTGTACTGGATAAAGTCATTCTTTTCTTGCATGAATGCCGGGAAAAAAGCATTGATCCGGTCTTGCCCCGCCCGCGGGGGAGGATTATATTTCCGCCCATGATGCAGTTTTGCGTGTTGGGCAGCGGCAGCGGAGGAAATGCCACCATTGTGAAAACGGGGGATACCGTGCTGCTGGTGGATGCCGGATTCAGCGCCGCAAGACTCAGGGAAAGAATGAGATATGCCGGAGTGGAACCGGATGACCTGGACGCCATCCTGCTTACTCACGAACACGCCGACCACATGAAGGGCGTGCACCAGTTTACCAGAAAGCACGCCGTGCGCGTGTACGCCACGCGCCATACCGCCCTGTGCGTTCAGGAAAAGGCTCCGGAAGCTCCCTGGACTTATTTTGAGAAGGGGCAGTCTTTCAAGATAGGGGATATTGTCATCACGCCTTTTCCCACTTACCATGACGCCGTGGACCCTGTGGGCTTCAAGTTTGAGACGGAACAATCCAGCCTGGGCTTTATCAGCGATACCGGGCAGGCCCCCGGATGCGTGGCGGAATACCTGTCCATGGTGGACAGCCTGGTGGTGGAGTCTAATTACGATCCGGAAATGCTGGCGGCCACGCCCAAAAGGCCATGGCCGCTGAAGCAGCGCATAGCGTCCGGGCACGGCCACCTTTCCAACGAGCAGGCGTGCGACCTGCTGAGGCGCGTGGCGCACAATGCCTTGAAAAACGTCGTTTTGGCCCATTTGAGTGCTGAAAGTAATTCTCCGGCATTGGCAGAAAGCCTGATGCGTGCTACATTGCATGACATGGGCCTCGGCTCCACCTCCCTGTTCTGCGCCATGCAGGATTCGTCCCTTCCGTGGATACGGGTGTGCTGAGTCCGGTTTCCCTTCCTTTCCCCCGCCTCCCGTCATGTTCCTCTCCATCTGTGAAATCATGAGTACCATCATTGGCGCCCTGGCGGGGTCCATTGCCTCTTCCCGGGTGAAGATGGATTTGTTCGGCGTCATCGTGTGCGGAACGCTGGCCGCTCTGGGCGGAGGAACCGTGCGCGACCTGCTGCTGGATATCCCAGTGTACTGGACGCTTCCCAGCGGGGAGATTTTTGTTCTTGCTGCCGTCATTACCAGCCTGGCGACTTTCTACCTGGCCCAGAAGTATCCGCCGCCCCTGGGCACCATCCGCGTGGCGGACGCCATCGTGCTGGCCCTTTTCGGCATGATCGGCACGGAAAAATCATACTTGCACGGCTATACGCCTACCGTTTCCGTGATGATGGGGATCTGCACCGGCGTGGCGGGCGGCCTGCTGCGCGATGTCCTGACCGGGAACGTCCCCTATGTCTTCCGTCCCGGTGAATTGTATGCCACGGCGGCGCTCATGGGCGGCGTGGCCTATGCCGCGCTCTCTTATCTGGGCATCGACTCCTCCACCTGCTTTGTGACGGGGTTCGTCGTGACGCTTTCCGTACGCCTGGCGGCCATCCGCTGGAACTGGAACCTGCCTTCCTATATCCCATTGTTTACCTCGGATGCCGATTCGCCGCCTGAAGAGCCGGAAGCCTGACAGGCGGGAATGTTCCCGGATGCGGTTCAGTAGAGCCGGCGTCTGCGGAAAGAGGCTGTTCCCGCCGCAAGGACGATGAGGACCGCTGCGGAAGGTTCCGGGACATTGTAAAAAGGCAGGAGCAAGGCGTCGTACGCGTTGATCCGGTAGCCGTTCGGGCTTCCTAGGTACAGGGTTTGGTTGTCTTCATTATAATAGACATCCCGTTTTTCCAGTCCTTGTCCATTGTCGGAATCCGTGATGTACAAGGATTTGGCCCTCCCGGTAGCATCGTCAACTTCAATTCCCCAGCAGGTAATGGCGTGGCCGGGTCCTGATGCGGGGGCAATGGAAAGGCCTACCACGCCGCCGTTTTTGAAAAATGAGACGAGGTCTGTACCGAACTGGAGGAAAAAATCGTCTTGTGTAAAAAACTTGCTGCTGATGAAGGGGCAGTTGCCTTCCCACGTGGAGGAGGAGAATCCCAAATCCGTGACGTATCCCTCCCAGTATCGGCCAGTGCCCTTCGGATCGGTGACGGTATCCTTGAAATCATACAAATAATTATTGGGATTGAGGGGTTTACCTCCCAGATACCACCGCAAGCCGATTTCCACGCCTTTCCCGCTATCTTTCCAATTGTTGCAGAATACATCGTAAATCTCCGTTCTTCCGCTCTCGTTTGGACCATTGGGAACGGAAGACGGGATTCCTGAGGAATTGTTCTGCCACCATTGCAGCATATTACTGGCCGTAGCCGCCCAACACAAATTGGAATCTCCGTTCCAATATTTTTTGGTGTTTACGAATCCCGAATTTTCGGAAACGTTATGAGCAAAATAAATGGCGGCCTGGACAGGAACCAGCGTGAGAAGGAAAAAGAGAGAAAAGACGCATAACATAAGAATGTTGTAATGATAGTAAACAAACAATCGGGAATCAATGTAAAACGGATCTATGTAGAGTAATCTTGTAACGCTGTTTTTATTCACTTCCGACGGCATTTGAATGCCAACTATGAAAGATTGCTGCTGTTCATCAATAGTTCGAAATGAATAAACCAGGGAGATCAGTCACAACAAGACTAAAGAAGATAATTCCGATGTAAAATAGCTGCAAAAAGTTTTTCAGGTGATGCCCGTCTTTCCGCAAGGCGGAAATAAAAAGAAAGATTCCGGAGCCGGGGGAAACCTGCCGGCGGAAGCATTTTTCCTACTTCCCCAGGCAGAAGGAGGAAAAAATGGCGCCCAGTACGTCTTCCGTGTCAACGGCTCCGGTGATTTCTCCCAAGTGTGCCAGGGCTTCCCGTAGTTCCAGAGCCGTGAATTCCGGGCTTTCCTGCCGGGAGATGGATTCCGAAGCCAGGCGGACGTGTTCCAGGCACAGGCCCAGTTCATGCTGGTGCCTGGCATTGATGGCCACCAGGGAGCTTCCCGCTTCACGGGGCAGTTGGGATGCGAAAATGCGGACAATGGCTTCTTCCAGCTCTTTCCGGCCTTCTCCCGTGGAACAGGAGAAACGGATTCCGGAAACTTCCCGCCAGTCCGGATGGATTCCCAGGTCGCACTTGTTCAGGATCAGCAGACTGGGCGTGCCGCGGTTTTCAGTCAGAAGGGGGGCGGAGCGGGGGAGGGAGGCGTCCGCCACTTCCAGAACCAGGTCTGCGGCTTCAAGTGCCCTGTTGGTGCGCAGGATGCCGGCCTGTTCGATGAGGTCGGACGATTCCCGGACTCCTGCCGTGTCAATCAGGCGCAGGGCCAGACCGGCGATCTGGATGGATTCTTCCACGGTGTCCCGCGTGGTTCCGGCAATGTTGCTGACGATAGCGCGCTCGTATCCCAGCAAGGTATTGAGCAGGCTGGATTTGCCGACGTTGGGCGGTCCTGCGATGGCCGTCCGGATGCCTTCCCTCAGCAGACGGCCCGCGGCAGCCGAGCCCAGCAGGCCGGAAAGCTGTTCTTCCGCGTTGGCGAGCCGTGAGAGAAGGGCGGCGGCTGTGTCCGGGGAAATGTCCTCGTCCGGAAAATCAATATAGGCTTCCACATGCGCCAGGACGTGGACAAGTTCGTCCTTGAGTTCATCCACCCGTGCGCCGATGCTTCCGTTCAGTTGGGATTGCGCGGCTTTCAGCGCCAGATCGCTTCCCGCGGAGATCACGTCCATGACGGCTTCCGCCTGAGTCAGGTCCATCCGTCCGTTCAGGAAGGCCCTTTTCGTAAATTCTCCCGGTTCTGCGGGAGATGCTCCGCACTGGTACAGCCGTTTCAGGAGGTGTTCCGTCACCAGCATGCCGCCGTGGCAGGAAATTTCCACCGTATCTTCCCCCGTATAGCTGGCGGGAGCCGGGAAGTGCGTGACCAGCACTTGGTCGATGGAGGAGCCGTCCTCTTCCAGAATATGGGTCAGCGCGGCGCAGCGCGGCCGGAGGCGTGCGGGGAATCCCACCGGAGTGCAGATACCCAGAACATCCGTGCACCGGGTTCCGCTCATGCGGATAACGGCGATGGCTCCCTGGCCTGCGGCAGTGGCTTGGGCGGCTATGGTGCGTTCCGGATCAATCATGGCTCTATGGATTCAAAAAAGCCGCCTCCCAGCAGTTTTCCCCCATCGTAAAAGGCGCAGACCTGGCCCACGGCCAGGGCACGCAGAGGCGTTTCAAAGCTCAGGCGCACCCTGCCTTCCTCCAGATACTCGCAGGCGGCCCATTCCGCCTTGGCACGGTAGCGGGGCTGGGCCATGACGCGGGAGGGCAGAGGCGACAGGGTGTTGGAGATGCCGCCGACCACCGCATGGGAGGCATACAGGCCCCGTGTGGAGGCCTCTTCATACCCCAGAATCAGAAGATTGCGTTTGACATCCTTGCCCACTACGACATAGGCGATGCCCTCCCGCGGGGAGGCGATTCCGTGCCCCTTTCTCTGTCCCATCGTGAACAGGTGCAATCCCTGGTGTTCGCCAAGAATTCTGCCTTCCGTATCCACGATTTTTCCGGGTTTGTCCGGCAGGTAATGCCGCAGGAAGTCGCTCATCTTCACCTGGCCAATGAAACAGATGCCCTGGCTGTCTTTTTTTCGGGCCGTGGGCAGTCCGTATTTATCCGCCAGCGCGCGGACTTCCGGTTTCAGCAAGTCTCCGAGAGGAAATATGGCTTTGGAAATCTGGCCGGGCCGCATCAGGGAAAGGAAATAGGACTGGTCCTTGTTCGGGTCCCGTCCGCGCAGGATAAACGATCCCTGCGGTGTCTCCAGCCTGCGGGCATAGTGGCCCGTGGCGACGTACTCGAAGCCTTGTTCCAGTGCATAATCCAGAAACACGCCGAATTTCATTTCCCGGTTGCACAGCACATCCGGATTCGGCGTGTATCCGGCCCGGTAGCCTTCAATCAGGTAGTTCACGATGCGTGCGCGGTATTCCTCCACGAGGTCAATCACGCGAAATTCGATCCCGATTTTTTGGGCGACGGCCAGCGCGTCCCGAATATCCTGTTCCCACGGGCATTCTCCGGGAATGCCTTCATCGTTCACCCAGTTTTTCATGTAGGCCCCTACGACTTCATGGCCCTGCTCCACGAGCAGCGCCGCCGCAACGGAACTGTCCACTCCGCCGGATAAGCCTACAAGAATACGTGCCACTGTGCTGAAAGGGGAATTAATGCCGGCGTCCCGGTCTCCGTTTGCGGAATCCGCTGCGCCTGCCCCTGTAAATCAAATATGGACCGGCAAGCCAAGGAAAAAGTAGCACCATTACATGATGGGAAAGGCTTGCCCATCGGTCAGAAGGACGGGATGCCACAGCTGGAAAGGTGTTTTGCGGGAATAGGAGTAAATTGATGTATTCAAAGAGATTGGGAGAATATATGTTTACCGTTTATATTCTGCCACGTGTCAGAATGGATGAAATGCGGCATGGGTTTGTATCAAATCCACACGATGAAAATAAATACCATACCAGGTGCGCATTATGCCCTTACATGTACAACTGGCTGTTCCGTGAAAGCCATTCGTAATGATGGAAAAGAACCCCTCACCATACTGGAAGCGTCTTCCGCCGGGCAGTTCGGCTTTACTGCTCCTACGGAAACCGTAGAGGTTTCCGACGAACATGCCCTTGTGACACAGACTTTTAAAGGAGCCGCCTTGGGATCGTCTGCCCAGGACGGCGGTATTAAAAACGGGGAGGATGCCGTTCTGAATAATCTGGCGGCCCAGAGCGGTACGTTTTCCTACACTGTCAATGCCAACGGCGGTGTCAATATTCCGGTAGTGCCATCCACTGACACGGAGGCGGCTAGATACAGGGAGGTGCGTCTGCTTCACGAGATGGAGTTTTCCGCGTTGCGTACCTATTTCAATTCTTCCAATCCTTTTTCCTGGGGAATACTTGTGGACCGGTTTTGGTGGGCTGCCGGGCGAGACAACATACCGACATGGACTGTGGTCACGGCTGATTTTAATATGCTTGATCTCGACAATAACAATTCAGCTTACGACGGCTTGACCAGTTGTTATTTCCCAATGTCCTGCGGTCTGGGATATGGCCGGTGCTTTGATTCCATCGCCATAGGCAATACTTCTTTCAATGCGGATTACGCGAGCCTGGATGATGATCCCTTTACCACGCCCGCAGGTTACATGCGGTACTGGATCGATATACAGATTAGCCGTCCGGCCAACAGCCAATGTGCCGTGTCTGTCCGCATGTCCCGGTGGGATAATGCGTCCAGTACTGCCATCAATACCGCTCACCAGTGTTCCGTGCCTGACAGCCTTGCCTTGCGGGGAGTGGCTTTGT
>NZ_KQ971075.1:104698-140221 GCF_001580195.1 Akkermansia sp. KLE1798
TATAACAGAGCGATGTCCAGCAGGCTGTCACTGGGAAAGACGGAGGGGAATTGTTCTGTAGGGGTTCATGCACCATGTTATTATGGAGGAACTATCGTGGGCGAATGGTGCGAACTGATCCAGAGAAATTAACCGATTAACAATTATGGATAATACCCAAATACAGATACAGTTTCCTTCGCCCGGCGCGTGGGAGAAGTTCACGATGACGGCCGTATTTCCCGATAAGGACGGATTTGTGCAGCACTGCCGCCATACGCAAGAAAGAATACCTGACAATTATCTGGAGGCTTTTGCGGGAGTGGTGTCTGTCCTGTGCGTTTTGTCGGACGACTGGCAGGCCAGACAGGTGTGGGCGTGTTTGCATGATGTTCCTGCCCTGGAAGAGGAAGATTGCCCGGATTTCCCGAATATTGCAGAAGCCGTAGTCCTGACGGTGGAAGCCGTTAATGCCCGGGGAGGACGCCGCATGTTCACATCCGCGGATTATCCGGAGTTCACGATCAGGACTGATACTGCCGTCGCGTTTTTCAAGTATTTTACCGGTTCCGGTGACAGCGGCGTGAAGAATGGAATGGAAAAGGTTGTACGGGGATAGTTACCGCGACATGGTAAAAATCAGGATTTTAACTCCTGCATGATGCGCTCTGCAAATTGCCGGGTGGAAGAATTTTGATCGGCCGGCAATTCCCGGAGCCATTGCTCCCGTTTCAGCCAGGTGCGCTGGCGTTTGGCATATTGCCTGGTGGCAAGCGCCAGTGCTGCCTGGCATTCCTCCCTTGTGATTTTTCCGTGGAGCATGCTACGTATCAGCTGCAGGCCCAGGGTTCGTTCCGCCGTGGAGGAACATGGTCCCAACGCGGCGACTTCTTCCACGGCGCCTTCACGGAGCATGCGGGCTGCGCGGAGGGCTATTCTGTGGTCCAGTTCCGGGATATTCCGGGTGATGGTCCAACCGGGGCCGAGAGGTTTTTTTTGCCAGTTCCGCCTCCAGAAGGAAAGCGGTTTGCCGCCGGCAAGGACAATTTCCAGGTTGCGTTCCACATAGCGCCGGTTGGAAGGGCTGGTGGCGGCCGCGCCTGCCGGATCCAGAGAGAGGAGGCGGGCGTACAATTCCTCCGTGGAACAGGTTGAAAAGGAAGCCCGGATTTCCGGATTTCCTGGGGGCGCTTCCGACAGGCCGTGGGAGAGGAATTTAAAGTATAGTCCTGATCCACCCGTAATGATGGCTGTTTTCCCTCTGGCGTGGATCTGCCGGATGTTCTGCATGGCCCGGTGGTAGTGTTCCGTGGCATCCCATGGAGTTTGAACCGGAATGATGGAAATCATATGATGAGGCACCCGGGCTTGTTCTTCCGCAGAAGGGGCGGCGGTGAGCACCGGAATTTCCCGGTATACCTGGTAGGCATCCGCACTTACGATTTCCGCGTTTAGCAAATCCGCCAGTTCTACGGCTATAGAGGATTTTCCTGATCCTGTGGGTCCGGCGATAAATAATACGGCAGGCGGATGATTCATGGGAAAAACAAAGTGGAAACGTATGCGGATAATATCGTGCAGAAGATATTATGGAAACAATAAAGCCCCGGAAGTGATTCTTTACCGGGATGGTGTTGCCGGCTCTGAGGCATTTCCGGTAGGGTAACCGGATGCCCCATTTTTTTGATTCAGGATGCCTGGTCGGAATGTTTCCGCCCCGGCATGTTGTTCCGTAGCGGAGTGCGGCATCCAGCCCGGAGAATCGGTCGGGTGATGTTCTCTGATGGTTTAAAAATCGGAATTCAACATGGTGCGGTAGCGTGTAAGGCATCCTTCAACCGTCCGGTTTACATTCAGCAGGGCGCGGCATTCCTGGCGGCCCTGGCAGCCCATATTCAAGGCAGTTTCCCGGTCATGCGTCAATTTCAGCACAGCTTCCCGAATGGCTGCGCTGTCTCGTATGGGAATGATATACCCGGATTCGCCGTCCTTGACGTATTGCGTTTGACCTCCTTCCTCGGTAGTGATGACCGGCAGGCCCATCACACGGGCTTCCTTCACAATGTTGGGGGAGTTATCGCCCAGCGTAGGATGCACCAGGCACCATGCGGAAGACAGATGCTGCTGGAGAGTTTCCCGCGAGACGGCGCCCAGCCAATGGATATTGGGAGTGGACTCCGCCTTCAGAGCAGCCGTCAGAGATCCTTTTCCGGCAATGTAAAGTTGAACATGGGCCAGGTCGGGATGCCTGAAAGCTTCCACCAGGTAGGAGATGCCCTTCAACTCGTAAATAGTACCGCCGAAGAAGCATGAGGGAGTATCAGAAGGAGTTCTGTCCAGATGAAAGAAAGATTCCTCTACTCCATACTCCATGAGTGAAACATCGGAATCAGGTGCAATTTCCCTCACTCTGTCCACGGCCCATGGGGATTCACATGTGATCTGACCATAATGTTTGACGGCAAGCCTTTCCAGAAACGCCTGCATTCTGAACAGGAAAACCTGGGGAGCGCGTTCGCAGTAGGCAGTAAGAGCTCCTTGGTAGGAAAGGAGTTTTTTCCCTTTGAAATTTTTGCATGCCATGGCATAAGACTCTTCCACTCCCCAAACATGAACCAATGAAGGCCGGATGGAATCAAGCAGCTTGCGGATTTGGAGGGAAGGCCTCAGATGCATGGTAAGAAGGTCCAGGGCTATGCTGCCCTGCGGAATGATATGCAGAGTTTGGCCATTGATGTGCCTGCATTCAGGTTTGGATACGAGTTTGCTCAAAGTGATCCAGTGGATATCATAACCATAGTTTTGTTGACGTGCTAAAGCATGGAACAAAGCAAAAATCCAGGGAAGAATCCTGTGGTCCTTTTCACTGAATTCGTCAAGTAAACGGCCTAAAGGAATGCTTGCCAGAATGGCGATAACAGGTTTTTCCGGGAAAGATTCAGTAGTAACGTGCCCCATGGCACCGATGAAGGGGGATATGGTTCCGCTTGTCAAGTTTTGAATGGGGGATGGATATCAGTGGATTCGCTGCGGCTGCATGTGGATACCCTGTTTTTCTTCAAAAGATCATTGAATAGTATTTCCCACTGCTGATAAACAACTTTTGGAGAATAACGGTGACACCAAAACTGCTTGCCCGCCAGCGACAGAATTTTCCTGGTGTTTTCCTGGGTCATTTGAAGCAAGGCTTGCTGCAGATTTCTGGTATTGCGTTTCTTCAGAACAATGCCGCCCTGGAGGGTGGAGATTCCTCCTACATCCGGAGCAATCCAGGGAATGCCGCATGACATGGCCTCCAACAATGTGAGAGGCTGTTGTTCCTGGATGGAATATAAAAATACGGCGTTGCTTTCTATGATGGCGGCTTGTACCTCGTGGCGCGGCAGTCCATAAAAAAACCGGAATGCCGGATCTCCATCCGCTTCCTTTTCCATTTGCTCGGCATAGGAATTGTATTGAGGAACAAGAAAGATAAATTGGATGCCTTTGATATTGCTTTTTTTAACATGCCGGATGAATGCCTTCTGGTTTTTTCTGACGCTGGCACTGGCGGGACAACTGAATAACAGAGAATGCTCCAGATGATATTTTTCTCGGAATGAAAATGAAGAAGGCTGTAAAGGGAGAAAAGTATTGGGAATGACTGTAAAATTGGGCATCCCCCGTTTTTTGGCATAATAATAATCGTACCCTTTAAACAGGCTTCCATGGTCGTCAAGACAGACAAGATGCAGATGACCTGTTATTTTATTTACGTTACGGCGAATAGTCGGAAAGGAGGTTATCCATTTCTTGATACCGAAAAAGGGAGGATACTGGATTCTGAAAAATGAGTGGAAATCAGTGTGGCAGCCATGAGACCTGATAACCATGGGGATATTCCGTTCCCGGCAGAGAGCGGCCATATAATCCCGATGCCAGTCCTGCCAGGAATGGAAAATCACCAGGGAGGGGTGAATGTGCTCCAGACAAGCGTCAATCCGGTGACGTGTTTCATGAGAAGAAACGAAAGAGATCCGGGTGACGGAACACGGATCAGGCAGAGAGGAATCGGGAGGAATTCCTGATTCAGGGGTCAGGACATGAATGTCCCATCCCAGACACTGTAGATCCCGGGCCATTTCATAAGTTGCCATGGCTACCCCTCCTTCCATCGGCGGGAAAGACGGCGAGACAAGTAAAATGACCCCTTTGCTCATGCAAGATTGACTATAGACAGATATTGTGAACGGGCAAGACGGGAATTGTATGGAATAGACGGACGCGCTTATCTTTCATGAATGAAAAAAGGAGGGGAAGAATGCCCACAAGGTAAAAGGGAGGTGGAACAAGGGAGCGCCAGTAACCGTACAAGGAGGACTAAAATGAATTTCGGTTCACTTTCTCTCAAGGTTGTCTCTTTTTATGTTTAGTGTTTTAACAAACATTGGACTGGAGCAGGTTTGACGGAATAGGGGAAATGTCCCGCTGCAAGCAAGTAGTGCAAGGAGTCCGGCTGAGGGAGATTACTTCCTGGATTTGCGATGGAGAAGAGGGATGTTCCGGAGGATTGCAGGGCCGGGATGTTGTGCTAGTCAATCCGAGCAGATTGAAGTATAGTTCACACATTCTCCTTCTCTCCCCTATCACTATCCGTCATGAATCCTTCGGAACTCCCTTCCATCAGTATCATCCTGACCGGGTATAATGAAGAAGATAGCATTGAAGATGCCATCAGGAGCGTGTTTCAACAGGATTATGAAGGGCCGGTTGAAATCATTTTATCCGATGATGGCTCCTCTGACCGTACATTTGCGGTCATGCAGGAAATGGCGCTTCAATATGGCGGCCCGTACCGGGTGGTATTGAACCGGAATGAAACTTCTCTCGGGCTTGGATTACATGTCCGCAAGGTTCTGGATATGGCGTCTCATGAATGGATACTCCGGCAGGATGGAGATGATTGTTCTTTTCCCTGGCGTTGCAGGATATTTGCCCAAGCAGTGATGGAACATCCGGATGCCGTTGCCGTCGTCAGTCAAATGACCCGTGTGTATGAGGAGGTCGGAATTCCTTTTGAATTCCCGGCTTTTCCTCCGGCCCCCGAAGATTCTGTGCGGGTGGAGCTTCAGCAGGAACCTTTTTCTTCTTCAGCTCATTATGGAGGAAGCATGATGATCAGGAAAGATGTTTATCGGTGGAATGAATCGCTGCCGATGACGACCTTTTTTGAAGATGACTTGATAGGCTTCTATGCGTGGTTGCAGGGAAACATTTATGAATTGCCGGAAACATCCCTGTATTATTACAGATTTGCCGCCAAAAACATCTGTGCCATCAGCAGTATGTTAAGGTTTGTGGATATGAAAACAGCCTTGGCCTTCGAAAAGAGGGACACGGATATACAGAGCCATTTGAAAAAAAGTAAATGGACCGGATTGGAGTTATGTGAGAAGTTGTTGGAATCAGGTACTTCCGTCTTCCGCTCACGCGAGGAGTTGAAAGCTGAAGCAGCAGAAAGAAGGAAGATTATAGATGACATTAACCATCGGCAGAACTGGTGGAATTATTCCTTCTCCCGGAGATGGGCTTTGAGAGGGAAAGGCTGGATGGAGATGGCTCATTGCCTGCCGCAAAAGCTGTATTTGTTCTGCATGGTCTCCTTTTTTAAACTCAGAAAGATAAAAAAAGCCCTGTATGGAATAAAGGGGAATATTTCGTGATGCATCCGGCGGGAAAAAAATTGAGGAAGGAGGCCGGACTGCCGGGGAAGGGGTCATCAATCTGGATCATGGCCCCTGTTTTGCGTGGTTTTCATTCAGTCCATCATAAAATACTACGGTATATTATCCGTTTTTCTTCTTGTCGGGAAAGGATAGGTGAAAAGATTCCCATCACTATCTCCGGGAAATCCTGATGATCTTTTTATTGAATCCAAATTTAAAAACCAGTACCTTCCCATGGACGCTGGAGCTATGGAATTGGAAAAATGAAATCAAACGTATCGCAACCGGATGACGGCATAGAGTTCAGCGTAATTTTAATAGCCTATAATCTGGAAAGCTGTCTGGGGAAGGCCATTCACGCCGTCTTGA
Source organism: Akkermansia sp. KLE1798 (assembly GCF_001580195.1). NCBI lineage: Bacteria > Pseudomonadati > Verrucomicrobiota > Verrucomicrobiia > Verrucomicrobiales > Akkermansiaceae > Akkermansia > Akkermansia sp. KLE1798. The sequence continues at coordinate 110,752 of NZ_KQ971075.1, forward strand.
AGCAGGAATTTAAAAACTTTGAACTCATTATTGTTAATGATGGTTCAACGGATGGGACTTTACAGGTGGCCATGTCTTTTCAGGACACCCGGATCAACGTTATTTGCCAGGAAAATGGAGGCGCTTCACACGCGAGAAATACTGGTTTAAAGGCCGCGAGAGGAAAGTATGTGGCGTTTCTGGATGGAGACGACTATTGGTATCCGGATCATTTGCAGATGGCATTTGAGTTTTTTAGAAAACATCCTGGCGTGCGTGCCTATGCTGCCAGATACGCATGGGCACAAGAGGACAACATTCCCTGCCGGGAGGAACTGTCTTGCTCGTTTGTAGTCAGAAAATTGGGATTGAGGGGACTTCTCGCTATCCATACAAGTAGTGTTGTTTTGGAATCCTCTCTGGCGGCTTCACTCCCTCTGTGGGAAGTCGGCAAGAAATATGGAGAGGATGTTCTCTATTGGATGAGGCTGATGAGGGAGACGGATCTAATAGGGCTGGGAAACAAGACAGGTTCCATTTATGTGCAAAGGGAAGGGTCCGCGATGCATGACCGGGCCTATGGGGATATTCCCGTGGAACACCTGCTGCATGGGTTGCTGAAGGAATGGAGGCTCATGCCGCGCAGACAATGGATGTTTGCCGTGCATTTTCTCATCGTTCGGGAATTGTGGCCGGAAAGACTGTTGAATATGGAAAGAGAAGACCGTTCCCGGTTTCTGCAGGAGAAAATCGGCGTTGGGCTGAATATATGGATGGAACGTTCCCGTTGGAATGCGTATGTGGAAGCTTGTAAGCAGGAATGCCTGGCCGACATGGAAAAGGCATTTAAAAAACTATTGTCCCGGGTGCGATATTGGTGCGTATGGGCGGATAGAGTGGAGCGCTGGTGTTTGAGGCCCTTGTGTGTTTTTATTGGTAAACGGACCCTATAAAAAAGCCGGGATATCGGCAGCGCCCTCTCTTCATACGATACTGGCGCCGGGAAAGGAGCCAACATGAGAAGGAAAGCTGGTTTCATCCCCCCTGCGTTCGAGACAGGTACTTTTTGTGTGATCTCTGCCGAAAAAAAATCCCTCCATATTTACTTATGGAGGGATTGTGGGAAGAAAATCTAAACTGTCTTAGTACACGTCGCGCTGGTATCTGTGGTGTTTCTTCATGTCCGCCACGTATTCCGCGGCTTCTTCCGGGGACTTTCCGCCCCAGGTCCGGATCACTTCATGAAGAGCCGCATCGACATCCTTGGCCATGCGAGAGGCGTCTCCGCAGACATAGAAGCAGGCGCCGTTTTCCAGCCATTTCCACAGTTCCTCCCCTTCCTGAACCATCAGGTGCTGCACGTAAACCTTCTTTTCCTGGTCGCGGGACCAGGCCACGGATAACTTCAGCTTTCCGGCTGCAGTCAGTTTGACCAGTTCGTCTTCATAACAGAAATCGGTGGCCTTGTACGGATTGCCGAAGAACAGCCAGTTGCCGCCCTGGGCGCCGGAGGCGGTGCGTTCCTCCCAGAAAGCGCGGAAGGGAGCGATGCCGGTGCCGGGACCCACCATGATGATGGGTGTATCCCCGTTTTCAGGAAGGCGGAAATTCTTGTTGGTGTGCACAAACACCCTGGCCGTATGGCCGGGCTGAAGGCGGTCCGCCATGTAGGTGGAACACACGCCGCCGCGCTTGCGGTCACGCGCCGTATAGCGCACGGCTCCTACGCACAGGTGCACTTCCTCCGGATGGGCGTTCGGGCTGGAAGCGATGGAATACAGACGGGGCATGATTTTCTTCAGCATGCTCACGAAAGCTTCCGCGGACTCAAAAGAGGCGGGATATTCCGTTGCCAGGTCCAGCACGTCGCGGCCCCACAGGAAATCGCTGATGGCTTCCTTGTCCCCGGCCAGCAGGGTTTCCAGCTCCTGGCTGCCGGAAGCCGCCGCCCATTTGGTCAGCAGGGCCTTGTTTACATTCGTGATGTCGTAATTATGGAGCAGGGCGTCGCGCAGATCCGTGCTTTCACCTTCAGGTGTGGGAACGGCAGAGCAGGGGCAGAAGCCGAGCTTTTCAATCAGGGCGTCCGCCAGGGCGGGATCATTAGCGGGAATGACGGCCAGAGCGTCCCCGGCGATGTATTCCAGGCCGGAGCCGTCCAGGCTGTATTCAATATGAATGGTCTCTTTAGGGCTGCCTTCCGCGGTGAGGTGCTTGACGGAGAGTACGGGTGCGGGGAACGGATTCTTCTTGCCGTATGGTTCGGTAGTCATGTGTAAGAATAAAGTCTGGATGAATAAAGGAGATTACCAGCGGATGGCGGCTGCGGCCCATGTCAGTCCGGCGCCGAAGGTGACCAGGATGACGTTGTCCCCCTTGCCGAACCTGCCGGAGCGGCGCGCCTCGTCAAAAGCGATGGCCACGGCAGCGGCGGAGGTATTGCCGTATTTTTCAATATTGATGAACACTTTTTCTTCCGGAATGGAGAGGCGCTGGGCCACGGCATTGATGATGCGGAGGTTCGCCTGGTGCGGGATGATCAGCTTGATCTCGTCGGAAGTCAGGCCGGCGCGTTCAATCACACTGGCGGCGGAATCCTTCATGCGGGGAACCGCCTGGCGGAAGGTCTCCTTCCCGCGCATGGCGAGTGTGGCCAGGCGTTCATGGGCGTTCTCCGCCGTGGTGGGGCAGCGGGAGCCGCCTCCGGGAATCTGGAGAAGATCATGCAGGGAGCCGTCCGTGCCGATGTCCGTAGCCAGGATGGAGCCTTCCCCCTCTTCCCCCGTGGCGGCCTGGAGCACGGCGGCGCCGGCTCCGTCCCCGAACAGGACGCAGGTGGTGCGGTCCTCCCAGTTCACGACGGTGGAAAGCTTTTCCGCGGCAATGATGAGCGCCGTTTTCATCTGGCCGGTGCCCAGGTACTGTACGGCCGTCTTCATGGCGAACAGGAAGCCGGAACAGGCGGCGGAAATATCAAAGGCTGCGGCATTCTTGGCCCCCAGGGCATCCTGGATGTAGCAGGAGGTGGCGGGCGTGAACGTATCCGGGGTGATGGTGGAGACGATGATCAGGTCGATGTCTTCCGGCTGCAATCCGCAGGATTCTAGCGCGCGCTGGGCGGCCTTCGTACCCATGTGGGAAGTGTACTCGTCAGGGGCGGCGATACGGCGTTCCACGATGCCCGTGCGTTCGATGATCCATTCGTGGGAAGTGTCCACCATCTTTTCCAGATCCGCATTGGTCAGGCGGCGTTCCGGAACATAGGAGCCCGTGCCGATGATCTTGACGGGCAGTCTTTTAAAAGCGATTTCAGAATTTGCGGCCATAGCTTTAGGCGTATGATGAACAGAAAACGTCCTGACGTTTAATGTGGAAACAGTCTAAAAGAAAGGAAGCCCCATGACCAGCACAAAACGCAGGACTCCTGCCATGCCGTAAAGGGGTGTTCTACAACAGCCATCCCTGGCCGTTGGCGGGCGGTGTGGCGCCCATTTTCAGATAAGCGGAAGGCATGGCGACGCGCCCTCTGGGCGTGCGGTTGATATAGCCCTGCATGATCAGGAAGGGTTCGTGCACGTCTTCCAGCGTGGAGGCGTCTTCTCCCACGGCCACGGCCAGGGAGGACAGGCCCACGGGACCGCCGTTGAACTTGTAAATCATGGCCTCCAGCAGACGCTTGTCCATTTCGTCCAGGCCGTCGTCGTCAATCTCGATCATCGTCAGGGCGTCATGGGCCAGCTGCTCTGTGATGATGCCGTTGCCGCGCACCTGCGCGAAGTCCCGCACCCAGCGCAGCAGGGAATTGGCCACGCGGGGGGTGCCGCGGGAACGCAGGGCGATCTGGAGCGCGCCGTCCGGTTCCACGGGAACGTTCAGCAGTCCGGCGGAACGTTCGATGATGGCGCACAAATCCTCCTGCGTGTAATAATCCAGCCTGTTCACCAGCCCGAACCGGGAACGGAGAGGGCTGGTCAGCATGCCGGCGCGGGTGGTAGCCCCCACCAGGGTGAACTTGGGAAGATTCAACTGGATGGAACGGGCGTTCGGCCCCTGGTCGATGATGATATCCAGCCGGAAATCCTCCATGGCCGGGTACAGATACTCCTCAATGGCCGGGTGCAGGCGGTGAATCTCATCGATGAACAAAATATCCCCCTTCTCCAGATTGGTCAGCACGCCGGCCAGGTCCCCCGCTTTCTCAATCTGGGGGCCGGAAGTTGTGTGAATGCGGCATCCGACGGCATTCGCGATGATATTGGCGAGCGTCGTCTTCCCCAGGCCGGGAGGGCCGCTCAACAGAATATGGTCCAGCACGTCGTCGCGCTGTCTGGCGGCCTCCACCATCAGCATCAGGCGTTCCTTGATCTTCTCCTGTCCGCGGAATTCGCTGAAAGCTGGAGGTCTCAGGGATAAATCAAAAGCGGAGGAGGGGGCCTCCGTGGTGCGTGTGTAAAAGGACTCTCCCATGCGCAGGACTAGCAAACCCGTCTTTCAGCCATCCGTCAAGATGGAAGTGTACGCGGGAAGCCCCTTTTCCGGGACATGCCGGAGGCGGCTGGCCTTTTTTGATTGCGGCGGGAATACTGTTCCGTCAGAATCATGAGTAATGAAATGGCGTATATTACCTCTTCTGTTGATGATGGGCGGCGGCATCTTTGCCGCGGACAGCGTGGAATCCCGTCCTTATCAAATCATCCCGGAACCGGCCAAGGTCAACACCTCCGCCGGCGTGTGTTCCTCTCCAAAAATCCTCAAACAGGCGGCTGACAAATCCCTGGGGCCGGAAGGATACAAGATCACGATCAAGCCGCAGGGCGTGGAAATTCAGGCGGGTGACCGCGCCGGCCTCTTCTATGCCAAAAACACGCTGGAACAGCTCCAGGCCCAATACAAGGACGGCGGTATTCCCTGCGGCGTCATCGAAGACAAGCCCCGGTTTGGATGGCGCAGCATGATGATGGACACCGCCCGCCACTTTGTGCCGGTGGAGGATGTCAAAAAATTCATTGATGTGATGTCCTTCTACAAATTCAACAAGCTCCACTTCCACCTCACGGACGACCAGGGCTGGCGCCTCCCGGTGCCCGGGTACCCCAAGCTGGAAACCGTGGCCTCCAAGCGTAAGGAAACCTTTGGCAACAAAACGCCCCATGAAGGCATGTACACCAAGGAACAGTTCAAGGACCTGGTGAAATACGCGGCCGCGCGGAACATTGAAATCATCCCGGAAATAGACGTCCCCGGCCACAACCAGGCCCTTTGCACCGCTTATCCGGAATTCCTCTGCTTCCCGAATCCCAAGCTGGAAGTGCGCACGAATGCGGGCATCTCCTACACGCTGGTATGTCCCGGCAATCCGGACGTCTGGAAATTCTACAACGCCGTCTTCAATGAACTCAAGGACATCTTCCCGTCCCAGTACGTGCATCTGGGCGGGGATGAAGCCCCGGAAGACAACTGGATGAAGTGCCCCAAATGCGCCGACTTCCGCGAAAAAGCCGGCATCCGGGATGAAAACAAGAAAGCCGCCGCCCAAAAGGAAATGGTGGAATTCTTCACCCGGTGCGCCAAAATGCTGAAAAGCCGCGGGAAAACGGCCGTCTTCTGGTATGAACCCATGGGCAAATACCCGGACGGTGTGATCGTCACCACCTGGAGAGGCGGACATACGCCTAAAACCGTGGCCAACACCACCGGCAACAAGGTGGACGTCATCTGCGCCCCCAACGGCAAATGCTACTTTGACTATCCCCAGCTTCGCGGCGACTGGCCTTCCGGACAGCCGGACACGGGCTGGATGCCCGTCAACACGCTGGAAAACGTGTATTCCTTTGAACCTCTAGCAGGCCTGTCCCCCAAGGAAACGGAACGGGTGCGCGGTGTAGACTGCTGCCTGTGGGCGGAACGCCTGCCGGACATTGAACGCGTCTTCTACCAGGCTTACCCGCGCGCGCTGGCCCTTGTGGAAACCGCGTGGTCCCCCAAGGAGGTGAAAAACCTGGACCGTTTCAAAAACAAGCTGGAACTGCATAAAAAGATCATGCAGGAAAAATGGGGCATCAGCCTCGAACGCCCGGAAAAGAAATAATACTACAACAGGAGAAGCCCTTTCTCAGTGCGCCGAAAAGGGCTTCTTCCTGTTTCCCTTTTTCTTCTGAAAGGGTATAGCATCAATCTGACTCACACAGGGCAGGCTTCTGTAGTCGCAGGAGCCTGTTTTTGTTGACCATCATCCACTTACCCTGCCTTGTGATGTCACTGTGAAAGCAAGCAGAAAGATGAAAACGTCTTCCAGGTGAAAAAAAGATTGCCAAGTCCCGCCCCTGCGGTTACATTACCCCCGCTTTCCTATCTTACACAATCTTCAACGGGCAGGTGTCAGAGTGGTCGAATGAGCACGCCTGGAAAGTGTGTGTACTGGCAACAGTACCGAGGGTTCGAATCCCTCCCTGTCCGCCATCAATTTTCTGCTGTAATATGTTCGTAATGAATGTGTTGCAGTTTTTTGTTTAATTCATTTTATTCCCCTTTTCTTACAAGATTACCTGTTTCGGAAACATGGCCAGCGTGGCCGACGAAATAAGCACCAGCATCCAGATGATCCGGAAGCATAACTACAAGCCGACCAGAAAAAAGGACAAGGAACTCTATTGGCATCTAATTCCTGAGTACATTCACTCCATTGCCCCCCTCCCCTGTTGGATCAGGAGTAAATGCCTGGAATTCAACGATATCTTTGGATATAAGAAGACGATTTAGTGAGAAGAAATGAAAACGGAATCCCATTTTTTCCGGAAATCGTGAAAAATAGCTTTTATTTTACTGCCAAGTTTATTTCCCTGATCTTCAGGACTTTTTTCCCCGTTTAAAAATGGAAGATAATAGTTATCCGATAACATATTATCATCCAAGTCTATCACGATAGGCCATTCCCCAGTGTATTCATCTCCCCACACCTTGTGTTCTCTCTTCATTTCGTTTTTGATACTGCCCCATTCTGCGGCATATTCATTTTTCAATTCTTCTACCACAGTTGCATCTCCAACTATTCCACAATACAATTTATTTCCCGATCCATATTCTAGGTGCGCATGAAAAGCCTGCGCCTTATTTGGCAAATAAAATAATAGTTCATTTTCAGTAAATTCTATTCCTCTACATCCTTTTTTCCTATCATCCCAATTTATAAAATACTTTTCACCTAATGAATTTCCTAAGAACGATTTCAAACAAGATTCTAATATTCTATTGCGTATTTCCTGTTTCAAGTTCGTTTTGGCTAAAGCAATCTGATCTGCTATTTTGAAAAGATCTACGTTTTTTCTAAGTTCTTTTTTGATAATATTTTCTTCTTGTGCACTCATATTATTTTTAAATTTATATTCGTAATATTTAATAACTGCTTTGACAAATGCCCTGACATTGTCAGCCTTACAAACTGACGCAAAATCATTGAAAAGCTCCAACATGTCTAATGTATGCGAAATACACCAAAGTCGCCTGTTATCTTTATCTAAATAACTAGCTTTTTTTTCTTCCCCCAAACTTTCTGTCGATGGGGCTTTGCCATCCAACGTTATGTAAACACAACGCCATTCTAAATTTTCGCTTTCTGCATAGTCAATGTAGTCGTTGAGTTGCTCATTTTGATCCAATGCCCAAAGCTTATTTTCAATAATGATGCATTTGTCTCCAAGTTTGATAAAAATATCTATCCTGCGTCGATTAGGAATACAAAATTCGCAAGTAACGTTAGCTTTTGATAGATGCGATTTTTGTGTTATTCCTTCCGGAAAAAGACTCCATTTATTGATAAAAATCCTTAAAAATACGTCTCCTTGTGCATGATTTTCCTCGGGATTTAGGAAGAACGCGATGATGGAAGATATCTGGTTTTCATCAATTTTGAAAAGATTAATAGGATTGAAATCAAATGCAATATCTTTATTATAAGTTTCTCTTATGGCTCTATGAGTCTTAATTTCATTAATTATAGGACTGCAAATTTTATCTAATGATTCCATTTGTTTTCTATCTCTTAAGTTGCCTAAATAATCCTACACAACTCCATTGATGAATGACAATCTTTATTAATTTTCTGTAATGATTATTTAGGGATACCAACTATATATAGGAGCGATGACATCGGATAATTATAGCAATCCTCCATGCATTCTGCACCTTCATGAGGATCATCTAGCTTGGATTATAGCCTCCAAAACTTTTTCCCATTAGGATTCTCTTTTTCTGGATAGTCGTCCATATCCATTTATTCTGTTGTTCCTATTGCTCTGATACTCGCAAATTTCTTCATTTCCTTTGTGTTGTCGTTACATTCAATATTTCTGAATAATTCCCATAGGAAGTATTTTAGAATTAATTACATCTGTAATTTTTTTGAAAATGCCTTTATACAAAATGAATCTTCACGTAGAATTGCTCCCAGGGATTAAACGGAGGCATACAAGGAGAAATCTCTCTTTTTCTCTTTACTATACATTGAGTGAGGATTTTTTATAAATATTGAAAGCGTTTTTTCAGGGACAAGTACGTGATATTCTAAGGTACACGTTTGAACTTTCCCATATTCCTCTCTATATATTACTACTCCCCAAAGAATTCCATGTTCAAGAACAATGTAGTCAATAGTTTTCATTTTTTGAGAAAAACATTTCTGATGCATTTGGGAAATCGCCCTCTTCATGTGGAAGTTTCTCCGTATATGTTGGCATGGAATGGAGATAGACTGACAAAGTGGGGAAATGCCTTTGATTTGGCGAGAGTATAGCACCATTTATTATATTGCGGTTATAGTGGAGGAATGGGAAAAGTGTTAGATTAGTGGTAGTTTTGCCTGAAGTTTGTGATGTTCATTCCATCTTGATTTCAATTTCTAAAAGGATAGGGTGGTATTGTGAAATCGTCTTATACAAGTCAGGATGTCTTGTTTCAGTTGTTTAGAGGATGTTTGTTGGGAACGGCTGTGGGGGATAGTTTGGGGCTTCAGGCTGAGGCTCTTTCTCCTGGTACGATACGGAGGAGATGGAAGGGGCGGTGGAATCAGGGGTTTCTTTTCAACTATGGGATGGTTTCCGACGATACGGAGCATACAGTTATGCTTTGTCGGGCCTTGATGAAGTATCCCAAGGATGCCAGGGCCTTTCAAAAGGAGTTTGCGAGTAGTTTGCGCTGGTGGCTTTTGGGAGGGCCGGCGGGAATCGGACTGGCAACGTTGAAGTCTATTATTCGTCTCTGGGCAGGCATATCTCCTCAAAGGAGCGGGGTTTATTCCGCGGGAAATGGACCAGCCATGAGAATCGCCGCCGTAGGGATATTTTTTGCCGATGATCCGGAAAGTCTTAGAGAATATGTTCTGGCTGCGACTTGTCTTACCCATCGTGATCCGAAGGCGGTGACGGGAGCCATGGCTATCGCGCTAACAGCTGCGCATAGGGCGCGTTTCGTGCTGGGAAGGGAAACAGCTTCTTTCCCTTCCATTCAGGAATTGGCTGGAATAGATCCTGGAGATACGGAATGGCAGCGTCTCATGGAGGCGGTTCAGTCCAGTATGGAGAAGAATGATTCCTTGCAGGAGTTCGCTTGTTCACTGGGCCTTTCCAAAGGGGTTTCCGGGTATATGTATCATACGGTTCCCGTCTGTTTATACGCGCTTTTCCGCCATGCGGGAGATTTTAAAACAGGGCTGGAAGCATTGCTGAATCTTGGAGGGGATACGGATACTACAGGAGCCATTTACTCGGCTTTAGCCGGCATGAGCGGAAATATTCCGGAGAATTGGAGCGGCCATATCAAGGATTTCCCCATATCCATCCCATTTCTCGAAAAACATGCTTTTTGGCTGGCGAGGGCATCGGAATCAGGAGAGCCTGTTATTCCAGGCGGTTTTCCCTGGTGGGGTGTTCCTTTCAGAAATGCCTTTTTCTTTCTTGTTGTGCTTGCTCACTGTTTTCGGAGGATCATTCCTTGCTAGTTCAGGAAGAGAAGGAAGGTATTTCAAGGATATTACCCGGTTCAGTGGCATGTAGATACCTTGCCAGGGAGATGTCGGGGGATTGTTTTTACAGTATGTGTCGTCATGGATTCAATCCCTTTGCTTATGCAAAGGCAGCAAAGCAAATCCTAAGGACGGGGAAAGGGTGGAATCATTGCAGATCCCACCCTTTGACGGCTGTTCATGGAAGATTGGAAACTGGACCTTGCAGAACGTGAGGAAGATTGATTCCATTGACTGGTTCTGCCTCCCTTGTACAGTGTGTTCCTGAGCTCCAGTTCCGGTCGATGATCCAGTGGGTGCATGTCATCAGCATGAAGGGTTTTTGCCGGGGGGCTTTCTTCATGTTTGTTGTATACTTGGTACATGTTGATCTGTGCCCGTAGGTGCGAACCTATATGTCCAGCCCAGGAAAAGGGGCGGATGATCAGTGTCATGGCAGTGGGTGGAAATTCCTCCCCGAATGAATGAGGCAGGGAAAGAACAGCAACTAGCCTCCAAATACTGTAACTGATTTTAAGTTTTGATTACGGCATTTGCAGCCCTTTTGATGCGACCAAGCTTTTATGGAAAGTGACTCCCAAGCATTCGTGTTGTCAGTTCCGTGTTGAGGCTTCCAGAATTTGGGCCATCAGTTCCCGAATAATACAGCTTGACCAGTGCGGAGAAGACACCCTGTAATCCGGCTTTCCCGGTCCGTTTACAGTTTGTGCCCATATACGTATCTTTGCAAAGGTGGAAAATTGGCAGAAAGATGATTTTTGGAAATAAAGAGGGTCGAGAATTTTTCCCGTTGCTGCTGCAACCTGGCTTATATATTTTTCACCCCCTTCATCTATCTCCTGATGGGGCCGGAGTAATTTTCCGCACGATCTAGGATGGCCGGACTTTTCTACGGAGGAGGCAGGGAATGAAAGCAAGCAAGCCAAGCATTGAGGCCGAAGGCTCCGGAATAGCATCATGCACCGTGCCGTTGAGCCGTATGTTGCTAATCGCCAGACTTTCTTCAACATTTTCGGTCGTGTTGGCAAAAGCAATTCTGAACGTGACTTCGTTTATGTTGCCATAGGTCTGGCTCCAGGAACTTAAGTCGAAAGATACGCTTTGATCAAAAGTTTTAAACCCTACATCTGTTCCGACATTAATGATGCCTTGCTGATCCGCCGGGCCAAGAGATATCCAATCCTCCCCGCCTATGTTGGCGAAAATTTCAAAGCCGAACCGGGAAGTTACTGTTGTTTCCTGCAGGACAGCCGTTCCCCAATCAAATGTAATGTTATATAAATCCAGAGCTTTTCCTTCTTCCGCCTTGGTTGAAAACTGTATATATGATTTGTCGTAGTGAGGGGCGTCGCTCGGCGTGGTATGATCATTGAAGAGGGCCCAGTAGTTGCCATTGCCGCCTGATACGGTTGGGAAATTGATCATAGTCAGATTTTGACTATAGGTGAATGAAGTGATGGCCCCCTCATAAGTAGTCATCTGGCTGCCTCCCGGAGAACTAATGCCGGGTACGGCGGCAGCTTGGTTATAGGGGCTTGCCTGACCGTCGAGAAAATGGGACAGCAGTTCGGCTTGAACCGAGCTGCAGGCTGCAAATGCCACAAGAATGAGGAAAAGATTTTTCATGGGAAATATTTTTACTGTTTATATTAAAGTAAGTTACTGCAAAAATGTTCGATAATGTATGTATGTTATTTAAATTAAGTGGTTTATTTTGCTTTGGACAACAATTTTTTCCATGTGGGCAACAAAGCGGCTGACATGTTAAGTTTCTGTATTTCAATATACAATCCAGTTTTTGGAATAGACATTCACGCGTTTTTTTCCGCTTTCACAGGATTGTCATATATTCTGCCGGAGGGGTTGGGCGGCCCCTCCGTAAAATCCGGCTTTGTAGTCTGGCTGATATTCCAGGAGCGATCCTATTTGCCGCTGAAGCCGGCTTGATTATCCCGGCAGAATCGGGCCGAGGGCGTTCAGTTGCCGTATTCCCCCGGCGGATTCAATAAAGATCAGCATTTTACCTTTTCTGTTCCATAGGACTTCCATGCCTGTTTTACCTGTGAATTCATCTATAGTACCCATTCCGATTAACTCATTGCCGGCTGTGGGAAATGTCCCGCACTTGCAGGAAGGAATGGGGAATCTGGCGGCCCCTGAACGGCGGGGAGGCGGGAAATATGCAGGGGCAGTTGTTTTATGGAGATTCAGAAGGAGCCGCAGCACCTTCTTGTCCGTCCGCATGTTCCCATTCTTGAACGGTCATGTCCGGAATCTGTTTTAAAAGGACAGCGTCACAGGGTTTTCAGCAATTCCAGCCTCCGATGAACGGTTCCTTTCTTTTCCGCCTCAAATTATTGTTTTTACGGGCCAACAAGCAATTGTGGGTCAAGGCGACCTATTTTGCACTCCTGGCCATTTTTTCGGCAATTGCCTCCCTTTACCTGAGCGAATTTGTACCGTTTGACATTTCTCAAAAGATCGGAGCCGATACGGTCGATACGATTTTGAACATTCTGGCCTCCAGCATGCTGGCCGTGACGACTTTTTCCCTGACAACCGTGGTTTCCGCGTATGCCGCGGCCACGTCAAGCGTAACGCCCAGGGCCACGAAGCTGTTGATGGCGGATTCCACTGCCCAAAACGCCCTTTCAACATTCATCGGGTCCTTTATTTTCAGCCTCATTGCCATTATTTTCCTGAATTCCGGCCTTTACGACCAGAAGGGCAGGGTGGTGCTGTTCGTGGTCACTCTGGGAGTGATTGCCGTCATCATTGCCACCCTTATCCGCTGGATCGGCCATTTGTCCAAGCTCGGCCGCGTCGGGGAAACGTCGGAGCTTGTGGAACAAGTGACGGAAAAGGCCCTGCTGGCACGGGCGGAAGATCCCTATCTGGGCGCCAATCCCCTGTTTGACGGGGATGCCGATATCCCCGGAGATGCCGTCCCCGTCCAAAGCGATCAAGTGGGAAACATCCAATACATTGACATGGGAAAACTCGCCTTTCTCTCCACGGAAAAGGACATGGATATTTATGTGGCGGAACTGCCGGGAGCCTTTGTTTCCATTTCTTCTCCGCTGGTGTATGCCGGAAAGCAATTGTCGAACGAAACGCGCAGGGAGCTGCAGAAGGCTTTTGTCATCGGCCATGAACGGGATTTTGAGCAGGACCCCAGATTCGGCCTCTGCGTGCTTGCGGAAATCGCTTCCAGAGCCCTGTCCGCCGCCGTCAACGATTACGGTACGGGCATCGACATCATCAACAGGGGTGTGAGGCTGTTGACGAAGTATGCCCTGGCAGAGCGCAAAATCGAGATCAAGCATCCAAGGGTCTGGGTGCCTCCGCTAACCGTGGCGGATCTGTTTTCAGATATTTTCGCTCCCATTTTGCGGGATGAAGGAGGACTCATGGCCATCGACGTGAAGTTGATGAAGGCTTTTGCCGCCCTTCATCAACTGGATAACGGTCAATTCCGGGAAGAAGCCCGTAAATATTCCCGCCAGTGTTACGAACATGCTGCCGGAACTCTTCTTTTGCACGAAGATAAAAAGGCATTGAGAGCCTTAATGCTTGATTAAAAAAATGTTAAGCTCTGAATATGGAGAAATGCTGCCGGTGTCCAAATTCAGAGATGTTTTCCAGCCTGGGAAAAACGGATTGGATTGAACATGTTTCTTTCAAGAAGTTCAGGCTTCACCAAAGCGTTGATGGGAGCGTATTGCCCGGCTTCTTCCCTTGAGGATGACCGACGGAAGAATAGGATGGAAACAGAATGTCTGAGGGGGAAGGTTCTAAACGATTTTTCCGGAGCAATTTTCCTGCCTTTCGGTTCGGAAAAGGTTTTCAAGTCCATTCGGTACGGCTTGCCGGGAAATGGCTGATCTTTTTCTGCTGGCGAAGGCTTCCTTACCCGGAATGAATGCCAGGGAAGGAAGACCTTTTTTCAATCGGAATAGCCGCGGGTTGCTGATGTGAAGAAATGATCCGGTCTGGAATAAAAGCCGGAGAGAGGAACAATATGTCCCTCCCGGACAGTCGGAAAATGTTTTATTTCCTTCCCGTCTGCTTTTAAATGTCAAGGGATGAAACCCCGTGACAGGTTTCATCCCTTGACGACAGATGAACAACCGTTTCCTGGGAGCCTGAATTTCCGTTAAAACGGACTTGAAAACATTTTTCCGATGAAGCCGGGTCCGTTCTGCCGGAAAGAGAATTTATGCCGGTTGCGGCACCCCTTTCGGGAGCGGTGTTCAAGCCTGCATTTTCCCAATGCGTTCAATCAGTTCCATGCACATGCGTCCGTTGTGGTAGGGACCTTTCCAGGCGTTTACCCGGAATTCATTATCCCCATCCTGGGCATCCAGGTCTCCTCTGGAGAGCCATTCGCGGAATTTGCCGTCGCTGTGGTCGGAGACATAGTTCCTGATGTAGTCCACCACATTCATTGTGAGCGCCAGGTATTTGGGATCACCCGTCAGCTGGAAGGCATTGAAGAAGCCGATAACCGCTTCGCTCTGCACCCACCAGGACATCTGGCGGTCCACCAGCCCGTGTTCGTCGGCTTCTGCATACAGGCCCCCCGTATCCGGGTTGATTCCGTCCGCGCACGCATCGGCAATCCGGACGGAAACGGGTTTGCATTTTTCCACCAGTTCCTTGCCACCGTATGCTTCTGCGGCTTCCGTCAGCAGCCATGCCCCCTCAATGTCGTGGCCGAAGGAAAAGAGGGTGTCCGTCGATTTCCAGTCGTCAGTCATGTAGGGTTTGTAGTGGAAGTATTCCTGGTCCAGCAGCTTGTTGGTCATGATGTCAATCAGCTCGCCTACGGTCTTCCTCAGCTTGGGATCATCATCCACGAGCATCAGGGTCGTATAGCTTTCAATCATGTGCAAGTGTGTGTTGAGCGCCTTGGAACCCAGGGAAGGGTCCGGAATATTGAAGCTGTCATCCCTCCTCTTCCAATCCCGAGTAAAGGTTTCAAAGTATCCCCCGTGTTTGGGGTCAAGGGCGTGTTTTTCCAATGCTTCATACATGTCCCGGGCCAGTTTCAGCCCGTCTTTGCTGCCGCTCGCCCTCGCCAGTTCCGCTCCTCCATAGATGATGAAGGCAATGCCGTAGGGATATTTGGACTCATCGACGGGGTTGCCATGGGCATCCACCACCCAGTAGGCTCCTCCGTATTCCTTGTCCACAAAGTGTTCCTTGATGTAGTCCTTCGCATGGTTGGCCATTTCCAGGTAGCGGGGATCCTTCAGGAGGCGGTAGGCGCTTGCAAAGGTCCACATGAGCCTGGCGTTGAGCACGATGGAACGGTCCGCCTCCCTGACCGGTTCCAGTGTCCTCAGAACGGCTCCGTAAAAACCGCCTTTGGGGTCATAATCATAATTGATATAAAAATCCAAGATGTCTTTTAATTCCTGTCTGGACCATTCGTCCAAAGATTGCAATGTTTCCTTAGTTTCCATCGTATGTCTTTCGTTGCATTTCATGGGCATTCCGTTTATGGACGCCCCCTGTTTCCCGGCTGCAAGTACATGGTAAGCGGGTGTTTTCCATCCAGGCGGGAAAGGATGCACGCTGCTGCATGGATCATCGTTTTTCGTTTCCTCTGAAAGGGTTTCCGCCGGGACTGGGAACATGTCACGTCTGCATGTTCGTATCGGTTTTGACAGGCTGCCATATTTTCATGTTGAGAGTATGACCTCTGCACGAAAGGTTCCGTAAGGGAAAGGCTCCTTGCCGCAGGATTCCTTTTAACAGACGTTCATTGCATACATGACCGGAACGGCATGCGGGTGGATTTTCCATTCTTCCGGAGACGGGTCATTTTTCTTTCCGATTTGACAGTCAGAAAGTTTTGTCAATGTTTCATGCTGCATGCATTGTTGTTGCCGCTGTTTTTTCACGTTCTGAGAACCCGGACGGCAAATTCTCTCGGGAAGATGGAAAAAGAGCGCGCACGATTATCGAGTCATGAATTCCGCAAAGGGTCTGTTTTTTCCCTTTTCATTCTTTTTCCAGCGCGCGCGTCAGGGCGGGGAGGAGGTTTTGGAAAGTCGAACTGATTGTTCTCATTATTCAAGGGTTCCTCTGGTCTTCACTCCAATTCATGACATGGCTGTTGTCTGGAAGGAGGAAATGGAATAGTATGGGAAAGATGATGAATTCCGTGTTCAAGTGTTTGATGAGTGTTGCATGTGCCGTAGCATTGCCGGCATTCGGGCAGGGGGAAAAGACCGATTTTCCCACTGACAGGGCCGTGACTGTGTTCAGCGCCGGGGAAGGTAATCCTTATGCCTCCATCCGCATTCCGGCCCTGCTCCGGATCGGGAAGGGACAGCTTCTGGCATTTGCCGAAGGCCGGTACAAAAATACGGACCAGGGGGAAAACGATATTATCATGAGCGTGAGCAAAAATGGGGGCAGGACGTGGAGCCCGCCCCGTGCCATTGCCAAGGCGCACGGAGCCACCTTCAACAATCCATGCCCTGTTTATGATGCCAAAACGAAGACGGTGACCGTCGTCTTCCAGCGTTATCCCGCCGGGGTAAAGGAACGGCAGCCCAATATTCCGCAAGGGTGGGATGATGAAAAGTGCATCCGCAATTTCATGATCCAGAGCAGAAACGGCGGTTCTTCCTGGAGCAAGCCCGTGGATATTACCAAAACGACCAAGCGGCCCACAGGGGTGGATATCATGGCTTCCGGCCCGAATGCCGGAACGCAGCTGAAGAGCGGCCCCCACAAGGGGCGGCTGGTAATTCCGATGAACGAAGGCCCGTTCGGCAAGTGGGTGATTTCCTGTATTTACAGTGACGACGGCGGCAAGACATGGAAACTGGGCCAGCCGACGACGAATATGAAAGGCATGGTGAATGAGACATCCATCGCGGAGACGGATAACGGCGGCGTGGTCATGGTGGCGCGCCACTGGGGCGGCGGGAACTGCCGCCGCATCGTGTGGTCTGAGGACGGCGGGGAAACATGGGGCCAGGTGGAGGACGCTCCGGAGCTGTTTTGCGACAGCACGCAGAATTCCCTGATGACTTATTCCCTGGCCGACCAGCCTGCCTATGGCGGTAAAAGCCGCCTTCTGTTTTCCGGCCCCAGTGCGGGGCGCCGCATCAAGGGACAGCTTGCCATGAGCTATGACAACGGCAAAACCTGGCCTGTGAAGAAGCTTCTGGGCAACGGCGGCTATGCCTATTCCAGCCTTGCCATGGTGGAACCGGGCGTCATCGGTGTTCTTTATGAAGAAAATCAGCCCCATATCAAGAAATTGAAGTTTGTTCCCGTGACCATGGAATGGCTTACCGACGGGAAGGACACAGGGCTGGCCGCCGGCAAGAAAGCGCCGGAAATCAAGTAAGCTTTCGGCAAGTTTGCCTTTTATGGGCGGGGCCGGTCTTCCGGCCTCGCTTCTTTGTTGTGAAAAAAGAGGGAGTGGGATATCCCTTTTACCGGAATGATGCTTTGCATGGAGATGGAGAATCCTTTCTCCTGTTCAGCTTAAATCGTGGTTTAACGTTAAAAGCAGGGACAGGCAGCAGAGATTTCTTATGAAATGGTACCGGGACCCCCGAACGGGGCTGAGCCTGCACATCGTAGACGATCCCGGGAGCCGGATAGCTGAACAGAAGAAGGCGGAGAAGGCGGATAGGAGCCTGGATAATATTAAAAATCTTTTGTAGGGATTGTATGGGCTTGGGCTATTGCCCCGGTTGATTTTCCTTCCTGTTTCTGATTGTCCGGACATGTCCTTTCTCCACGGATGGAATGGCAGGATTAGATGCGGAATGCGGCGGCATGACAGAGAGCGCATGGATTGCAGTCTTGATTCCGCGGCGTCCGCAGGTACCCTGCAAGGCATCCGTTGCCCTTGGAGCGTTCTCATTCGGGAAGGCCGGCAGACGGTAAGACGATTCCTATTCTCATCTATGTCCTGGATTTATCTGGTGTTGGCCGGTCTCTGCGAGATCGGATGGCCTCTGGGGTTCAAGCTTTCCCAGGCGCCCGGCACGGGTTCCGGCAGGTTTGCCGCCTGCATAGCCTTTTCCATCCTGAGCATGGCCCTGAGCGGCTTTCTGCTGTGGCTGGCCCAGCGGAATATTCCCATAGGCACCGCGTATGCCGTGTGGACGGGCATCGGCGCGCTGGGCACCTTCATGGTGGGCATCATCTGGTTCGGGGATTCCTCGAACGTCTGGCGCATGCTGGCGGCCACCTTCCTGCTGATCGGCATCATCGGGCTGAAAATGGCGCCCGGCCATTGACGGAGTGCCGTGAAAGAGGCGTGAGCCTTTTCCCTTGCTGAATGAAGCCGCACCCCACGCGCCGGGTACGGGAATTCAGGAGATTTGATCGGTCCAGATGGTTCCGCACGCGTCGGAAGGCATGCGCCAGTCGCCGCGCGGGGAGAGGGAGATGGTGCCTACCTTGGGGCCATCCGGAATGCAGCTGCGCTTGAACTGTTGCTGGAAGAAGCGGCGGATGAAGATGTCCAGACAACGGCGGATGAATTCCGGCTGGAATTCGTTCCGGAAGGCGTGTTCCGCCAGGTAAAGGATTTTGTTCGGGGGCGCTCCGTATTTGATGAAGTGGAACAGGAAGAAGTCGTGCAGGTCATAGGGGCCCAGCACGTCTTCCGTCCGTTGTTCGATGGTCCCGTCGTCGGAGGGGGGCAGCAGTTCCGGGCTGACCGGGGTATTGCTGATGTCCACCAGGGTGGCGGCCAGTTCCGGCTCGGATTCTTTCGCAATGTGTTCGATCAGGCAGCGGATGAGCGTCTTGGGGATGGAGCAGTTGACCGCGTACATGGACATGTGGTCCCCATTGTATGTACTCCAGCCCAGCGCGATTTCCGACAGGTCCCCGGTGCCGACGACGAGGCCCCCCGTCTTGTTGGCCAGGTCCATCAGGATTTGCGTACGCTCGCGGGCCTGGACGTTTTCGTAAGTAGTGGTGTGTTCCGCCGGATCGTGTCCGATGTCGCTGAAGTGCTGCAGGCAGGCGTCAGAAATGGGGATTTCCCGGAGTTCCGCTCCCAGCAGGCGGCACATGCGCACGGCGTTGCTCCGTGTTCTGTCCGTGGTGCCGAATCCCGGCATCGTCACGGCCAGGATGTCCGATGCGGGCCGTCCCAGCAGCCGGCAGGCGCGGGCGCAGATGAGCAGGGCCAGCGTGGAGTCCAGTCCGCCGGAGATGCCGATCACGAGCCGCTGGACGCGCGCGTGTTCCATTCTTTTGGCAATTCCCGCCGTCTGGATGGAGATGATTTCCTCACAGCGTTCGTCCCGATGTTCCGGAACGGGCAGGAAGGGGCGGGGCGGGTTGAAGGCGTATTCCAGACCGGGAGAGGCGGGAACATCCGTCTCCAGCGTCACGTGGAGCATTTTCCCGGTGTAGGGAAGGGGTTTGTTGTCGTTGAAGGAACTTTCCGAAAGGCGGCCGGCCGCCAGCCGTTCAAAGTCCACGTCCGCCAGGATGAGGGAGTTTTCCCTGAGAAAGCGCGCGCTTTCCGCCGCCAGCCTTCCGTTGTCCGCAATGAGGCAATGGCCGCCGAAGACGACGTCCGTCGTGGATTCATGGACGCCGGCGGAAGACAGCGCGTAGGCGCAGAGGCACCTGCCGCTTTGCTGTTTGACCAGCTCGCGTCTGTAGGCGGCCTTCCCGGTGAGTTCCGTCCCGGCGGACGGGTTGAGAATGGCTCTGGCTCCGTGCAGGGCCAGCGTGGAACTGGGGGGAATGACGCTCCAGAGGTCTTCGCAGATTTCCACGCCGAAGCTGAACGGAGAGGACGTATCATGAAAGACAATATCCGTACCGAAGGGAACTTGAGCGCCGTTGACGGTAATTTCCCGTGTTCCGGTTCCCAGGGCCCTGGCGGAGGTAAATTGCCGCTTTTCATAGAATTCCCGGTAGTTGGGCAACATCGTTTTGGGGACCAGCGCCAGAACGCGCCCGGCCTGCACGACGGCGGCCGTGTTGTACAGGGCATCCCCGTACAGGAACGGAAGGCCCACGATGGCGACTGTGCCGGATTTTTCCGTGGCCTCCGTAAAACGCCGCAGGCCTTCCAGGGCAGCCTGTCTCAGGCGCGGCTGGAAGAAAAGGTCTCCGCAGGAATATCCGGTGATGCTCAGCTCCGGAAAAACGACGGCGGCGGCCTGCTTTTCAGAGGCTTCCCGGAAGCCCGCAATGAGCCGGTCAACGTTGTAGTCCACATCAGCTATCCGGAGCTGGGGGACGGCGGAGGCAAGTCTGTAGTATCCGAACATGGGCGGCGCGGTCTGGAAAATGGAACCCGCGGATAATCTTTTTCCCGGAATCAGAATGCCATCCGGGAAGGGCGGGCCTGCTCCGGATACTAAAAGCTCGTGAAAGAGTTGTAAAGCCATCAGTGGGGATTGGGCTTCCGCCCGTTTTCAGAGGCATGGAGGCGGAGGAGGAAAAAGGGGACCCGGCAGGCTGCCAGCAACGGGCCCGACACGGGCGGCGGGATTCATGCCTCTTCCCCTAAATCCGGCGGGAAGGCGGTTTTTCATGCTCCGGGGACGGAATTGAAGCTGGAAAGGCGGGAGAAAAGAGTCAATCATGCCGCCAAGACCGATGAACCATACCGACCGATTTACAGGGAGAGCCGGGGCCTACGTGCAAGGGCGGCCCGGATATCCCGCCGCCGTTCTTGAACTGCTGACGCAGGAAACGCGCCGGGAGAATCCCCGCCTGGCGGACATAGGTTCCGGAACGGGCATTCTGTCCCGCGCCATGCTGGAACGCGGCTGGACCGTGTACGGTGTGGAACCCAACGACGACATGCGCCGGGAAGCGGAATTTTCCCTGAAGGATTTTTCCTCCTTTCATTCCATTCCGGGAACGGCGGAGCATACGTTGCTGCCTTCCGGAACCGTGGATATGGTTGCGGCGGCGCAGGCGTTCCACTGGTTTGACGCCGCTGCGTTCAAACGGGAGTGCCGCCGCATTCTGACCCCGGAAGGTAGGGTGGCCCTCCTCTGGAATTCAAGGCTGGAAGACAGCCCCATTGTCCGTGAGGAGGGGAGTATTCACCGGCTTTATTGCCCGCATTTTCATGGATTCAGCGGAGGCCTGGCTGAGTTGACGGACAGGATTGGGGAGTTTTTCGATCACCGCTTCCGGATATTCCGTTTTCCGAATGATCTGGCCTACACGCGGGAACAATATCTCCAGCGCATGATGTCCACATCCTATGCCCTGATGGAGAAGGATGAACGGCGTTCCTCCTGGCTGGACGCCCTGAACGGGCTGTTTGACTGGTTTGAGGAGAATGGCCGTTTGACGGTTCCGAATGAAACCGTTGTGTATCTGGGAGACTGCCGGAAGTGAGCCTTTCACGGTCCGACTCCGGGGGCCTGGTTTGGGGGAGAAACCGTCTTTTTCCTCCGGCAGTAATGTGTTTCTGGGCAGGCGCCGTCCATTTTCCCGGCGGAAGGCCTGGATTCAACGAGTCTGTTTTGCCACTTGTCCGGGAATTGGGTGACGGAGGAAAAGGGGCCTTCGGCTAGAAGTTGGGGGAACGGAAAAGAAAGAAAACCGAGATTCCCAGAATCAACAGTCCGATGATGATGGAGGTATAGAAATTGGTTTTGTTTTCATACAGTGTCCACTCCTTTTTAAGATGGGAAAAGTCTTCCCCCGCGGCATAGCGGGAAAAAAGGTCACAGAGCTGGGAGTAGTTCACGTCATCGGGAGCCACGTAGAGCTCCCTCTTCTTTCCGGCGGCAAACGAAACTTCACAATGGTAGCTTTCCGGGTCATCGCAGATGGCCTGGAGGAAATCATTTCCGCGGGTGCAGATGATGAAAGCCTCCATGTTGTTTTTGATGGCGGAAAGGGCTTTTTCCTGCGTTTTGCAGGGATCGCCGTCCACCTCCCACGTGACGGACGGAAAGGGTGAGTCAGGATTCATAAGATAAAAGAGAGATTCTTGAAATATGAAGGACGGGTTCTTCAAACGCCAGTAAAAATGAATTCCCGGGTTTATTTTCTTGGGGAAAACCGGAAGCTCCCATGCGGGAAATTCCTTTTTCCCATGAATTCATCATTCCATCGGCCATTGCCGGCAGGTATTCCCCTGTCCGGGGAGGAAATCCCTGAAAGATGGGAAGAAGTTCCGCATTGCTGCGCGGAATCCTATGGAAAATCCAGAGGCCGTGCATGCGGCGACGGGAGGATGGCGTCCAACGATGGCCGTTTCCGGTTTCATTCCAGCGTGGCACGGTTTCTTCCCGTCTTTTTCCCGTTCGGTTTTTCCGGTCAGTCCTTCACCAAATTTTCCGCATTCGGACGGGAATGCCTTTTCATGCCCTGTGGGGAACGGCCCGTGAAGGTGCGGGGCCGGGATTCTTCTTTCACGCTATTCTTGCTTTATCCGCGGGCGTTTTCCGTGCTACAATCATCCACCGCCATGACGCAGCAGCCTTTTTCCCAAGAACCTTTTCTGGTCTCCGGATTGCACGGGGACCAGATTCTGGGCGCCCGCAGCAATCAGCAGGATTCCTTTTCCATTCTGGCTGGGGAGGATGCCCTGGTTCTTCTGCTGGCGGACGGCATGGGCGGCTACAGCGACGGGGAACTGGCCAGCCGGGCCGCCGTGAACGGGTTCACGCGGACATTTGAGCGGGAAAACCGCCATTCTCCGGGAAAGCGGATGAAGGCCGCCGTAGTTGCCGCCAACGAGGAAGTGCGCGCCGCACGGAAGAAGAGAGGAACGGACGATGACATGGGAACCACGCTGGTGGGCGTCTGGATAGGTCCGGAAGGGCTGAGGTGGGTTAGCGTGGGGGACTCCCTCCTTCTTTTGATCCGGGAGGAAAAAATGTTTCTGCTCAATACCCTGCATCAGTACTCCACGGAACTGGAACAGATGGTGGAAGAGGGCTCCATCAGCCGGGAGGAGGCGCTCAGCCATCCTTCCCGCCACTCCCTGACATCCGCCCTGATGGGCAAGGAGGTCCCCCTGGTGGACCTGCATGATGAATGTTTTCCCCTGCTGCCCGGAGACCGTTTGCTGGTGGCCAGCGACGGAGTGGGCCCCTACCTTGATTCCCTGGGACCGGCGGGAATGCGGTATTTGTCCCTCCTGTCCGCCGAGGAACTGGTACGTTCCGTTCTGGACGGCATCGGCAGGGACGGCGCTCCGAACCAGGACAACGCCACGCTGATATGCGTGGAAATAACGGGAGCGTGATTTTTAACGGATTTTGACGGAAGGATTGTTTCCGTTCACGGAGACGGCCTTCGGAAGCATGGAAAACCCTTCTGCCAGAGAGAAGAGAAAAACGCCTCTGCGGTGCGCTCCGGAGGAAGTCCGGACTGGAGCGGCGGGAGGGCGATGTGCGGCCATGAAGGGAAACGGCGAAGGTTTGGCCGGGGCAGGGATGGCAAAGGATGAATGTTCCTTCCAACGCCGCTCTTCTAAGTAACGGCAGGACTGTCGTCGATGAAAGTTGTCGGGAGCGGTAAAAAATAAAGAGGCCGCCCCGCTTCCGGCGGGACAGCCTCCTTGATTGTCAGTAGTTCTTCCGTTCTCAGGAATGGTACTCCTGCAGGGAGCGGGGAGTTACCTTCACGTGCTGGGCGGAACGGATGCCCTCCACCGTAGCCTTGGCGGCGGCGATGGTGGTCATGTACGGAATCTTCTTCTGGATGGACTGCATGCGGATGAAGGAGTCGTCAATCATGCTGGTGCGGTCCACCGGAGTGTTGATGATCAGGTCAATCTGCTTGTTGGTGATCATGTCGCCCAGGTTCGGGCGGCCTTCGTGCAGCTTGTTGACCACTTCCGTTTCCACGCCCTGGCCGCGCAGGTATTCCGCGGTGCCTCCCGTGGAGACGATCTGGAAGCCCAGGGAGATGAGGTCGCGGGCGATGGGTTCGATGAACTTCTTGTCGCGGTCGGAGACGGTGACGAGCACCTTGCCGGAGGTGGGCAGGATGCATCCGGCGGCTTCCTGCGCCTTGTAGTAGGCCATGCCGAAGTTGTCCGCAATGCCCATGACTTCTCCCGTGGCGCGCATTTCCGGTCCCAGGACGGGGTCCACTTCCGGGAACATGTTGAACGGGAAGACGGCTTCCTTCACGCCGATGAAGCGGCAGGGCTGCGGTTTCAGGTTCATGTCCTTCAGCTTTTTGCCCAGCATGATTTCCGTGGCGTGGCGCGCCATGGAAATACCTGTCACCTTGGAGACGATGGGCACCGTGCGGGAGGCGCGGGGGTTGGCTTCAATGATGTACACTTCGTCGTCGCAGATGGCGAACTGCACGTTCAGGATGCCCTTTACCTGGAAGTCCCTGGCGATCTTGGCCGCGTGTTCCTCAATGGTGCGCACATGCTTGGGAGCGATGGTCACCGGAGGAATGGCGCAGGCGGAGTCCCCGGAGTGGATGCCCGCCAGCTCGATGTGTTCCATGACGGTGGCCACGAAAGTATCCGTGCCGTCGGCCAGGGCGTCCACTTCCGCCTCAATGGCGTTGTCCAGGAAACGGTCAATGAGCATGGGGTATTCCGGGCTCACCTGGATGGCCTCCACGCCGTAGCGCTTCAGGTTTTCTTCATCGTAAATGACTTCCATGCCGCGGCCGCCCAGCACGAAGGAGGGGCGCACCATCACCGGGTAGCCGATCTGGCGGCCCAGTTCCACGGCTTCTTCCAGGGAGCGGGCGGTGCCGCTTTCCGGCTGGCGGATGTCCAAGGCAATCATGCGTTCGCGGAAGTACTCGCGGTCTTCCGCCAGGCGGATGCCTTCCGGCTGGGTGCCCAGGATCTTCACCCCGGCGTCCTTGAGGGCCTGGGCGATGTTGAGCGGGGTTTGTCCGCCGAACTGGACGATGACGCCTTCCGGCTTTTCCTTTTCGTAAATGGTCAGCACGTCTTCTACGGTCACGGGCTCGAAGTACAGCTTGTTGGCCGTGTCGAAGTCCGTGGATACCGTTTCCGGGTTGCAGTTGATCATGATGGATTCATACCCGTTGTCGCGCAGCGTGAAGGCGGCGTGCACGCAAGTGTAGTCGAATTCAATGCCCT
Organism: Akkermansia sp. KLE1798; assembly: GCF_001580195.1. Classification (NCBI taxonomy): domain Bacteria; kingdom Pseudomonadati; phylum Verrucomicrobiota; class Verrucomicrobiia; order Verrucomicrobiales; family Akkermansiaceae; genus Akkermansia; species Akkermansia sp. KLE1798. The sequence continues at coordinate 135,813 of NZ_KQ971075.1, forward strand.
GGCCGATGCGGTTGGGACCGCCGCCGAGGATCATGATCTTCTTCTTGTCGCTCACGGCCACTTCATCCGGGGCGCCGCTGTAGGTGGAATAGTAGTATTCCGCGTTTTCTACGCCGCTGACGGGAACGATGCGGTAGGCGGCCACGATGCCGTTTTCGATGCGGCGGGTGCGGATGGCCTTTTCCGGAACGTCGAAAATCTGGGCCAGATACTTGTCGGAGAAGCCCATTTCCTTGGCCTGGCGCAGCGTCTTGAGGGGCAGGGAATCCCATGTCTGGGCGTCCAGCGCGTAGTCGAAGTCCGCCAGTTCCTTCATTTGTTCAATGAAGTACGGGGTGATGCGGGTCAGCTTCACGATTTCCTCCACGGTGACGCCGCGGCGCAGGAGTTCGTAAATCTGGAAGAAGCGCTGGCTGTTGCCGTAAGTGATCTTTTCACGCAGTTCCGGCGTGGAGAGGGCTTCCAGCTTCTTCACGCGGCCCAGGCCGGCGCGGCCGATTTCCAGGGAGCGCACGGCTTTCTGGAAGGCTTCCTTGAAGTTCTGGCCGATGCTCATCACTTCGCCCACGGCCTTCATCTGGGTGCCGAGCTTGTCGGAGGCCTTCGGAAACTTTTCAAAGGCCCAGCGCGCGAACTTGACGACCACGTAGTCGCCGTAAGGTTCGTATTTTTCCAGGGAACCCTTGCGCCAGTAGGGCAGTTCGTCCATCGTGATGCCGGAGGCCAGCTTGGTGGATACGGAGGCGATGGGGAAGCCCGTAGCCTTGGAGGCCAGGGCGGAGGAACGGGACGTGCGAGGGTTGATCTCAATGACGATGATGCGGTTGTCCTCCCGGTTGTGGGCAAACTGCACGTTCGTGCCGCCCGTCACGCCGATAGCGTCCAGAATGCGGTAGGAGTAGTCCTGAAGCCTGTCCTGCACGTCCTGCGGAACGGTCAGCATGGGAGCCACGCAGAAACTGTCCCCGGTGTGGACGCCCATGGGGTCCACGTTTTCAATGAAGCAGACGGTGATTTTCTGGCCCTTGGCGTCGCGCACCACTTCCAGTTCCAGTTCTTCCCAGCCCAGTACGCATTCTTCCACCAGTACCTGGTTGATGAGGGAGGCGGCCAGGCCGCGGGGAACCACCTGGCGCAGTTCCTCCACGTTGTACACAATGCCGCCGCCGGTGCCGCCCATCGTGTAGGCGGGGCGGAGGACGACGGGATAACCGAGCTGGGCGGCCACCTTTTCCGCTTCCTCCACGGTATAGACCGGTTCGGATTTGGCCACGGGTACGCCGATCTTGTCCATGGTTTCCTTGAAGATGATGCGGTCTTCGCCGCGGGCGATGGCTTCCAGGTCCACGCCGATGACTTCCACGCCGTACTGTTTCAGGATGCCTTCCTCATGGAGCTTGGAGGCCAGGTTCAGGGCCGTCTGGCCGCCCAGGTTGGGCAGCAGGGCATCCGGGCGTTCCTTTTCAATCACCGCCGTGATGCGTTCCACGGTCAGGGGCTCAATGTAGGTGTGGTCCGCCATGCCGGGGTCGGTCATGATGGTGGCGGGGTTGGAGTTCACCAGAACGACGTCGTAGCCTTCGGCCCGGAGGGCCTTGCAGGCCTGGGTGCCGGAGTAATCGAACTCGCAGGCCTGGCCGATGATGATGGGGCCGGAGCCGATGATGAGGATTTTGCGGATGTCTTCGCGTTTTGCCATGGTATGATGCCTCTATATATAATCCGTGGTGGTTAACAATAAATGCCGGAAACAGGGTCCGCCCAAGGTGCGTTGCCTCTCCGCTCCGCATACCCGGCGCGTGACCTGACGCACAGTAAGGGACGCCGCGCGATAAGTCCAGACAAAACAACAGGAAGCCAACAGGAAGCTTCAGGGGAAGGCGCGTGCCGGAACCGGGCATTTTACACGGAAAAGGGAAGACGCGGCCATTTGCCTGTGCCCGTTCTTCATTCCTTGCCGTCAGGGCCCGGAAAGCCCCGCCGCCCAGACCGGGCACGGGATTTCTTCATGCGGTCCTTGCAGGGCCGGACGGGACTTTTCCAGCTTCATCCGGCTTCATCCGGCGTGCGTGCCCCTTTTATTTCCGCGGGCTCCGGTCCGGGGGAACTCCGCATCACTCCGTTCTTGCCATTTTCCGCCGTGCCTATACTCTGGGGAAGAAGATGAGGAATGCCCTGATGTTGATTTGCTGTCTCGGCCTGCTGTGTTCTCCGGCGGCCCTGTCGGCGGGTTCTTCCGCCGCGGCCCTGCCGTCTGCCGGACAGCCGGAAAACGATGCCGCATGGTACCGGTCCGTGAGGAGCGGACTGTCCCGGTTCAAGGACGGGGGCGGCTACAAGGCCAACCGGCAGGCGCTGGAAGCCCTGGTGCAGAAAGCCTGCCGCTGGGATGCCAAGGCCGGAAAGCCCGTTTTCCTCATTCAGGAAGCCAGGCCCTCCTTCTGTTCCTCCGCGTGCTACCTGCTTCTTCTTAAAGCTCTGGAAACGTGGGATTCCGGACGGTCCCGTCCCGTCATTTCCGAGCGCGCGTGGCTGGCCCTGATGCCCCGCGTCGGCCAGCATGACGGCGACGGCCCGTGGGGCTGGGCCAACGCGAACGGTCCGGGATTTGCCGTGCTGGTGCATTCCCTGGGCGCGGGGGTGAACTTCGAGGACTGGGGGCAGGCCCGTCCGGGCGATTTCATGAAGATTTTCTGGACGGACCATATTGGCCGCAAGGAATCCGGGCACCTGACGGTGCTGGTGAAGGACGGCGGGGACGAAGTAACTTTCTGGTCTTCCAACGTGCCGGACGGCTATGGAACCAGGACGATTCCCAAATCCAAAATCAAAAGGGTCATTTTCACGCGCATCACCCGGCCGGAACGGTTTAACTTGGCCCCTTCCATCGGCCACCATGCGTGGCTGGCTTCCCTGCTGAAGCAGGACGTGAGCATGAAGGAGGTCCGCAAGCACTGCGGCATGAAGGAACCCTGAATACCCCGGTACGATGGAGGAAATTCAGCAATTTGGGGAGAAACGTTCCTTTCCGCCATCCGTGACGCCGGAATGTTCTGTGCTGGTGCTTGGCTCCCTGCCGGGGGACGAGTCCCTGCGGCAGGTGCAGTATTACGCCCATCCGCGCAATGCGTTCTGGAAAATCATGGGCGAATTGCTGGAGTTTGACTTCTCCCTGCCGTATGAGGAACGCCTGCGCCTGCTCAACAGCGGGGGTGTGGGGCTGTGGGATGTGGTGGCCTCCGGCGTCAGGCCCGGAAGCCTGGACCAGCACATCACCCGGGAACGGCCCAATGACATCGCCGCGCTACTGGAACGCTTTCCCGGCATTCGCACGGTATGCTGCAACGGTACCGCCTCCTACAAGTACCTTAAACGGTATTTTCCGGAACTGTTTCTCCGGGAATCCCCCCGCATCATCCAGATGCCGTCCACCAGTCCGGCGGCGGCGCGGCTGAGCTACGACCAGAAACTCCGGGCGTACGGGGAAGTGATTCTCCCCCGCCTCCAGGGCATGGCGGAATAGGGCAGATCGGGGCAATTCCCGGCAGGTTCCTATTTCAGTTCCCTGGAAGTCTTTGCCCCGGCGGTTTTCAGAAGCTTGATCAACGCGCTCTTTTGCGTGGCGATGGCCCGGTCCAGCGGCGTAGTCCCGTTCGGGGCGCGGTAATTCACGTCCGCCTTGTATTCGATCAGCAGTTTGGCAACTTCATTCGTGGAGCTCTCCAGAAGGCCCGTGGTGTCCGCCACGACCCAGAGAGCGGATTCCGAATTGGCCGGCTTGTAATGCCCGAAGCGCGGCTTGCCGTTGAGCTTGTTGGGATCCGCCCCGTAACTCAGGAGGAGCTTGACGGTCTCCGTGCTTCCATACCGGGAAGCGGTAATCAGCAGGGTTCTTCCGTCATTGCACACGTAATCCGGATCAGCTCCGTTTTCCAGAAGGTAAACAGCCTTGGAAATGGCTCCGCCGAAGTTGTTTCTGCTGAGGATGGAGGAAGAACCGTTTTTGAGATTGTCGCTACGGCCTATTTCCAGATTGATATCCGCCCCGTTGGCAATGAGCAGGTCAGCCAGTTCGTAAAACTCCATTTCCACGGCCAGGGCCAGCGCGCAGGACTTGTCACCCCTTTTATCCTCCCCCTGCCAGTTGACGTCCGCTCCGGCGCGGATGAAGGCTTTCACTTTGGAAAGATCGGGTTTGGTTCCCTGCTCGGGGAGTTTTTGATAGGTCGTTTTCCCATTGATGGTCGTGGAAGAATTCCTGTTTTCCCGTGCGGGCCTGTAATCCTTGAGTTTGTACAGGTATTCGTACAATTCCAGCCCTTTTTTCTCCCGCGTGGCCTGGTCGATGGACGGATCGACGGGCAGGGGCGCCATTTTGGGAATCAGGCGCAGGGAGCGTTCCGCCGTGC
>NZ_KQ971075.1:140321-178732 GCF_001580195.1 Akkermansia sp. KLE1798
TGCGCTTGACTCCGTCCCCTTTCAGGTAACAGAGCCCCAGCCGGTATTGGGCCTCCGCCTTTCCGGCCTTGGCTTCCATGTAAATTTGCCTCCCTTCTTCCGGAGTGACGGCCTGAGCGGCCGTTAAACCGGCAAGGGCGGCGGACAACAGCAGGGATAAATATCGATTCATGTTCGTGTAGGTAGTGGAAATAGTGGACGGGAAGGACTTCCCTGAAAAATGCGGCGTTCCGGAAGTGTGCGGACGACCGGGAAGCCGCACGTTCTTACTTGCCTGATTCCCTGGAAGTTTTGGCTCCCGCGGCTTTCAGGATGCGGACCAGTCCATTCCTCTTCCGGGCAAGGGCGCGGTCCAGGGCCGTCGTGCCGTCCTTGGCGCGGCGGTTGACGTCCGCCTTGTAACGGATCAGCAGGCTGGCGACGGCTTCCAGGTCCGGGTCTTCGGCATTGGTGGAATTGGCCGCGGCCCAGAGGGCTGTTTCCCCGTTGCCGGGCTTGTAGTTTTTTTTGCGCGGCAATGTCAGCGTTTTGTCGGGGTCCGCCCCGTATTCCAAAAGCATGGCTGCGAATTCCTTCTCCCCGTGCCTTGCGGCCCAGACAAGCAGGGGATAGCCGGAATCCCTTACGTAGTCGGGGTCGGCTCCGTTTTCCAGCAGGTATTTCGCCTTGGAAAGAGGATAGTCGTTGGAATAGCGGCTGAGCAGGGAGAACGAATTGCCGATCTTGCCGTTTTCCTTCAATTCCACATTGACGTCCGCACCATTGGCAAGGAGCAGGTCCGCCAGTTCGTAAAACTCCATGTTGACGGCCAGGGCCAGGGGGCAGGATTTGTAATTCTTCGTATCTTCTCCCTGATAGTTGACGTCCGCCCCGGCGCGGATGAAGGCGCTGACTACGGCCAGGTCCGGAGCCGTCCCCTGCGCGGAGATTTTCCCTTTCCTATCGCGGCCCGGTGTTTTGACGACCACTTCTCTCTGCGCCCTGTAATCTTTCAGCTTGTACAGGTATTCGTACAGTTCCAGACTCTTTTTTTCCCGCGTGGCCTGGTCGATGGACGGATTCACGGGCAGAGGAGCCGTCTTGGGAATCAGGCGCAGGGAGCGTTCCGCCGTGCGGTGTCCCTGTTTGGCGGCCTTGGAGAACCAGAATTTGGCCTGGGACGGGCTGCGCTTGACTCCGTCCCCTTTCAGGTAACAGAGTCCCAGCCGGTATTGGGCTTCCGCCTTTCCGGTCTTGGCTTCCGCGTAAATCTGTTTGCCTTCTTCCGGGGTGACGGCGCGAACGGGGGCCAGGCCGGCAAGAGCGGCGGCCAGGAGCAGGATGCATGGGTATGTGTTCATGGGTGTGTTGGTTTGGGAAAAAGGGGGGCTGCCCGTCAGGAGGAGCCTACGGCGGCCAGCAGGTGCACATCCAGGGCCAGAGCCTCGTGAATGTTGAAGTTCAGATCGTCCCGCAGTTTGTTGAGCGCTTCCATGCGCCGCAGCAGTTCGTTCACGGGCATCTGTGCGGCCAGGGTCTGCACCTCCGGATGGATGGGCGAGACTCCCGGAGCGCCGGAAGCGATCAATGCCGCCTGCCCGAACCAGCTGATCAGCAATTCAAGGGCCTGGCTGCGCTGTTCCAGGTACTCCGTTTCTATCTGGGCGGCGTTGGCGTCCTTGTTGCGGGACTCCCAGTCCGTGGTATCCGTGCCCTGGGCGGCCTCCTTCGCTTCATCTTTCAGGGCCTGGTTCATGTTTTTGGTGATGGAGGCCTTCGCTTCCGTCATGACGTCGAGGAACTTGCTGCGGAAGGCCAGGGCAGCCAGATCGTTGTTCAGGTTGCGGCAGGTTTCCAGCCAGTGGGGAAGCAGGGCCTCCTGGATGGGAGTGAGCCTGAATTCGCCGGATTGCAGAAGATTGACGCGTACGCAGCGTGAAATAATCGTCTGCAGGAGCTGGTCCGGCTGGGCGGTGGTCAGGATGAGCAGGCATTGGCTGGGCGGTTCTTCCAGGGTTTTCAGGAAGGCGTTGGCGGCTTCGTCATTCATGCGTTCCGCATCCATGAACACGGCAATCTTCCATTTTCCCTCCGCCGCGCACTGCTGGAGAAAGGGCTCCACGCTCCGGATGTCGTCCCGCAGAATGCGGCGGGACTTGGATTTGGGGCGCACCAGCCGGCAATATTCGTCGCGCACGCCGTCCAGATGGTCCGCCCGGATTCCGTTGATCAGTTCCAGCAGCTGCAGGATCAGGCGGGATGCGCCCTGGTGCTCGTCCCCCACGATGAGAAGGGCATGGGGAAGCCTGTTGCGGGAGAAGGCGGTGCGGAGCAGGTCGAACGCTTGGGATGCCGTGAATGCCATACCGCTCTATGAAAGCATTTCGTTGCGTCAGAGCAACAGAAAAGATTGGTATATGCCGAATATTTCATGTACTAAGGGGGCCGGTTATGGAACAAAATGACATCGCATCCAGGATTGTCTTTGCCGACCGCGGCAAGGTGAATGTGGAAAAAGGCGTGGAATTCGCCCCCAAATTTGACCAGAACGGCCTGATTCCGGCCCTGGCCATGGACCATGTGACCCATGAACCCCTGATGCTGGCCTACATGAATGCGGAATCCCTGCGCATGACCATGGAACTGGGGGAAGCCGTTTATTATTCCCGCAGCCGCCAGGAAATCTGGCACAAGGGGGCGACCAGCGGGCACGTGCAGAAAGTGAAGCAAATCTTGATTGACTGCGACCAGGACGCCCTGATCGTGCTGGTGGACCAGTGCGGTGCCGGATCCTGCCACACCGGGCACCACTCCTGTTTTTACCGTTCCGTCCCGTTTGGCGACGAACTGAAAGCCCAGCCCCAGGGGCAGCCCGTTACCCTGCGGGAAGCGGACGGCGGCGTGGTTTTTGACGCCGAAGCCGTGTACGGCAAGGGCCATTGATTCTTCTTTTGCGCGTCAATCTGCGTTCACCGGGTTGACGCGGTCTCGTTGCCTCCTGTAAAGTCATGAATGTGAAAAAGCCGCTTGTCATCATGGCCGCCGTGGCCGGAACCTTCGTGCTGTGCCAGTGTTCTTCGGAAGCGCCCCCGCCTCCCGGAACCGTCCGCATGGTGGACCAGAAAGCCATCTCCCTGATGCAGGAAGCCAGGGGGAAGGAGGAGAAAAACGACCTTTCCGGAGCCATCAAGAAGTACAAGCGCGTGGTGGAAAAGCACCCCCTTTCGCGGGAAGCCCCTCAGGCCAGATTCAGAATGGCGGAACTGTACGAGGCCAGGAAGGACCCTGCCGAAGCGTTCGACCAGTACCAGAAGCTGATAGACCGCCACCCGGACAGCCCCCTGTATGCCAAGGCCATGGAACGGCAGAAGGAAATGGCCTTCGGCGCGGCCAGCGGCGCGCTGACCAACCGCGTTCTGTGGATGTTCGACGTACGGATGGACCCCAGAAACGTGACGGAATGGCTGAACCATGTGCGGGATAACGCTCCGTATGCGCCTTCCGCCCCGCAGGCCATGAACGTGCTGGGCAATTATCTGGCAACGCGCGGCCGCATGAAGGAAGCCATTGAAGCCTACCAGAATCTGGTGGACAACCATCCGGACTCTCCGCTGGCCCCCACGGCCCAGCTCCAGATTGCCACCCTGTACCGCCAGGCGGCTGCCGACGGCGACCGCAACCACGTCAACGTGGCCCGCGCGCAGGAAGCGTATGAAGACTACCTGCAGCGCTACCCGAACACCGCGAAGGCCGGAGCCGCCCGCGCGGACCTGGCCGCCATGAAGAGGGAACTGATAGCTCAGCAGCTGGAAGTGGCGGAATACTACCTGACCAAGATGAAAGACACGAACGCGGCCATCTTCTGTTACCAGGAAGTAGCTTCCAAGGGGGGAGCCAATCCCGCCGCCGCCGCCAAGGCGAAGGCGCGTCTGAAGCAACTGGGCGTGACCGTCAGGTAACAGAATCCCTTCCTCCATCATGAACCGTATCCGGACCGTCCTGAAACTCCTGCTGCCCGTTCTTTGCCTTCTGGCCGGGTCCTGCGGTTACCAGCTGGGGGGCACCAAGCCGCCCAAACTGGAATTTGCGCAAACCGTCAAGGTGGACCTGTTTGCCAACAACTCCCTGGAACCCCGCGCCGCCACGCTGGTGACCGGAGCGCTGGCGGATGAGTTGCAGAGGGACGGAACCTACCGGCTGAGTTCCCGCGGAAATGCGGACATCCGGGTGCAGGGGGAAGTTTACTCCATCTCTTTCGACCAGCTCCGTTCCTCCCGGGAAGACACGTATAAAAGCTCGGAACTCGGCTTGCGCCTGTCCGTCAAATACCGCGTGGTGGACGGCAGGACGGGGAAAGTCCTGTACGAAGGATCGGCGGAGGAAGTCAGCCAATTCTTTGACGTGGGCAACATCCAGACGGCGCGGACCAATGCCCTTTCCTACGCGGCGCGCCTGGTGGCAACCTCCATCGCGGAAATGCTGACCAACGGCTAATGTTCCGCATTATTCCGGGAGCATCCTTCACATGGCGGAAATAGAATACAGCGTTTACTTTGTTCCGGTTCCCATCGGCAACCGGGCCGATGTCACCCTGCGCGCCCTGGACGTGCTGCGCAAGGTGGACGTCATCGCCTGCGAGGACACGCGCCATTCCGGCCTTCTGCTGAGCCATTACGAAATACGGAAGCCGCTCCTGAGCATGCACGACCACAACGAGCAGCCGCGCGCCGCGGAAATCGCCTCCCGCGCTGCGGGCGGAGAGAGCTTTGCCGTCATCAGTGACGCGGGCATGCCGGGCGTGAGCGATCCGGGCTACCGCCTCATCCAGACTCTCAAGGAAAAAGGAGTGAGCTTCACCGTTCTGCCGGGGCCCTCCGCCGTGGTGACGGCTCTGGTGGGGTCCGGACTGCCTACGGACGCTTTCTTCTTTGGCGGTTTTCTGCCCGTCAAATCCGGGAGAAAGGGGGCCATGCTCCAAAGCGCTGTTGAAGCAAGCCATACGAGCATCTTCTACGAATCCCCCTACCGCATCGTGAAGACCGTGCAGACGCTGGCGGAAATTGATCCGGACGTACCCGTCTGCGTGGCGAGGGAGCTGACCAAGACTTTTGAAACCTACCACCGCGGCCCCGCTTTCCGTTTGGCGGCGGAATTTGCCGAACGGCCGCCCAAGGGGGAAATCGTTCTGCTGGTGGGCGGGGTGAACGCGCCGCGCCTGCCCTGAGCCGCCCGCAGCTCCGGAACGGTCTTGTGGAGGACGGGCCGGGACATGTGGAGTTTTGGCAGCCGGGTCCCCTCTTTTCTTGCACCGGGTGTCGGAAAACCGCGCCGGACTTATCGACTTGACCCTCGAAATGTGTCATGATAGTGTTCTAACATCATGCTTGAGGATAGAAGATCACGTTCCTCGCGCAAAGCACCCGATTTGGTGACTGACGAGCTTATTGTCATTCTTCATGAGGCTGGCATGCTGGAATTCAATGAAATCTTTCAGCGTACCGTTGTCGTGATGAAGGAGAAGCACATGTCCCTGGGCGGCGAGGAAATCCTGAGGCTGAGGATTTATGAAAAGCTCCAGAACCTGGTCAGTTCCGGCGGCCTGGTAAAGAAGGGCCGCGAATACACAGCGCAGCCCAAGCTGATGACCCTGAAATCATTAGCTGACGGAGACGAGTTTGGATTATCCCGATAGAGGACGGATACTGGTTGATCGCCTTCCCGGAATACGTTCTGGAAAATGTCTCCTTGAACGGCGAGGCTTTTTCTTATGAAAAATCAGGGCTTCATCGTTCCTTCCCGGAACGGTCCGCGGCAGTCGTAAGGAATAATGAGAAGCAGGTTGTTAACCCTGGCTACTATTTTCTTCCGCTTGGTTTCCCGAATATTGAACAAGTGGGCACTGCCGTTCAAGGAACGTATGTACTCGAACGTCATGTTTTCTTCCTCCATTCGGAATTCTTTCGGGTCCTTGATGCGAATAGTGCCTGAAGGGAAATCCCATGTTCCGATAATTTCCTGCACCTGTTGTGATTCCTTGTTATTTTCCTTTTGCAATTCCTGAGCGCGTTTACGTGCCCAGATAGCCGCTTCCAGATGACCGGAAATACCCCATTCCTTACTCTTTTTTTGAAGGGCGGATGCATATTGGCGGGCCAATTTTTCTTTCCCGACTTCCATGTCGGCATGGATTTTCTCAGAAAGAAGGTCGAATTTAGGGAAAGACGAGGCGGCGGGGTTGCCTGCTTCTTTTTCACGGCCGCCTTTCCGTTTCAGAAGAGAAACGAGTTTAGTGGCATGGTTGACTTGGAAAATCCGGTCGTCGCGATCCGCTTTGATCCAATAGAACCATACCGCCTGGGTTTCATTGATCCTTATAATATCGGAAGATGAAGAATCCTTGTCGATTCCTCCCTTGCTTTTCCATTCGGAATTACCGGATTTTTGCTGAGCCTGCTTTCCGTCGAAGCGGCTTAAATAAACATATCCGCCGGCCAGTTCTTCCCATTGTCCGATGAAGTGCGAGTAATCGTCTTCCTTCTCTTTTTCCATGCCGGGAAAAACCTTTCGTTCAAGAATGTCCTTGATATGCTTGGCCTGTTCAAAATCCTCGTTCCTGACGCATTCATTCATGAGCTTGGTGAGCTCCGGCTTGTACTTGGCAAAGGTTGCATCGTTTATTTTCTTTTCTTGTTCCTGGAAGATTAATTCCAGCATCTGTGCTTCCGGGGGAACTTTCGCCGATACCGGTACGGGAAAAGAAATGAGGAGGAAAACGAACAGAGTAACTCGGATGACATTGATTGCTCCGTTCAGGAATTGGGGCTGTTTTACCTTTTTCTGAGAAAAGGCGGGACAGACGCACAGGAGCCATGAAATTGGATAATAATGTAATGGGTATTTATTCATGGGAACGGGTACTATTATTAATTGGCTTTATATCTTTTTAAAGAGAAGGCGCGATTGGAGGATTATGGAAGAATGATGGTGATACTGAGCAGCTTTTCCTTGAATTTGAATGTCCAGCGAGGCATCTGATGATCTTGTGTGTATCCGTATAAATAGCCGAAAAAAGAGCCTTTATAGATCTTATCGGATAATTTCTCCGTGAATACGATATATGGACTGGGAGTATGAAAAACAGCCTTTTCAACGATATTGCCATATGCGCAAAAACAGGGCTCGTCCCATGCATCCGAGGCGGAAAAATGAAGGAAAATATCCGGGTTCCCAGGTTCCGGATTCAAGCTCAAATCAATTTTGGCTTCTTTTCCATTCCTGTTTGGAAAGTAGTAGTCTACCTCGCCATGTTTTCCAATTTCACAGGTGAGGGTTCTTTTATCCGTCTGAATCTGAAGGATAGAGCCTTTTTTCAGGATTTCCGGCCCTTCGATGTTGCTCGTCACAGGCCGGTTGCCGTCAGGTAAAATAAATTCAATTTTTTCATCTTTCAGAGTGTGACTATCTTCTGACTCTTTCCCCTTATAATTATAGTATTGATATATATGTCCCGAAATGGTTCCGGAATAAACCCGGCCTTTCCGGCGGGTAAAGGTAATAAGAGCCGGTTTTACTTGCCTGCCATGGGCTTCCTGTGTCGTTGCTCCGGTAATTCTTGAATATCCCCACTCATAGAATCTGTGCGTACTGAGGTAATACTCTAACTCTAGAATCACCCGGGCGGTGTTTTCCCCGGGTTCATATTGTTCAATAATAATATCGCCCGGATAATATAATTCCCCGTACAAGTTGATTACTGCGCCGTTGATGGAATTGGGGGCTTCGATATCTGCGGCGCGTACTCCGGCTTCGCAGACGGCGGCAATAACAGGCAGGAACAGCAATGAAAGAGGAGTCATGGGATGTGGAGAGAGTAACGTCAATTAAAGATCACAGCTCTGAATGATGGCGAGCAGCTCTTCCAGAATGCGGCAGCGTGTTTCAGTCATTTCAATGATCATGATGTTCATATTGGCTTTGAACCATCCGTCTTCCTTCTTGTTTTCTTTTCCTTTTTTAAGACAAAAGCCATAGGCATGCATGGTGGTATCTCTGGCGGTAAGCCACGCTTGCTGGGAAATCTTTAACGGTTCTGCCAGTTCCGGACGGAGCGCGTAATGCTGCTGCAAGCGTTGGTAAACCCGTTGAAGTCTTTTTTCCCAATAGAACCAGAGTTCCACCCTGATTCTATTGGCTTGTTGTTCGTTGTTTGGACTACTGGATTTTTTGAGCAGCACCGTCAGTCCCTGCTCGTCGGCAACTGGTCTGTTTCCCTGTTCTTCCGGGATTCCCTTTGAAACATTACCGGAAAAAATGAGCAGCAATATTAGAGGCATCGTCTTCATCGTTCACAAAAGTCATGTCTCATTTTTTTTAATATTGGAATCTTCGGAGAATTCCCGGCATGTATTCTCTTTCCGGATAAGTTGCTGGGGGAATCAAGCCTCTTCGGTTTTTAAGGGAACAAGTTTTTTGTAAACAGCTGCAATAAGAGAGATGCCTATTACCGGAGCAAACAGAATGGAAATGATAATACTCAATTCAGAACTGATAAGGGAGATGATTCCGAGGAGAATTGCAAACGATATCAATAGAACTATTGAGGTGAGGAAGAAGGAGAACTTGTTTCCATAAGTATATTTATTGCTCAGTGTCAGCGCTTCTGTGGGATTGACCCCCTTGTCCAGCAAAAGAAGTGGAGCCAACATCCATGAATATGCCAGGACAATGCCGGGGATAATGAACAGGCCCAAACCAATTATTATTCCGATTTCCATGAGGACAACCATGATAAAAAATTCTCCAAAGAATTGTCTGTAGCGTTTGGCAAAAATACATGTTGGGGAAATAACTTTTCCTTTAGCCAAATCCAACGGAAGGTTACATATGGCGATCGTGGTTCCTATATGGATGTATGGAATCCAGATGGTCAAAATCCATAGGATAACGGCCAGGAGAACAGATAAAAAGTTTTTGGCGGCAATAACATAAGTATCCAATAAAATTGAAAGAAAGTCCTTGTTTAGCTTTCCCTGGGAAAATGCATGGAATTTTTGATATTGCCTGGAAGTGGCCTGAATAATCTGGGGCTCCGGTTGAGGAGGAAAGACATCACTCAAATGGCTCCATTGTTTTTCCCCTTTCTGAATGACGTGGGTGGATTCGTGAATGGCTCCCTGTTCCAGCAGGTCGCGCAATTCCTGTTTGCTGACAGGGCCTGTAGCCTGACCGCCGGCTTGGGCATAATAGTACGTCTTATCTGATTCTTTAATATTTTCAAAAACGGACTGGGTAACCTGATTGTTCGGTTGAGGGGGGAGGATATCACTCAAACGGCTCCATTGTTTTTCACCTTTCTGGATGACATGGGTGGATTCGTGAATGGCTCCCTGTTCCAGCAGGTCGCGCAATTCCTGTTTGCTGACAGGGCCTGTAGCCTGACCGCCGGCTTGGGCATAATAGTATGTCTTATCTGGTTCGTTCATCATGGTGTGAATGGTGTGTATCTATTGGTTGCAAAAGTGCTTGGAGACTATGTTGGGTGGAAGGAAGAGATCCGGTTTCATGCCGATTCTGCATCAGCCATTTTTTATTGCGGCAGCGTAATGGTAATGCGGACAAGCCTAAGTCCGATTTCTTGTCCTATGTTAGTCACCATATACCCCTCGATAATGCCCGTGTATGTGTTTCCCCTTCTGCCGGTAAACGTGATGGCGGCCAGGTGTTTCTTGTCATCATTCATCAACTCTTTAAAAGAACTGGCGCTGGTAATGATCCAATTCCTGGCTTTTTGGGCGTTAAATTGTTCGGAGTACTCAAAAGAGATCAGGGCAGTATTTCTTTGAGGTATATAGTTGCCTTTATTAATCCAGTATTCCCCTGATTTGAGCGTTTTTTCAAAAACGTTATCTTCTCCTTCAAGTTTGTATTCAATGGTAATGGTAGCTCCGGCGATGGATTGCGGGGCATGAATGATGCTGGCCGCCTCCTTTTTCTTTTTCTCTAGCAGATCTTTCAGCTCCTGTTCCTTTGTTTTCAGTAAACGAAGTTGGTATTCACTTTCCTGCAGGAAACGCTGCAGTGTGTCCAGATTTTGATTCTGCTTAAGTATTTGCCGCTTAAGATATTCCTCTTGTTTCTCCAAAATGGAACGGGCATCAGGGTTCTGGGTATTCGGATAATGTTTGTTAAGTTGTTCTTCCAGAGAGGATTTTTCTTCTTCCAGGGCGGCGATTTTCTGCCCGGCATGCCGGCATTGTTCCCGGTTTTGTCCGTATGACCTGAACAACCATCCCGGAAAACCCAGAGAGAGAGCTAGAACCAAGGAGAGAATAGGGATTTTCATGGGGAAAGGACGTTCAATTATTTTTGGATATGATGCGGTAGCCTTCAGAGGCGGCTGGGGGCGTTTTTGAATTGAGTTCCTCCCGCCAATGGATAATTTGCCCGATAGAGTTGGTCTCCCATATCTCTTTGGCGTATCCTTGGAGGCTGCGGCCTCTCTGTCCGGCATACTTATAAATGTAAATAATTTCCACGTGATTATTCTTGTAGGCCACTTCGAGGAGGCGATAATTGCGCTGGGGCCATTTATTCCAGAATTTCCGGACGTCATTTATGACTATTTCCTTGGAAACTTCCCGATTGTTGGCGTACTGGTAATTGCAATAGGGGGCAAAGTGATCGGCAAGAGCGGTGGCAGTTCCCTGTTTGCGTGCCCTTAGGTAGGCAAGGCTGGTTTGTAACAGGCTTTTGTCAGTTTCCGGGCAAGGCGGGTTGATGATGGGGGGCTTGACGGTGGAACTATTGACGCGTTCCACGGAGTTCCCTGGTATTCCGATATTATTCCGGGTAATTGCACCCAATTCTTTTTCCAGAGCTTCTATGCGTTTTGTGGCGTTGGATTGTTCAGCAAGCACGGAGTTGTGCTTTTGCCGGATTTGTTCCACGGCCTTTTCCTTTTTTTGCAATGTTTCCAGAAGGCGGCTATTTTCTTTTTCCTTCAGGAGTTTGGTTTGATTGCCCTTCCGGGCTTCTTCCTGTTTTTGACGCAGAAGAGTTATTGTTTCAGACAAGGCCTCAGCATCTTTTTCCAACTGAACGGTTTGTTCCGCAAAGGCTTTTTTTTCTGTGTGCAAATAGTAGCTTAAGCCTCCGCCTGCTGCCAGGATGGCTACTGCTGCCGGAATGAGCCAGCTTAATTGATTCTTTTGCCCGGAATTTGAAGGGGGCGTGACCGGAGGCGGAGGGAGGGGCACTTCCGGCAGGGACGGTTCGGGGATGGCCGGAGGCGGAGGAAGCGTCACTTCCGGCAAAGACGGTTCGGGGGTGGCCGGAGGCGGAGGAAGCGTCACTTCCGGCAAAGACGGTTCGGGGATGGCCGGAGGCGGAGGAAACGGAATTTCCGGCAGGGTTGGTTCAGGCGTGCCCGCAGAGGGCAGGGGCGGCAAGTCTGTTTGTGATTCCGCCGCATTATCCGGTGAGGGGGGTATATGGGAATCCTTCAGGTGCATGGTTCAGGAGATGGAAGGGAATGGAGTATCAAGCTTATCTTGCCGCCAGATTGATGCCGTGGAGATTCCTAGTTGAAACGTTTACTATATCGTCCATCCGTCAGGGCCTCCTTCAATCTTCGTCGTATCAGTTCCTGCGGGAGCGGTTTTGGGTTTGGCAACGGGGTTGCCGTTTTTCCTGGTCAGGTGAAAGGAGAACGAACCACCCCGAAGATAAGAACTCCGGTCATTGGCCGCATGCCATTTTCCACTGATGCTGTGACGATTGCCGGAAATATTCCCTATGTAGGCAACAATAGTGCCTGCATTGCTCATGGTGGCCATTTTGGCACTTAGGTAGGATTGTCCCAGTGATGTAAGCTGGAATTCAATCCGCCTGCCGTCGATTCTTCCGCCAATGCTCCCGCAGGAGGACGGTTCCATGATTGGGGATGATGGTATGCTCAATTTACCTGAAACGATTCCATCCTGATATTCTGTGACGGTCAATTCACGCGTCTGCTTTCCACTTGTGCCGGTTACTGTTCCCCGGTAGGTATATTCCGCTACAATGGGGGAGCAGGAGACCGAAAACAGAGCCACCGGAGCAACTGATAAGATGCCGCACTGTCTCAATGAAATGGGAAATCTGGACATAGTAGGAGCTGTTGCGAATATTGTCCCTCGGAATAGTTACATTCCGTACATCGCCTGCCTTAGTTCGTAGGAACCATAGTAGTCTTTCTGAAATAGCTCCCTTTTTACGGGTTCTTTTTTAAACAGAAGCTTTCCATATTCTTCCATATCCCACATTTTCTTTTTCTCTTCTTGGGACATGGAGTTTTCCAGTTCCTTCGATTCTGCCCGGAGTTTGGCAATCTTTTCTGCCGCTTTGTTGGCGCTGGATTGATCCTTGATGTCTTCCATAAGCTCAATCATCTCTTCCTGCATGTTCAGGAACTGTTCCGTTGTACTTTTCTGGCAGGATGCTGACGCAAGAGTCAGGATGAGCGCGCATGCGGCGGTGATGGTTTTTTTCATAACGTGTAGGATGCTGTTGTTTCAGGGTTGCCTGACAAGCAGGCTGCGGGCTGGGGAATCCGGCTGCATTCCTCAGCCCGCTGAGGAGGGTTAGAAACTGTAGGAGGCGCTGAGGTTGACGCTTTGGTTTATTTGACCGCTGCGGACTTCAAGCGTGTAATAGGTTCCTGCATGCCAGTTTCTGTTGATTTGCCACCCCAGTCCGGCGCGGGTCAGCAGGGCGTGCCTGCCTGGGGCATGCCCCCGCCCGGTGACGGATTGGCCGGCTGCCCAGGTGCGGGCGTACGGGTTCCTGCGGGCGATGTCGCCTACATAGGCAACACTCAGTTCAGGCAGGAGAGCCTGACCGTTGTCCAGTTCACAGACGGACTTGAGGGTGATGCCCACGGGAATGCTCCATGACTGCAGGCCTCCGTTTCCAAAGGAGCGGCTGCCGCCGTCAAAGGTTTCTTGAATGGGTCCCTGGGTTCCGTACATGTAGGTAATCCCGGTATAGGGGGATACGGTGAGGGTATCGCTGAGCGCGATGTCCCAGTTGGCCAGCAGTCCGAAGGCGTAAACATTGTCATCCCAGTGAGCCCGTCCGGGCGTTTGCCGGGAGCCGCCCACATGCGTTCTGGCGGTATGATCAACGCTGCCGTAGGAGAAGTAGCCGGAGAGATTCAGCTCATGTCCTCCGGCGAGTTCCTTGCGGACATTGCCGTACAGGGCGAACATGAATGCCCTCTGTTTGTCGGAGAGCAGGGAATGGTCGCTCTTGTGAGTTCCAAACATCTGGCCGAACGCGGCTCCTGCCACGGCGTTCTTTCCGACAGCCATATCGGTGCCGACGGCATAGCCCCCACCTTGATAGGAAAATCCGCTGAGGGAGTTCATGGCGGACATGGAGGTGAAATATCCCAGGCCGGCTCCCCACAGGCGGGAGGATCTGTTTCCGGCCACCCTGCCTTGTTCGCTGGCCGTGCGGGCGAAGGAAGCGACGGAGGAGACGCTGCTCCAGAGGGTGTCTGCCAGCAGCGCGGCATCCCTGCCAGCCAGACTGGAGGCGGCGGCAAGGTTCAGCGTGCCGGAGAAAGTGAGCTGCCCCGTTTCCGGATTCCAGTTCAGAACCCCGCCGTTTTCCAGCAGGCCGGTTTCTCCGGTGAGGCGGAGCTGTTCACCCAGCGCGGCATCTCCGTGGATTTCCGTCGCTTGGAGCAGGTTCAGCGTGAAGGACTCGGAACCGGCGGCAATCAATCCGGAACCGATGTTCACTTCAATGGTCGGCGTCCCGGCAAGCGTCAGGGTTTCCACGGTCGCGTGGGAATAGGTTTCTGCCGCATTCATCCCGGCGCTGAACGGGGTGATGCCGTTGATGGAAAAGCCCATTCCGGAACCTTCCTCAAAAGTAAGGCTGCTGAAGAAGGGCGCACCCTGAATGTCCAGAAGTCCTCCCCGCTGAATGGTGACGGAGTCAAAAACGCCGCCTCCGGAAAGGCTGCCGCCACGCTGAACCAGAACGGTTCCGGAGCTTTGGCCGTTGTTGACCATCTTGCCCTGGAGGGTGACTTCCCCCGCCAGGGAGCCGCCGTTGTTCAGGTGCGCGCCTTGCGCCACGGCGATCTGTTCAGCCGTCAAATCTCCCGTGTTGGCCAGGGCGGACTGGCCGTTCAGGGTGATGTTCGCGACATTCAATGTCTTGTTGTTGGTCACGGAGCCATCGGAGTTCACGGTAAGGGAGCTGCCCTGAATGGAGCCGTTATTGATGAGGGAGGCGTTGGTTTCTCCGCTGTTGCGGGAGGAGCCAACGGTGATGACTGTGTTTTCGTGGCCCAGAGAGGCTGTTTCTTTAATACTGGCCAGGCCGCTGCGGACATTCAGGGAGGCGATGTTGTACCTTTCCCCGTTCAGGTCAACGGTACCGCTGTTCAGGGAGCCGTTGCTGATGCCGATGGCGACGCCGCCGGCGCTGTTGCCGCCGGTTCCGTCAATGTCGTAGCCGATCCCTTTCTTGCCCGTCAGATTGCCTGTCAGGAGCAGGGTCTGGTCGCTGTTCATGACCAGCAGGCCGTCTGTGCCTTCTACAATAATCTGATTAGTGAGCGGCGTGTCCCGGGGGATGCCGGTCGCGTCCAGCGTGCCGCCCAGGAGGTGGACGCGTTTGCTCAGATCAGTGATGGACTTTTCTTCTCCGGTATATACATAGATATCGTTTTCACCGGGCGTAGGCGTTGACCCTCCTTCCAGTTTCAGGATGACGCCCCATTTTCCGTCAGACAGGACCGTGGCAGCGAGTTCTCCATTTTCCAGCGGGTTGAAGGTATTTATCCAGGTTTGCGTACCCGCGTCATAAGTTTCCATCCAGGTCTGAAGCGTCCAGTCGGAGATATTGCCGGTAAAATTGCTTCCGACAGTTTTTCCGTTGAGGCGGAAAAGCGTCAGGCTGCTGCCCTCCGAGTGTTCATATTCGCTGCTCAGATTGATGGTGGTGGTGCCGGAAACAGTAAGTGTTCCGGTGATGTCGATGCCGTTGGCACCATAAGTGAAAGAAATACCATCATGGCTTTCAGGGGTGAGCCAGATGGTGCTGTCCGTCAGGCTCAGGTTCGCATCAGCGGTTAATGCGTAACCATCATTCTGGGGACTGAGCCACAGCTCCGCTCCCGTCATGGTGACGGATTGCGCCTTCAAGGTTGACCCCGTTCCACGGTAGTGGTCCAGATAGGAGCCTTGTTCAAATACGATCTCCTGAGCAGTTAATTTATGGCCGGATCCCGCAAACTCAACGGCGGAACCCTCCTGAACAGTAAACCTGCCTCCTGACGTGAGGGAGGAGCCGTTCTGGAATTCGAACCTGCCCCCGTCTTTCAGGAAAGTGTTCCCTCCAATATCCAGCGTTCCCTGGGAAAGGCAGGCATATCCGGATGACGTAAAGTTTCTTTCCGCCGTCATGGCCGCCTGGGTAATCCGCAAGTTGGCGCCGGATTCGAACGTGGCGTCACGGGCGCTCTTCAGGGTGCCGTTATTGGAAATCTCTGTAAGGGAACCGGTTTTGGCAATGTAATTGCCTCCGCTGAAATCCCCATTTAAAATATCCAGAATGGCGCCGTCACTGATTTTCAGGGAACCTCCATGAAGAGTGACGCTATCGCCGACGTTCATGGAAGAGGTCAGGGATTCCGTCAGGCAATTCTGAAAAGTTTCCCCGGTCGCATCCAGTCCCAGAGTTTCAAAAATATTCTTCAAATCATCCTCCGCATGAAGACCGGAAAATACAATGTCTCCGGTTCCCGTCACGGTGTTGCCTTCATTATCATCATAGCTGTTCAGATGGTGATCAACACCCGATGTTTCGACGGGGTCGTAGAAGGTGATTGTCCCGCCATCTGTTCTGGTGGAAAGTTCGACTGAAAGGGCCCACCCTTCTGAGCGTCCGAGGCTATTGAGCACGGCTCCGGCAAGATCCCCTTCTCCGTCGTATTGCTTCACATAATTTCCCCGGAACTCAACGGCCTCATTGTTTACGAGGGAGACGGTTCCGCCGTTGGCAGAGATAGCCCCGCCTGCGGTTCCGGCGCTGTTGCCCGTGAAGGTGACCGTTTCGTTTCCCGTGATAGAGAGGGATCCGGTAGATATGGCTCCGCCCATCCCTTCTGCCGTGTTGCCCTCAAAGAGGATGGTTCCGTTTTCCTGGAAGATGAGTGTGTTTCCATCTTGCTCACGTTTTGCAATAGCTCCTCCGTCACCGTTTTCCGAGGAATTCCCGATGAAAGCCAATTGTTTGTTCTTTTGGAATACAGGATTGTCGGCAGTCGAGCCGTTTCCATCTAGATAAATAGCTCCGCCGCTGCCTGTCGCCGTATTATTTTCAAACAGGACAGATGTATTGTTGGTGAGATCGAAGTGGAAACCGCCGTTAGAATAAAAAATCTTGAGCGCTCCTCCATAAGCTGTCTCCGGTGACCAAAGTTTTCCTGTTGCCTTGTTGTCCTTGAAGAGTACTTCCTCCTTTGTGTTGGCAATGCTGAGGGATTTGGCGTAGATGGCACCGGCGGACTGGGAACTGTTGCCGATAAATACGACTTGGTTGTTCCCGTCAAAGTTGACAGATCCATAAGTGAAAATGGCTCCCCCTTGTGTGTCGTAATCATTAATCTTGATTGTCGAGTTATTCAGGAAGATGACGTTATTATTGTCTTTAAACGTGAATTCATTGTCTTCCCTTCCGTAAATAGCTCCTCCGTAAGAACCAGCATAATTGGATCCACCAGCATGATTGGATTCAAAGCGGATTTCTCCAAGATTGCTTTCAAATTTCAGACTCAAATCTCCACCAGCTATTGCTCCACCTCCACTTGTTGCAATGTTGTTGATAAATTTGATGGGTCCTCTGTTATTCAGAAATTCCACCTGACCGTAGGAGGAATTATGGGCTCTTTTGTTCACAAGGATGGCTCCACCCAGTGGGTCGTCACTTGTTGCAGTGTTGTTAAGGAATTCTATGGCTTTGTTATTCTGGAAGGAAATAAGTAATGTGGGTTCAAAGAGGTCGCAGTTATATAGGAAGGGTTGGCTTTTATTGTTGAAAGACAGCGTTCCCTCATGGTCCTGGAAAAGGTCGACACCCGTGGACAGGGATGTGCCGGCGACCGGAAGGAGCAGGGAGAGCAGTATTCTGCGGAGAGTGCAAGGCAGATGAATTTTCATATAATCTGGCAGATAATGAGTTATAGAAGGAGTAGAAAGGAAAAACAGGAAGGGGCGAAAGCCGTGCGCCGGGAGGCGCACGGCGGTATGAAGACACCGCAGGAGGATTAGTTGCCTTTGACGGTGGTGGTGTACTTGCTGACAACGCCAAGGATGTTTTCACGCTTGACGTCCACGCTGGAGACGGTGCTGATGCCTCCCTGGGCCTTGGCGGCGGAGATGGAGGAATCGCCCACGGCAACCAGGCCAAGGTAGGAAGTGGCCGTAGCTACCCCGGTACGGGAGCCGGAGGAATTGGTAACGGCGATGGGGTCTGATACGTTGGCATATACCAGCCCCATGGGATGGCTCGTAAGTCCGCCGCCGCAGCTGCAGAGAAGGGCGGAGGATGAGAGCAGGATGAGGAGTTTTTTCATTATCGGATTTCAATTAATTGGTTTGGCTGACTCTCTCTTGATGGGGAGTCGTGCAGCGTCATGCAACTGCGGATACCCAAAAGAGAAGGTCTGTATCTGCGAATAGCGAATTCGGAATCCGTATAGGAATTCCTGCGTCCTCTTTGTCATTACAGGGTCTGGACAAGAATTACCGGCATGAGGGTACGGTGCAGGGAAATAGCATGGAATTACTGAACTTTTTAATTATTAAACGGCTATTTTTACTTGACTACGGATTCCGAAACCGCGGCAAAATAGACGGAATGAAAGAAGATATCTCAGCAATGGATCATGCGGCGCTGTATATTTTAAGAAAAACAGGCCTGGACGTGGTGGAAGCCGCTCAGCTGGCACATGAACTGCTGCAAGCCAGCAAGGGACGCGGCAGCCGGAGGAAGAGAGCGAGGGAATGCATCCGGCTGGGAGAGGAGGCATTGATTGCCAGAGAAAAAACCGTGACGTTCAGGAGGGCCGTGGATGAGGCTATGGAGGCCCGGTATGACCGGAGAAAAAGAACCAGGGACGATTTCCGTTATATCAGCCAGCGTTTGTTAAGGTGCTGTCCGGAAATGGCCCGGAGGCCCGTACGTTTTATTACGCCTCAGGAATGCCGTACCTGGCTGGAAAAATCATTTGGCACGCTCAGACAGAGGCATAAGGCCCGGTTGGTGCTCAGCGGTGTTTTCGGGACAGCGGTGAAACGCGGCTGGTGCCGGGAAAACCCTGTGGCGTATGTAGACCTGCCAAGGCTGAAGGAGAGTTCCATTCCCGTATTGTCCCTGGAAGAAATGCGCCGGTTGCTGGCGGCGGCGGAATATGCCAGCGGGGCGTGCCTGGCTGCGGTTGGGCTTATGCTGTATGCCGGCATTCGCCCGGAGGAGGTAAGGCGCCTGGATTGGGCACAGATTGATTTACGGGAGGGCGTGGTTTCCTTAAGGGCGCGCCATAGCAAGACGGGAGGAGCCCGCATCGTGACGATCAGGCCGGTTTTGAGAAACCTGCTGGAAAGAGCGGCGGCCATGGGGTTCCGGGCAGGAAGCGTGTGCCCGCGTAATTGGCCGGCGAAGTGGAGGGCGCTGAGGCGCTTGGCCGGCTGGGACGGAAAGGAGAAGAAATGGACTGCGGATATTTTAAGGCATACGTTCGCCAGTTATTTTGCCAGGCATTTCAAGAATTTGCATGTATTGCAGCTGGAAATGGGGCATTCTTCCTCCGATTTGTTGAGAACCAGATATTTGAATATGGAAGGCGTTACAGAGATGACGGCAGCCATTTTCTGGAGCGGTTGCCGGAAAAGCAAGGTTTTATGAAAAATGGCCATCCCATCATAGGGATGGCCATTTTGATAAATGGGAAAGATATTCCCGGGATGGTTAGAAGTTGGTGCGGAACGCGATGTTGTAGCTCCAGCCGGTGAAGCCCTTCTGCTTGCTGGCGTCCGTACCGTTGGAATGGGCGTATTCGATGCCCGCCATGATCTTGGCCATGTTCGGATTGCATTCGAAGATGTAGTAGTTGACGCCCAGATAGAGGGCCTGCATGCAGTCGGAAGTGCCGGAATAGGTGGAGTTCTGCGTGTAGCGCTTTTCCCACTTCACGGCGTTGCTGCCTGCCGCCATCTGGTAGCGGACCACGCCTTCCCAGTTCGGCGTGAATTTGTAGGAGGGCATGATGGTCACGCCGAAGACGTTTTCAGCGCCGGCTTTCATGCCGATGACGTTGAACCCGGCCATGACTTCCGTCATCAGGGAGAAGTTGCCCTGGGAGCCTTCCCAGGTCAGGGCCACCACGTCCTTGGCGCCCGTGCCCTGGTACTTGGTCTTGAAGCTGTAGTCGTGCAGGTTGTCGTATGCCTTGTTCTGGGCGTCGTCGCCCCACTTGGTGAAGTTGTGGGCATAGTCCAGCCACAGGCGGCTTTTCTTGAGGAACACGTCGTTGGAGGTGTCGTAGCTCAGGGTGCCGGTAACGAAGCAGTTGTCCTGGGAGTTGAAGGCGGGTTCAATGCGGTTGTTGAAGCTGCCCGTCCCGGTGCCGCCGTTGCCGTTCAGCCAGATGCCTGCCGCCCAGCCGATCTTGTCGTTCTTGTCGGAATTGTTCATCTGGAAACCGTAGTTGGTTTCCGAACGGAGCTGGTTGACCAGCATGGAACGTTCGATGGTGAGGATGGCGGAGGAGGAGGTGCGGTATTCACCGGTGATGCGCGGCTTGATTTTGCCGATGGCGTAGGTGATGGGGCCGCCCTTGTATTCCAGGTTCAATTCATAGAGGGAATAGGTCAGGTCGGAAGTGTCCCAGCGGTTTTCAGACGCATTATAGCTTTCAAGGCCGTCCATGCCGCCGATGTTCCAGACGTTGTTGAGCTTGAAGTTTTTCAGGAACTTCATGTTGAATCCGGCACGGAAGCGGCGCCATTCATCGTTGAAGCGGCGCCCGTTGCCTTCCTTTTCACCCATCACGCGGCCTTCGCCGTTCGGGTCGATCCAGTCCATGCCGTACTGCATGCGCAGGGAGACGTTGAATTCCTGAATGTAGGGATTCTTGTGGTCCCGTTCGGCATTGAACCATTTGAAGCGGTCGCCGAGCCACTGGCAGGTGGAGAAGCTGTCGCGGGCCAGCAGGACGTCCCCGGTGGAGGCCTTGGACGGCGTCGTGTTGGCAAAGGCGGCGGCTCCGAGGGTCATGATGCCGATGACGGGGAGGGTATAGGTTTTCATTTTTGTTCTATGGTTGGTGTGTGTCTGTGAGAAGGTCTTCCGGGGAGTTCTTCCTCACGGAGACGGCTTCTGTCTATCAAACCAGCCATAGGGCTGTCCAAGGCTTAAGAGTGACAAAATAGCCACTTGTTCCGCCAGCGTTTACAAGGTGATGTGGACCCATTCCCGGCGCGCCAGGGCATCTGCTGCAGCCGCTACTTCCGCCTTTCTTTTGCTGGAGCCGCGGCCGGCGCCGACCGCATGGCCGTGCCAGAATACGCGTGATTCAAAACGGTCCGCGGAGTCCCTGGGCCCCTTTTCCTCCGTTTCATAGGACGGCGTTTCCGGCAGGATGTCCTGCAGGATGGCCTGGAGCTCCCCTTTCGGGTTGATTTCCTTGGGATGGCTGGCGGCGGAGTCCAGGGCGTCGTGCAGAACGCGCAGGGCGATGGCCCTGGCCGTTTCATAATCGGAATCCAGGGACATGGCGCCGAAGACGGATTCAAAGGTGTTGGCGATGATGGAGTTTTTGTTTCTGCCGCCGGCTTTTTCCTCTCCCTTGCCCAGGGTGATGTATTTGTCCAGTTCCAGGATGAATCCGTATTTGCCCAGATTGGCGCGGCTGACGGTGCGGGCCCGCAGCTGGGTCAGCACCCCCTCCGGAGCCTGGGGAAGGTGAAGGTAAAGATATTGCGTGACGGCCAGTTGCAGGATGGCGTCTCCCAGGAATTCCAGGCGTTCGTACGTAAGGCGCGTTTCCGGCCTGCTGTCCGTGCTGGGGTGGGTCAGTGCCTGCCTGAGCAGGTCGGGATTTTTAAAGCGATAGCCCAGCTTGTCTTCCAGCGCAGCGTAATTCATTGGGAAAATGCTAGGGCCGCTCCACGGGAAAAGCAATTCCAAACAGGCTCATTTCCGGGATTTGGAGGGAGGGGGCGCTCCGCGTCATTCAGGCCGCGGCGCGGCTTTGACATATGAATGACGGGGTGTAGGATGGAAGCGGCACAGATAATGATGAACACCATGAAAAAGATTGATCCAAAGGAAATTCGGGATAATGCCGTGCAGTTGATCGGGCACGACTGGATGCTGGTGACCGCAGGGACGCCGGAACATTTCAACATGATGACGGCAAGCTGGGGAGGCCTGGGTTTCATGTGGAAGAGGCCCGTAGCATTCGTCGTGATCCGCCCGCAGAGGTACACGTTCGGTTTTATCGAGAAGGGGGAGGAGTTCACCCTGTCCTTTTTCAGCCATGAATATCATAAGGCGCTGAGCGTTTGTGGAACCACGAGCGGCCGGGATACGGACAAAGTGGCCGCTTCCGGCCTGACGCCGTATGTTACGGAGAACGGCAACGTGAGCTTTAGGGAAGCCAGGCTGGTGTTGGAATGCCGCAAGCTGTATGCGGAGGCCCTGAAACCGGAATGCTTTCTGGACAAGGCCATTGCCTCGGAATGGTATGCGGCGGGAGATTTCCACAAGATGTACATCGTGGAGATACTGAATGCCTGGGTGGAGGAATAGCGCCGTTGGAGCGGTTTGCCGCCTGCCGCTTCGGGTGTGGTACTGGCGGGGAAATTCAGCCCTGAACGGGCCTGAGGGTGGAGTTTTCCAGCTGGAAGGCCGGAAGCGGGCAGGGCGTGTTGTGCAGCCAGTCCAGGTGCGTGGTGGTGATGAGGCTCTGCGCGTCCGCGGGCAGGGCCTGGAGGAAGGCAATCCGGCGCGTGGGGTCCAGTTCTCCGAAGACGTCGTCAATGAGGTGGATGGGCGTGTGTCCCGTTTCTTCCGTAAGCAGGGATGACTGCGCCAGCTTCAGGGAAATGGCTATGGTCCGCTGCTGCCCTTCCGAGGCGAATTGGGCGGCGCTTCTGCCGTTGAGCGTGATTTCCAGGTCGTCCCGGTGCGGGCCGTTCTGGGTCTGGCCGTACCGGATGTCCCGGTCCAGCCCGGCGCACATCCGTTCGTACAGGTCTCCTTCCTCCGCCGCCCGGTAGGCCGCCCCTACCTGTTCCTCCCTGCCGCCGATGCGGCGGTACGCCATGATGATGTGGGGCAGGAGAAGTTCCAGAAGGCTGGCGCGCAGGCTTCTCAATTCCGTGCCGTACAGGGCGAGCTGCCGCGTATAGGCGTCTATCTGGAGCCTGTCCCGGCTTTTGTGCTTGAGCAGGTGGTTGCGCGTTTTCAGCGCCCTTCTGTAGCTGAACAGGGCCGTCCGGTAGCCGGGGTGCCACTGGGTGCCCAGAAAGTCCATGTATTTCCGCCGCGCATCGGCTCCGGCCCGTACCAGGGAGAGGTCGTCGTTGCCCATCCAGACGACGGGATAGCTGTCCGCCAGGTAGCTGCGCTGGTCCCTGCGCGGTTCCCCGTTCACCTGGAGGTCCGGGGCATCCGGAGTCCACAGGATGCGCCGGATCTGTCCCGGCAGTTCCCCCCGGATGCCGAAGGACTGCCTGCCGTGGGCCGCCAGGGGACCAGGGCGCGCCGTACGCGGGGATTGCAGGCGCAGCAGGAAGCAGACCGCCTCCAGCAGGCTGGTTTTTCCCTGGGCATTGTTTCCCAGGATGACGGCTCCCTGCTGGGGTATTTGCCAGGAAAAGCTGCCGTAGCAGCGGAAGTCTATCAGTTTCAGCCTGGAGAGCATGGCCGGCGGGAGTCCGGGGAAGGGATTATTCCGTGGGAAGGGCCCGGATGGCATCCATCATTTTGTCCGTCAAATGCTGGTATGCCGCCTTGCCCTTGGCATTGAGTTCCGCCGGGGTGAAGGGAACGGGGTCTCCCACCGTCACGGTGACGGGGTGGATTCTGGGGAAGGAGGAGCCGATGGGGAAGGACTCAAAGGCTCCGCTGATGCGCAGGGGCTGCACGGGGACTTTCGTTTTGCTCAGGATGAGGCCGATGCCGCCCATGCCGTCGTGGATTTCCCCGTCCGGCGTCCGGGAGCCCTCCGGAAACACGAGGACGCGCTTGCCGGATTTCAGCAGGCGGATAACGTGCTTGAGGCTGGCGGCGTCCGGGTTTTCCTGGTCGATGGGAATGGCCTGGCACAGGGGGAGCGCCCATTTGAAGATGCCTTTGAACAGGGTTTTGCGGGCAAAGAAATAGATGCCTTCCTCATAGGAGATGCCCAGCATGGGCGGGTCCAGAAAGCTCTGGTGGTTGCTGACGATCAGCACGGGGCCGTCCTCAATGAGCTTCTCCCTGTTGACGACCTTCCAGGAGAAGAAGGCCTTGGAGATGCTTTTGAACAGCGTGTAGAAAACCCAGTAGAAGGAGTTCATCTGGCGGAGAGTTTTTGTTGGATGTTGTCTGTAATGAAGTTGACGACCTGGTCAATGCTCATGTCGGACGTGTCCACCAGCAGGGCGTCCTGCGCCTGCGCCAGCGGCGCGGTGGCGCGGGAGGAATCCTTGCGGTCCCGTTCCGCGATGGAGTCCGTCAGCCCTTCAGCGGCGCGGCGCGCGGCGCGGACTTCTTCCGAGGCGGTGACGAAGTACTTGAACGGCGTGTCCGGGAAGACCACGGTGCCTATGTCCCGGCCTTCCATGACTACGGGCTCCTGGCGGTTGTAATCCCTCTGGCGGTTCACCAGCAGGGAGCGGACTTCCGGAATGGCGGCGATGGTGGATACGTGGTCGTTGACCTCCTGCCGGGTGAGTTCCTCCGTCAGGGGGGAGCCGTTGCAGAGGACGATGGAGCGGCTGCCGTCCTTGCCGAAGGAGAGGGGAACGGAGGGCAGGGCGGCCAGCACGGCGTCCGTGTCCGCCGGGTCTATTCCCTGTTCCAGCATGTACCAGGTGACGGCCCGGTACATGGCCCCCGTGTTGATGAAGGTGTAGCCGAGGCGGTCCGCAATGAGTTTGGCGACGGTGGATTTACCGGAAGCGGCGGGACCGTCAATGGCAATGGCTGGGTGCATGAGTGTTTTTTGTGTTGGAAATGGGGGCGGAAGCTGTACGGATTGTAGCTGCCGCCCCTCCGGAAATCAAGACCGCGTTCCGGACGGCATGGGAAAAAGAGTTTCACTTTTTCCCGTAAATCCGTTATACAGCAGGGCATGGGCCGGCTCAAGCACCCGAAGATGGTGGATATCAAAGACATTTTGGACGAAAATACGCGTCTCCCTTCCCTGGTGGCGGCGTCCGCTGAAAAGTTGCTGGGTCTGGAACGTTTGAACAGGGCGTACGACAAGATCGTCCGCGACAAGGAGTCCGGATCCCCGGAAAACTTCTTCCAGCTGGCTGCCAGGCATTTGAACCTCAAGTTGCAGCTGAGGCCCGGCGACCTGGAAAACATTCCCAAGAAGGGGCCCGTGGTTGTCGTCGCCAATCATCCCCACGGCCTGTCGGACGGCATCATGTTCGGGGAATTGCTGACCCGCGTCCGGGAGGATGTGCGCATTCTTGCCAATGAACAGCTTTCCCTGTGCCAGGAACTGGAACCCTGGCTGATCAAGGTGGACGTGTACGAGGATGAGAACGCCAAACGCAAGAACCTGTCCGGAATGCGGAAGATGATTGCGTGGCTGCGCAAGGGCGGCGTGCTGGGCATTTTCCCCGCCGGAACGGCTTCCAGTTTTTCCCTGGCCCACAAGCGGGTGACGGACGATCCGTGGAACTCCAATATTGCCGCCATTATCCGGCTGACGAAGGCTACGGTGGTTCCGGTGTATTTCCCGGGGCGCAACAGCCTGCTTTTCCAAGGGATTTCCCTGATCAACCGCAAGGCGCGCGTCGCGTTCCTGCCGCGTGAAGTGGGCCGGGACGGCCGCCGTACGCACCGCATCGTGGTGGGCAAGCCCATTTCCTTCAGCCAGCTGGGGCAGTATGATTCCGACGAGGCGCTGGTTTCCCATTTGCGCCTGCGCACCTATCTGCTGGGCAAGGGTTATGAAAAGAGCCGCCGCCCCCATGTGCACAGGAAGGACAAGAAGGCGAAGATGGCTTCCCTGATTCCTCCCGTGCCCCCCAACGACATACAGACGGAAATCGACGCCCTTCCTGCGGAGTGCCTGCACGCGCGGCAGGAGAACGGGGACTGGGACGTGTACGTGGCGGATGCCCTCCAGATTCCCAAAATCCTGATTGAAATAGGCCGCCTGAGGGAATACACGTTCCGCCAGGTGGGGGAAGGGTCCGGCAAGGCATGCGACCTGGACACGTACGATAACCATTACAAGCACCTGTTCCTCTGGGACCGCGTCCAGAAGAAGATTGCGGGCGCCTACCGCATGGGAGAGACGGACAAGATCATTGCCCGCTACGGGGTGAAGGGGCTGTACAATGGAGAATATTTCTCATTCTCCCCGGCGGCCCTCAAAGTCCTGGACCGATCCCTGGAGATGGGCCGCGCCTTTATTGTGCCGGAATACCAGAAAAGGCCGCTGGCTCTCGGTTTCATCTGGGAGGGCATCGGCCAGTTCATGGCCCGCAACCACCATTACCGCTATTTGTTCGGGACGGTGAGCATTTCCCGCGACTATTCCAATCTTTCCCGCGCCCTGATCGTCTCCTACCTGAAAGCGCATGAAATGGAGCCGGAACTGAGCCGGGAGGTCAAGGCCTACAATCCGCCGCGCAAGGCGGACCTGAAGAGGTCGGAATCCTGCATTTTGCCCATCGGCCTGACGGATGCGCAGGGATTGTCTCAGCTGGTGGCGGACGTGGAGGAGGACGGCAAGGGAATTCCCGTGCTGCTCCGCCAGTATATCAAACTGAACGGGAAGATACTTTCCTTCGGTGTGGACAAGAACTTCGGCGATGTGCTGGACTGCCTCATTCTGGTGGATATTTTCAAGACTCCGGAACGTGCCATCAAGCGCTACCTGGGCAAGGCCACGTATGAACAGCTTCTGCCCTATATTCAGCAGGAGCAGGAAAGCGGGCAGCCGGCGGAATAACTCTTTTCAGGCCCTTTCTTCGGCTTTTTCCGGCCTCCTGTTTTTCCGGAGCCGCCGGTTATTGGAAATGCCTGTATCCTCCGGGGAGGGATGAGGAAGGTTCCGGCGTCATTTCACCGATGACGGTGAGGGGCGTTTCCGGGAAACGTTCGGAGGCCACGCGCAGGATTTCTTCACGGCGGCGGGGGGGGAAGGTCATCAGCAGTTCGTAATCTTCTCCGTCCGCAACGGCCTGGTCCGCCGTGAATCCCTGCCGGACCGGCAGCAGTTCTTCCTGTACCCGGAATCCCAGCCCGGAGGCGGCGGCCAAGCGCGGCAGGTCGGCGCCGAGCCCGTCGGAAAGGTCCATCATGGCCGTGACCAGTCCGGAGGCGGCCAGAATGCCGCCTTCCCTGACTCTGGGCGTGAACGTAAGGTGGTGTTCCGTGGGGAAGCTGCCGCCCAGCACGCCCGTGACGGCAATCAGGTCGCCCGCATGGGCAGTGCTGCGCAGGACGGCCTTTCCTTCCGGGACTTCCCCGGTCAGGGCCACGCTGATGATCAGCCCGTCGGACGGCAGGCCGGAGCTTTCCCCTCCCGCCAGGCTGATGCCGAATTGTTCCGCCAAGCGCCGCATCCCCGTATAAATGCCTTCCACCTGGGAGACGGGGCGGTCCGCGTGAATCAGCAGGGTGACCAGCGCATGGCGCGGCACGCCCCCCATGGCTCCGATGTCCGATACGGCGCGCGCCAGAGCCTTCCTGCCGATCAGTTCCGGTTCCGTGTCGGGGAGGAAGTGCATGCCTTCCACCACGCAGTCGGTCTTCAGGAGCAGGTCCGCTCCCCTGGCGCCTCTGGCTACGGCGCAGTCGTCTCCGGGTCCGGTGATCAGCCCGTCGTTGACGGTCATCAGGGGAAGAAGGCGGCGTATGAGCGAGTCTTCCCCCACCTGGCGGATGGCGGGATCATGAGCCATAAGGCAGCAGCAGGCCGGGGTAGAGGATGTTGACCAGGGTGGCGGTGTTGAAAATGCAGTGGGCGATGATGGGCGTCCAGATGGATTCGGTGTATTCGTACAGCAGCACCAGGATGGCCCCGAACAGGGCCAGGGGAATCAGGGGAACCAGGCTTACGTGGATGATGCCGAAGAGAAGGGAACTGCTGATCAGGGCGAACCACGCTCCCGTGTATTTTTTCATGATGGGATACAGGTAGCCCCGGAAAATGAGTTCCTCCACGATGGGCGCGGCAATGGCGGCGCTGAAGCAGATGACGGCAATGAGGGGGATGTTGTCGGAATGCCGGAGCACGGAGACGATGGATTGTTCCGCCGGGGCGTGGGTCACCCGCTCAATCCATTCGAACAGCCCCATCTGGGCCAGAAGGAAATGGAGCGCGAGAACCAGCAGGTAGCCGTAGACGGGCGCGTAAAACAGGATTTTCAGGGAATGCTTCTTCAGTCCCAGGGCCTCCATTCTGCCGCTGTGGAACATGCGCACCAGCAGGACGAAGGCCAGAATGAGGTTCAGGCAGGTGCCGTTGAATACCTTGTAGCTGTCCAGCTCCATGTTTGTGGTGGTGGGCGGGGCGGAAGCGCCGGGAGGCGTGGCCGCGGCCATCAGGGCGCCCATGCTGAAGTACAGGACCACGATGCCGCACATTGCCATGTCCAGTCCGTCCAGATGATCGACGGGAATATTCCATTTCAGCGGACGCTTCATGCCGTGAGCCTGGGACTGGCGGCACACGCCCGCTGCTACGGCGATAAGCATGATGGCGATCAAGGTGGCCGAAAACAGGGTGATGAGCTGGTCCGTTAATTCATTCATGGGGCAGATGAGCTTGGAATGACGCGCCGTTCCCGGCAACGCGGCGCTGGCCGGGGAAAGGTACATGCTTCTTTAGTGGAAATATGGCGATTTGCCAGAAGAAAGTGAGCTATCGCGCCGCGTTCCTGAAAAAAAATCATTCGGAAGGGAATGAATACTTTTCAAGGAAAAGCGGGTATGCTACGTTCGCAACGGATTATCGCCATGAATATTCAACCCAAAATCACGCCCGTGCTGGACCCCGGCTTTGTGCCGGCCGTTCTTTGGAATCAAGCATTTGAAGCCAAAGCTGCTGCCGATCCTGCCTCCCATCAAGTGGATATCGCCCTGACCCGCAATGACGGGACCTGCTTCCGCTGGTCCGGCAAGCTTCTTCCCCATACCGGAGAAAACGTTGCCCTGAATGAAACCTATGTGGAACGCATCGTGAAATTCCTGCTGTGGCAGAAGGGCGGCAACATCATCCTTGTTGCCGGTGATGACGCCATTGCGGACATGCTGGCCTCCCGCTATTGCAAGGGCGGCATCCGTGAGTTTGACTGGGACTTCATCGGCAAGAAGATTTACGGCTCCCCGATTGAGGTGAAGAAGGTATCCGTAGAGGAACTGCCTGACGAATATTCCGGCTCCATGACGCTGGGCCGCAATCTGGACGGCTACCGCATCGGCTTTGACCTGGGCGGCTCCGACCGCAAGTGCGCCGCCGTGGTCAACGGGGAAGTGGTTTTCTCCGAAGAAGTCGTGTGGGACCCGTATTTCCAGAAGGACCCGCAGTACCACATTGAAGGCATCCAGGACTCCCTGGAACGCGCCGCCGCCCATCTTCCGCGCGTGGACGCCATCGGCGGCTCCTCCGCCGGCGTCATCATCAACAGCGAGGTGCGCACCTCCTCCCTCTTCCGCGGCGTGAGCCAGGAGGATATTGAAAAGACCCTGGGCAAGGTGTTCCGCACCCTGCAGAAGGAAAAATGGAACAACATCCCCTTTGAAGTGGTGAACGACGGTGAAGTGACCGCCCTCGCCGGAGCCATGGGCATGAACGACAACGCCGTGCTCGGCGTCGCCATGGGCACTTCCGAGGCCGCCGGCTACGTGGACCCGGAAGGCCACATCAAGCCCTGGCTGAACGAACTCGCCTTCGCCCCCGTGGATTATTCCGAGGAAGGCGGCGTGGACGAATGGTCCAAGGACATGGGCGTGGGCGCCCTCTACTTCTCCCAGCAGGCCGTGGCCCGTCTGGCCCCCCGCGCCGGGTTCCAGTTTGAAGGCATGCCCTTCCCGGAACAGCTCAAGAAGGTGCAGGCCGCCATGGCCGAAGGCGACGAACGCGCCCGCAAGATTTATGAAACCATCGGCGTGCACTTCGGCTATGCCATCGCGCACTACGCCAGGTTTTACGATATCCGCAACCTGCTCTTCCTGGGCCGTGTGGCTTCCGGGGACGGCGGCCAGATCATCATTGACAAGGCTGAAGAAGTGCTGCGCACCGAATTCCCGCAGTTGAAGATCCAGCTGCGCGTGCCGGATGAAAAGACCAAGCGCCACGGCCAGGCCGTAGCGGCGGCCTCTCTGCCGGCTATTTCCTGACAAACGGATGGAATTTACAGGAGGGACCCGGACAGGGTCCCTCCTTGCCATATACGGAGCATGCGTCCCCCGGCCGGTTTTTCCGGCTGCTCAAAAAACAAAAAAGGACGTGGAAGGGACGCCTCCGTTTTTCCATTCTTTCTTCCGCAGACGGCTGTGCATTCATGAGTTCCCAGCAAGACAACATCATCAATTGTCCGGAGTGCGGGCAGGCCATGGACATTTCCCTGCTGCCTCCTTACGCGAATGCCGTTTGTCCGAATTGCGGAGCCATGACCCGTGTCAAGACGCGCATGGGGCCTTACCGGATCACCGGGAAGCTGGGGAAGGGCGGCATGAGCGTGGTTTTCCGTGCGGAAGATTCCGTGCTGGGGCGTGAAGTGGCCCTGAAGGTATTGAATGAAACGTATGCGGGGGATGCCGTCCGCAGCGAACGATTTGAAAGGGAGGCCCAGATCATGGCCAGGGTATCCCATGAAAACCTGGTGCAGATTTATGCCGTGGGGCATGACCAGGGACTGTTTTACATTGCCATGGAATTGGTGGAGGGCAATGGCCTGGATTCCCTGATTACGGCGGAGGAACGCGTGCCGGAAGACAAGGTGCTGTCCATAGCCCTGGACATCGTGCGCGGCCTGGACGCCGCCTGGAATGCGGGCCTCATGCACCGGGACATCAAGCCCGCCAATGTTCTCCAGGCTCCGGACGGAGAAGCCAAGATCGTGGATTTCGGCCTGTCCCTGCTGCACAGCGAGTCCGACATGGAACGGGAAATATGGGTAACTCCCTATTACGCCGCTCCGGAAACCCTGTTGCGCGGGGAGGAAGATTTCCGCACGGACATGTACGCCCTGGGGGCCACTATGTACCATATGCTGGTAGGCGCCCCGCCCCGGGTGGATGCCTCCCAGTCGTCGGACATCCTGCTGGAAAGCAAGAAAAACCTTCCCCCGCTGGACCAGGTGGTGAACGACATTTCCCCGCTGACCTGTTTCATCGTGGACAAATTGATGGCCTTCAACAAGGAGGACCGCTTCTCCTCCTATCCGGAGCTGATGGCTGCCGTGGAACAGGCCCAGGAGGAATATGCCCGGGGCATGCAGGAGACCGGCCTGACCTGGGCGGAACGGCGTGCCTCTGATGCCCGGCGCGCCCGGCGCAGGAAGCACCGTCTGGTGTTTATTCTGTCCCTTGCTTCCCTGGCGATTCTGGCTCTGGGGACGTGGGGCGTCATCTCCTGGCGCAAAGCCGCACATGCCGCTTCCGCCGCCGTTCCTCCGGTCCAGCCCCCCACCGTGGGAACGGGAACGACCGCGGAGGATGCCGCTGCCGTGGAATCCAGGCTGGAGCGGAGCATCCGCTTCGGCAATTTGTTCAACGAGGCTCAGAAATCCGTGAACCGGGGGGATCTGGTGAAGGCGGCGGCCATGTTCGGAGATCTGGCGGACCAGCCGGACTGCCCGCTTTCCACCGCCGTCTGGGCGGGAGTGAACCAGGTTTTGTGCATGTGGGCGAGGGGACAGTTTCCGGAAGGAGTCGTGCGGCTGGAAGAGCTGGGCAAAAAGGTGCGGGACTGCAAGGACCCTGTGGAGCTGGAACGCTCCCGGGACGTCAGCAACCTGGTCATGTACCTGGGCGCCAAGGACTGGAATTCCAGAATGCCCGGCCTGCGGAGCAATTCCGACCTGGCCGTGCATTATTATGCGGGAATGGCGCTCAAATGCTGGTACCTCGGCGGGATGTGGCCTGAATACGGAGCTTTCCGCGATCTCATTGCCGGAGAAACCGCCGACGACAGGGACCGGAGCGTGCGGGAGCTGGCCTCCGCGTGGCTCAGCAACCTGAAGGAATATACCGTGCAGTATGAACGCCTGATACAGGTGAAGGACATGCCGGAAAAATCGGTTGCGGAAGTGGAGGCCAAACGGTCCGCCGCAGACTTTCTCCGTGAACAGATGATGACGGGGGAGGTTCCCTCCCTGCCTCCGTCCTATGCCGCTCTGGAAGGAATTCTGGACCATCTCCGGATGCAGTACCAGAAGGCCAGGGACTGGGAGGCCGCGGAAGCCGTCCGGCTGGCCGAACTCAAGGAAAAGGAAGAACGGAAGAAGGCGCAGGAAGAGGCCGCCCGGCAGGAAGCCCTGCGCGCCGCGCAGTTCCGCAGCTATGACGACATTTGCCGTGAAGCGGCCGGCATCATGGAAAAAACGGGGGATTATGAACAGGTTTCCACTGCTTATCGCAATGCGGAGGCGGTGGTTTCTTCCCCCATCGTGAAAAGCAAGCTGGCCGCCCGGCGGGAAATGACGGACCGGATGAAGCCGCTGTTCTCCCGTCTGGAGAAGATTCTGCCCGGACTGGTGGAAAAGAAGCCGTGGAAGCCGCTCGTTCTGAAAAACGGGGACAAGGTCCGCGTGACGGGCATGGAGGGGCATTTGCTTACGGTGGAACCATTGGAAAGCAGGGAAGGCAGCGATGCCTATAAAGTCAGCTGGGATGACCTGGCATTCAACTCGCTGCATGCGCTGGCACGGGAATGCCGTCAGAAAAAGCCTGCGGAATTCACTCCTGTGGCGGATACATACTCCAAGCCCCTTCTTATTTTCGGGAGTCTCACGCAGACCATCTCCCTCACCCAGCAGGAAAATGCCCTGCTCCAGATGGACCGGGCCTTCATCGAACAATGGAATCTGTGGATGGCCGCGCTGGACGCGGAAGAAAAGCCCGAAGGGAACACTGATGCGGAATAGAGCCGGTTTGGGAAAAACGTCCGGAAAAGTGATCGCATCCGTCGTTGATCAGGCCGTTTATGCAGTAGAATTTGCTTGATTCCGGAGCTCCGTACGGGTTCTCATAGCTGCATGAGACTGATCGGTTTTCTGACGCTGGCCTGCGTGGCCGGCTTCCTTTCTTCCTGCGGCTGTAATTGCAACCAGTATCCGGAATCTGCGCTGAAGGATTACAAGCCTACTTCCAGCAAGCAATTCCGTTAACAGGCCCCTATGTTTGAAATCCGCGAAAAGCCGGAAATGGTGGAACGGGCCATGCTTGTTTCCATCTATTTTGATCCTTCCGAGGCGGGGGAAAAGCAGGCCATGCTGGACGAGCTGGAAGACCTTGTCTCCAACCTCGGCATCGGCATAGTGGGCAAGCACCTTGTCAAGTCCCGGGACATGCACGCCAAATTCCTGTGCGGCACGGGGAAGGCCCAGGAGGTGAAGCAGCTTGCCGTGGATTGCGGGGCGGACTGCGTGGTATTTGACAACATGCTGGCGCCGTCCCAGCAGAGGGAATGGGAACGGTTGATTGACGAATGCGTGATTGACCGCGAAGAAGTCATTCTGGACATTTTTGCCAAGCGTGCCCGTACGCGTGAAGCCACGCTCCAGGTGGAACTGGCCCGCATGCAGTACTCCCTGCCGCGCATGGCCCGCATGTGGAGCCACCTGGACCGCCAGGGCGGCGGTTCCGGAGGCGGGAAGGGCGGCGGAGGCGCCGCCAGGGGCGAGGGGGAGAAACAGATTGAAGTGGACCGCCGCCTGGCCCGCGCCAGAATTGAAGCCATCCAGAAGGAACTGGTCATGGTTACCCGGCAGCGCGCCACGCAGCGCAAGGAGCGCGAGCGGCAGGCCGTTGCCACGGCCGCGATCGTGGGGTACACCAACGCGGGTAAGTCGTCCCTGCTTTCCCTGGTGTCCGGCTCGGAAGTCATGGCCAGGGACATGCTCTTCGCCACGCTGGATACCACGACGAGGAAGATAGAACTGCCCAATGGACAGCCTTTGCTGCTGACGGATACGGTCGGCTTCATCCGCAACCTGCCCCACCGGCTGGTGGAGGCGTTCAAGTCAACGTTGGAAGAAGCCGTTCTGGCGGATTTTCTGGTGCAGGTGGTGGACGCCTCCGACCCGGAAGCCGTGCGCCATTATGAAACCACGCTGGAAGTGCTCGGGGAACTGGGTGCGGGGGACAAGCCCATGATCGTGGTTCTGAACAAGCTGGACCTAGTGCCGGAGGAGGAGCGGGCCGCGTTGACGGAGCGCCTGGCTCCCCATTTCAACGGAAGCCTGGTGTGCATGTCCGTGCGGGAAGGGCAGGGGACGGAAGACCTGCTGCGCGCCTGCGTGGAAATGCTGGAAAGCCGCGTCCGGCGCGCCCGGTTCCTGATTCCCTACACGAGGAGTGACCTGGCCGCCGCCATGCACAGCGAGGGCATGGTGATTTCCACGGAATATGTGGAGGAAGGCGCCCTGGTGGAAGCCGTTCTGCCCGTGGCGTTTTACAACAAGGTAAGCCAGTTCCTGGCGGAACCTTCCTGCGAAGAATGAGCGGGAAAAGAGGCGAAAGCCGGGGGACGGGATCAGGAGAGGCAGGGAATCCGGGGAGTACGGAATTTTTCCGCCATGTTTTCGTAAGGCTGTTTCATCGGGAAAGACGGTAATCTTCCGGTTCCGGGATGAAAGCCATCTTCCCGCGGAACGGAAAATTGGATGCGTGATTTCCGTTCCGAGTGGACGGGAGAGGCCGTTGTGCTTCCGATGGAATGTTTCCGGGCATCCGTTCCGTTCAATATCCCCAGGAACGCAGGCAATGCATCACGTCCGCCACCGGCAGGCCGATCACGTTGTCCGTATCTCCGCGCGTGGAGGCGATGATCATGTCTCCATGTTCCTGAAAGGCATAGGCTCCGGCCTTGTCCATCACATGAACCAGTGCCATGTAGCGGCGGATGTCTCCGTCAGACAGTTCCCGGAAGGTGACTTCCGTCAGGACGGCGATGTCCTTCCTGCCCAGCGGAGACTGGATGGAGACTGCCGTGCACACATGATGCGTGCGTCCGGAAAGCATCCGCAGCATGGCGCGGGCGTCTTCCGTGTCGCGGGGCTTGCCCAGGGGAATGCCGTCCAGAAAAACGAGGGTATCCGCGCCGATGACGGTAGCGTGGGGATATTCCCGGAATACGGCCGCCGCTTTGGCTTGGGCATTATACAGGCACAAATCCTGTGGCGGCATGGAGGTGTCCTTCAACTCGTCCGTGTCCCGGACGACGGTGGAAAAATCCACCCCTGCCGCCGTCAGCAGGTCTTTCCGCCGCGGGGACTGGGAAGCCAGAATGATGGGGGGAAGCATGGGAGGGAATAAATAGTAAGTGGCAGGGAATCGGGCCGGATGAACAGTTCCTAGTTCCCGGTTTCCCGTGTCTGGCTGCCGATGCTCAGGGCCCCCTTTCCCATGATCCGGTGGAAGGCTTCCGGAGAAATTTCCCGGATGGAGCGGATGATGTTCCGGGTGAATCCGGCCATGCGCTTCCGAATGGTTTCCCGGTCTTCTGCGGATTCGAATTCCATGCCTACCA
This sequence comes from Akkermansia sp. KLE1798, assembly GCF_001580195.1. Classification (NCBI taxonomy): domain Bacteria; kingdom Pseudomonadati; phylum Verrucomicrobiota; class Verrucomicrobiia; order Verrucomicrobiales; family Akkermansiaceae; genus Akkermansia; species Akkermansia sp. KLE1798. The sequence goes on from NZ_KQ971075.1 coordinate 175,294, forward strand.
GGGCGCGGCCTACGCGTTCCCCCGTGTAGGTGTAATTGAAGTAGCACAGGGATGCGAGATCAGCGATGCGTTCCATGAAATCCAGGAAGGCTCCGGCGCGTTCGGGAAACTCGATATGGACGAACAGGGGGTGTTCGCACAACTCCGCCTGATAATGGATCATGCGGAAGCGCACGTCGTCGTCTTCGCTGATGTCTTCGAACTCGATGCCCTTCTTTTTCAGGGTGGTGCGGATGGTGTCCAGATCTTCGTCGGAAGCGGCGATTCCGAATACGGGGTACTGCGTGTCTCCCTCCGTCTTGCCGTACTGCACGTCCACCAGCGTGGTGGCCGGGGGCATGTGGCGCAGGTACTTGAGTACCTGGCCGCGCTTGGAGGCCATGGAGATGCGCAGATAGCGCGTCTCATGGTTGCCGATTCCCGCCTGGCGGGCGATCTGGGTGAGCTGGGTGAAATCCATGTTGGCTCCGGAAATGACGACGAAGCTCTTTTCGTCCGGCCTGATCCGTCCCTCGTTCCATTGTTTCATGAACCCTGCCAGGCTCATGGCTCCGGACGGTTCCGGAACAACGCGGGAAGATTCCCACATGGCCCGGATGGCCTGGCAGACTTCATTGTTGGTAACGGTGACGAACTCGTCGATCAAATCCCGGCACAATGGATAGGTATATTCCCCGGGAATATGTACGGCGGTGCCGTCGCAGAACACGTCCACGTAATCCAGATTCACGCGGTGCCCCTGTTCCATGGAAGTCTTCATGGAAGCCTGGTCCACCCCCTCCACGCCTACCACCTTGATATCCGGCCAGAACTTCTTCAGCCAGCAGGCCACGGATGCGGCCAGGCCGCCGCCGCCGATGGCCACGTAGGCGCGGTCAAAGGGGCCTTCCCCGCTCATCACCACTTCATCCGCCAGCGTCCCCTGTCCGCCCATCGTGACCAAGTCGTCATAGGGGTGGACAAAGGTGCTCCCGTGCGTTTCCGCGTATTCGTGGGCCGCGTCCGCGGTCTCGTCATAGCAATCGCCGTGAAGGATGATTTCCACATGGCTGCCGCCGTGGCGGCGCACTTCCGTCTGCTTCACTTCCGGGGTGGAGCGCGGCATGAAAATGGTGGCCCGGCAATTCAGCACGCTTGCCGCCAGGGCTACGCCCTGCGCATGGTTGCCCGCGGATGCCGCCACGATACCCTTGTCCCTGGCTTCCTGGCTCAGGGCCGCCATGCAATTGTATGCTCCGCGCCATTTGTAGGCGCGGATGGGCCCCAGGTCCTCCCGTTTGGCATATACCGGGGCATCAATGGCCGGCAGATTCAATTTCTGGAGGGGAGTAGGTTCGCCTACGGCATAAACCCGTTGGCGGGCTTGAAGGATTTCCTCAAAGAGGCGGTCCGAAAGTGTGCTCATGATTTGTATTGCTGGGAGGCATTCTAGCAAGCCCAAGCGCCATTTCCAGTAAAACATGCTTCCCGTAAAATATGCCGGATTGGCAGGAGGCTTTCCGCATGCCTGAATCCGGAGCGGAAACATTTGTCCGGAGGTGCGGGACTCTGGGAAAGCTCCGGGGAAGGCACAAAAAAACCGCCCGGAGGCGGTCGTTTCTGCAAGGCAAGGTGGCGAAGCGGACGGGGCTCGAACCCGCGACCTCCAGCGTGACAGGCTGGCGCTCTAACCGAACTGAGCTACCGCTCCATGACCTTGGATTGTCTCGCCTTGCGGCAGGGACGTGGAGGCTTATACAGATACTCTCGCGGAGATGCAAGAAAAGAAAATTCTTTTTCAGAAACCAGCACGTCATCATGAGGATAAAGCTGGAAAAATCTACGGATTAGAAATCCGTGCAATAATTACGCAATAATGTGAGATATAATATAAAATATTAAGAATGATATTGTTCAAAAATAATTATCTTATGACCTAATATGTTTTGCATTTTCTATATCCACCCTTTCTGATTTTGCTAAAAGCCTTGGCCTTAAAAATTGTCATTGACTCCGGATTTCTAATCCGGTAATAGTATTAGGTAATATATTTTATAATTATTAATTATCAATAGGTTCTGTATTATGCGACCACATCTGCCCCTGTCTCTTTTGTCTGCTCTCCTTGCCTGCTTCATTTCTCCTGCATGGTCTGCCTATACCCTGGATGATAACGGAGAAACGACGATAACATTTGGTGATGAACAATATACGATCACTAATCCCGGCGGTTCTTCTTCGGAGCAGACTGATTCTCCGGATGCCATTTATATGACGGACATCACGGCAGCCGGTACTTATGAAGGGGGATATGACCGCACACTGACTCTGGAGGGAGGAACATATGCCAGTGTCCAGTTGTGGAACGTTGTGGGGAATGCTGCAGAAACTACGCTCAGTGGAGACAACAAATTCACCATCAATATAGGTGCGGATACTTCCCTGACTTCAGGATTTCATTTCATGTTTTGGGCCAACTCTCTGCGTACGGTAACGGCCGATGTTACCCTGAATGTAGATGAAAACGCAGGTTCTCTGACGGGAATGACTTTGATTGGGGATGGAAATGCAGGAGGTGCCGGAGTCAGGTTTGCTACAACAGGTACTTTCACCGCTACCATCAATGGGGGAGAGTGGACGGGCTGGACAACTGGCGCTCCTTCTGAAATTATCTCTTTCGCTTTAGGTCTGGAAGGTTTCCAGCATACCGGAGACGTCAATTTCACCATTAATGGAGGGACCTTTACCGGGACTGTTTCAGCCGGGTCCGCTCGCGGCTATGTGGATGCCTCTACCATTCTGGGCGACGTCAACCTGACAGTGACAGGGGGAACGTTCGGCAGCAATGTTTCCCTGCTGGGCATGGGAAAGGTAAATTACGGCAATACGGAAGAAGGGAAAAATTATGTAGGAAGACTGAGCATCAGTGGAGGCACGTTTAATGCCGATGTATTGGGATTGGGAAAAGGCAATGAAATTTCCGTCAAGCAGAATGCTTCGGTTTTCCTGGATATCAGCGGAGGCATCTTTAATGAAAACGTATTTGCGCAGGGGGCTACCACTACTATTTCAGGCGGCACGTTTGCGGAAGGGAAGAAGCTGTTTGCAGGTGCCATGGTCAACTCGTCCACCTATAATTTGACCTCTACCAACATGACGCTGGATATGGGCAATGGCTCCGTAGCGGCCATGATTGCCGGGGGTACCTGGGTGGAGACGGGAGCGTCCACTCTCAATATTACCGGTTCAACCAACCTGACTTTCAAATCAGGTACGTACACAGGCCAGATTTGGGGCGGCTCCTACATTAATGGAGCCGCTACCGCTGCCCTCACCGGAAATATTGGTTCCACCAATATTACGATTACAGGCGGTACATTCGATGGGGCGCAAATATCCCTGGGTACTTATGTGGAACGCAACAACACCAGTTCCGCATTGACGATAGGGGAAGCCAACC
>NZ_KQ971076.1:0-2543 GCF_001580195.1 Akkermansia sp. KLE1798
GGTAGGTGCCGATGACGGGAGTTTTGCCCCATTTGGCGGAAATCCCATAATAGGCTACGAACGTTGTATGTTCAGAGGCTACACCATCCTTGCCGCGGCGATAGTCATCTTCAGAAGTACTCTTGTTGTCGAACATATCTGCCGGGAGTTTGATTTGGTCAATCAGCGGTTTTTCCCAGGCGCCCCAGTTCAGGTTGAGGATGGTGGGAGAAGTCTTGAAAAAGGTATCGATTTCTATTTTGTTTCTCAGATTGCTTTCGCCTCCTGTTCCTATCTTCTTAGAATCCATGAGACCTGAGAGCATCACAAATGTGCCCAGCTTCTTTGACTGTGCGGAAAATTCTTCCGTAAACCTGGTACATAGAACAGCGTCGGCAGGAGTATGATTCAATTCGGTCAGAGATTCAGCGAACCGGATGGACATGAGAGCAGTTCCCATCTCTTCATAGCCGCTTTTCGACAAGTATTGGTACTGAACACCATCTGCCCAGTGGATATTGTATTCTTTTGTTTGTCGAGGATCCTGGCTCCAGCCTTCCTTAAAGGCGAAATTATCCACTTTGCAGTCATACCAGCTGGTTTTGGCTTTGGTAATGGAAGTATCCGCCGTCAGAACCGGCTGAGCGAACACAACGATTTCCCCCGCTTTCAATGTGGAAGATGCGCCTGCCTTTCCCAACCCAGAGGAATCAATGGTGGATGTCTCGCGGAATGAAGCGCCGAAGTCCGCAATCTGTCTGTTGGGACCGTATTTAAGGTCTTGTAAGGAGTAGGGAGTTAACGGATGCTCTCCATAGTTTTTGTTTTCCCAATTATTGTCCAAAAATGATTCCATTTGTCCGAAGTTGTTGCGCTGCACCATAGGCATGAAGCGGTGTTCTCCGAAATGGCCACCCCACGGATTGCCGTCCGCGCCTATGAATTTCATGTCCACGTTGTACGGGTTCCACCAGACAAAAACGGGAATGACAGAGACGCGCACATCAATATAGCCGCCGCGAGAAAGATGCTGTTTTTCGCGCTTGACGTAATTGATCCCCACGAAGGAATAGAAGCGCAGCAGGATGGGATGGCGCATGTAGGTGTAGCGGTTGTCCATCATTTCCATGTTGGCGGAGGCGTCCGCGGCTACCAGCGTGCTGGGCGTCTGCCCATTCCATTGCAGTGTGGCGGAGGCATCCTGGCCGTCCCTTTTGGTTGAAGAGTCCCACACATTGGCCCACAGGTGGAGCTGGTTCCAGGAGCTTATCGGGCGGTTTTGTTCCGTCGGGGCTCCGTCCTCCGTGGCGTAGGGACGCAGACCGATGTCCGCCGTATCTCCCCGGAACTCTTCAGGCAGTTTTTCCTGGGAAAGCATGAGATTCAGGTCTTTTTTCAATCCTCCGAATTTGGAATCCGTATTTATCTTTATAACTGCAATAAAACTTTTGATTATAAATGAATAAAAATATTATTCCAATTCATCTCAGAGCTCAAATAAGGGGAAAATTCCGGCTCTGAAAGCAAGGTTTCAGCATCCTTTTTCAACCAATTTTAGGCTTGCATGCACCCTCCGCTTTTTATAAGGTTCAGAGATAAGAATTGGCTTTTCGCCTTTCCATATTAGTGGATGGCTCGGCAACTCCAAACTAATAGGAAGGCGTCTCGCTAAAAACCATAGCTTTTCATGAAGATCAAACCTTCCAAAAAACGCCCTATTAAACACGTCAGCAAGGGTTTCGCTCTCATTGCCACCATCACCCTGATGATGCTCCTGGCCCTCTTGAGTGTCGGTCTGCTCACCATCGCATCATCCCAGGTGCGCATCTCTGAGAAACAGCTCTTCGCTGCTGAGGCCAAGTCCCTGGCCAGATTCTCCCTGGAAGTTTCCCTGGGACAGCTCCAGTGCGAGCTGGGACCCGACCAGCGCGTTTCCGCCAACTCCGGCATTCTTTCTTCCGGCACCAGCGAAGGAAGTTCCCCCTATATTCTGGGCGCCTGGAACAGCTGGGACACCTGGCTCAACAGGAATAATTCCTCGGGCATGAGCATTGCTTCCACCTACGACACGGGCAGAAGCTCCATGTTCCGCCGCTGGCTGATTTCCGACCCCGACCTGCGCAGGCTCAGCACCCTGGAAGCCGGAAAAAACCTTCTGGGGCAAAAATCCAATTCCAACCGCAGTTCCCGCAGTGTCTGCCTGCTGGGCCCCGGCACCGCAGGAACCCCGGTGGGCGCCCGGAACCAGGATAAAAAGGAAATCCATGTCCGCCCTGTACGCGTGGACGATTCTTCAAAGAATACGGGGCTGAAAAAGAATGCCAACACCCGCAAGTACATTGCCTGGTGGATTACGCCGGAAAACCAGAAGGCGCGCATCAACCTGATGCCCCATGCCTCCCAGGAAAGCACCGACACGCTGACCGTTCTGCGCTCCACCTGGGATACCCCCGGCCCGGATCTGGACACCCTCAATATGACCTCATTGATGTCGGAAAGCTCCAGTGACGATTCATCTGCAGCCAGGAAACTGATCTCCCGTGACACGCTTCTTGCCAACAGCA
>NZ_KQ971077.1:0-2040 GCF_001580195.1 Akkermansia sp. KLE1798
CGGACGCCTCCGCCAACATGGAAATGATGGACAATCGCTACACCTACATGCGCCATCCCATCCTCCTGCGGTTTTATTCATTTGTCGGACTCAACTATGTCAAACACGGCAACAAGCACCCTAACCGGGGAGGATGGATCGACTTCCGAATCGCCGTCATCCCGGTTTATGTCTGGTGGAACCCGTACAATGTGGACATGAAGCTGACAGGAGCCGACGGGGGAGTATGGGGAGGCTATTTCGGGGAACACCGCTTCATGCCTCTACTGCTTTCCCATAATGTCAAATTCGCATGGAACCAGCTTGACGAAAACCAATTGACCAGCTACGGGGAATCCTGTTTGATCCCCTATCTAAACGCATCTTACAACAACCGCCAGGTAGCCGACTTTGGGGCTTCTTTCCGCACCACGTCCAAACTCAGTTCAGACGGTTCCACGATCAAGGGCGACCCATCTACGCTGAAAGCCGGGGAAATCGTCCTTTTCGCCCAGCCGGTCGTTTCCAATATAGCCAACGGTAACGAAGTCTATAAAACAAAACCCAACAGCGGTGACTTCAAACCGGACAGATTCCCTCTCAAGGAAGGCTGGTCCCAGGAAGCGGGACAGGTCAGTTCCTATGCCGTCAACCTGACGGACGGCGTTCGCTACGAACTGCTGGACGGTAGCGGATACAACCAGCAGGGTATTGCCAAGGCTTCCATCATCTTCGCGGAAAATACCAGCCAGCTCAACGGCACGCCGGACGACCACGTCCTGGCCATCAAATATGGGGAAAAGGGGGCATCCAAAGCCCTGGGCACTTTCATTATGGGCGCCGGACTGATGGATCCCGGGAAGATGAACAGCTCATCCTCTCTAAACGGGAAAAACACCGCGGAAATCGACATTTTCGCCAAAACCATGCCAGCCATCCTCAACCTGAACTGGGGCGCCTGGGAAAAACCGCTGATTGACCAAATCAAACTCCCGGCGGAAATGTGGGAAAACAACGACCAGGGCAGTGAGGAAGAAAAAAAGGCAGGCCAATACGGCACGCCTACGCAGGAATCTACCTTTGTAGCGTACTATGGAGTATCGGTGAAATGGGGCAAGCCTCCCGTCATCGGCGCCTACCCGGAAGGCAAGGACTACCGCGCCAAGACCTGGCAGCACTCCAGCCCACTCTTCTGGGGCAGCCAGATGCCCACCGCATCCGAACTCGGACGATCCTACAGCCCCTACCAGTTTGAAGTCAAGAACGCCAACAGCGACTTCTTCCCCATCACCATCTCCAACATCCTCTCCAACGACGGCACCCGGCTCTCCCCATTCGGCGGACCCGGCGCCGAACAGGTCAACAAGATTGTGGCCGCCGAACTCCCATTCCAGCAGCCTTCCAGCCTCGCCGGATTCGCAGGATTCAGGCTCACCCCTGGTTGGTACAAGACCGACTCCAAAGCCGCCATCGCCAAACGCTTCGCCTACCAGTCAGGCGTTCCAGGCGTGGGCATCGGAAACTCCTTTGCCGACCCAATGCTGCCTCCAGACAAGGTTTTCTCACACAATGAAATCATGGGCGACGCCTCCCTGGGCGACTTCTGGGACCACGGCCTGATGATCAACGACGCCCTCTGGGACTCCTGGTTCACCTCCTCCCTGGCCGCACGGCCCCGCAGCATCGGCGGCTCCGCCAAAGAGGACCTCAAGTCCGTGCTCAAGGAAGCATTCTCCACGGACACTTCCTCCAACAAGGCCGCAGGCATTGCCAACAGGCGCCTCTCCCCGGACCTCCAGGGCAAGCCCGCCGAAGCGGTCATCGACGAACTGGCCAAAACCGACGAGGGCTACAAGCTCTCCGCCAAGTACCTGCCCATCGCCGGAGGCTTCAACGTCAACTCCACCTCCCGGAGAGCCTGGGAGGCCATGCTCATGGGCCTCAAGAACCGCAAGCTCCTCTACTCTTCCAACGGCAGGCCCTCCGTGCTGAATAGCAACCAGGCCAATTTCTCCCGCTTCGGGGTAGCCAGCAGCAACAAGTCCCACGTGGACGACTACG
>NZ_KQ971078.1:0-117574 GCF_001580195.1 Akkermansia sp. KLE1798
ACAAGGCATTTGGCCGCCGGTTCAACATTGTTTCCTTCCGCTGGCTCTCTCCCGAAGAAGTATGATTTAAACATGGCTTGAGAGGCTTCCAGCCCGGGAGCTTCCTTTCTTCCCCTTTTATACCGGCCTCTGCCCTTTCAGCATTCGGCAATCATTGACAGCCGCCGCCTTCCCTCCCGCGGAAGTCGGCGGCTTTTCCAGGTCCCCCTCTCCCCGTGCTTCGGATTTTTCTTGTTACATAATGCTCCACATCCCTATTTTAAGCTTGCACGGCCTTTCCCATTCATGTACTTCACAAGGGATATAAGACCCAGTTCAGACTGGCATTTCCAACAATGCTTCATTGGTCTGCCGTCGTTTCCGCAGCATCCGTCTTCCAACCGCTCCCGTGTCGGTTAAATGCTCCGGTCAAACAACTGGTACCGGGTTCTCTTTCCACACTTCATATTTCTCCGAACATATGCGCATCCCATTCATCCTGACCGTTGCCTGCTTCCTTGCAGGCATGTCCCTCGTACATGGACAGTCCCGCCAGCCTGCGGCGCCCAGAACGCCTGAACCGGCTAGAAATTCCCCTGCGGGAGACACGGTGGACAAGTCTCTTTCCCCTGCTTCCGTCAACGGTATTCGCTTCGTGCTGAAAACCCCGATGACTCTCCCGGAAGTCATTTACATGCCCATTGACGGCAAAAGACTGGAAAAAGTGGAACTTCGCGCCGCGCTGCCAGGACGCCGCAGCGTTTATCCCCGGAGCAAGATCATTACCCTTTTCGGAGGGTTGGACCAAAAAGGCATGCCGACGAACAAGCTGGTTTCCAAACCGCTCCCTGATAATCTCGGTCCCAAAACGCTGGCCCTGGTAGGCAAGAACAGCAAGGGAGAGTTCACGCTGGATTTCATCAATGAAGCGGAACTGCCGATGAACTGCATCTACATCCAGAACCTCACCGGACGCACGTTCACCCTGGAGCTGCCCAATCCCCCTATGGGAGAAAAAAGCGCCATTGAGCTCCCCAGCATGGCGACCTACGTCTTTGGGAAGGATGTGGCAGGAGCCAGCGCGGCCCGCTCCACTCCCGCCAATTTGACGTACATGGCACGCCTTAAAGACGGAAAAGTCGTCAAGGTCAAGGAACGCGGCATGATGCTGACCACTTATCCCGGACGCAAGGTCGTCATGATCATTTCTCCGGATGCTTCCGGACGCACCGTCGTTCTTTCAGAGCTGATGATTTTCAAGGAAAAAACGGTTGCCACGTCTCCGGCACGATAACGGATACCGTCCTTCCTGCGGGAAACCTTTCAGCTTCCTTCCAGGAAAGTCCATACAGAGAGTCCTCCGGTCATTTCCGAGAGGAATGGAATTCAAGCGCCTCCATTCCATTCTTTCCCCGGCAGGGGCATGCGAACGTCCCGGAGACCGCCATTCAAGTAGCTCTTGGAATGATAAGAATTCAATATATATAATCACCTTGATAGATACGACTATTCAAGGGATTCTTATGAAGAAAGCTAAATCGGCTGATGCAAACATCTGTAAGGAATTCACCGGCATTCAGGCAGGATCAAGAACAAGCTGAAGAAACTCAGCTGCCTATCTGACAGCGTAGAAAACTTTCTTTGCATGAAATCTCTGGGAGAAAACCGGATGCCGAATGAACGGCAGTGGCACTTGATTCCCTTGCTCCGAACATTTCCGGACCGGAATTGACAGTCTTTCCGCGAATATTAGCCGGCAGTATCCGAAAGAACCGGACCATGCGGAGAAAGTGGAGTTTGAATATACGGACAGGGACGGTCTCATTCAACACAAGGTTCCTTCCCGCATGCAGGTTAACATGAAGAAACTGGAAAATGATGATGCCCCGCATATTTCCAGGAAACGGAGCGCTTCCCGTCCGTTGCTTCCACTTCTCCGGTAGCCGGTAATGTAACCCATTACCTTTATACGCCGCACAGAAAACAGAACTTTTTCAGGAAATGCCTTAAAGAACGGGAAACCACGAAGAGTTCTTTCCGAAGGGACTTTCCGCCGAGGAGATATACGACGTTCCGTTCCGAAGCCATCATGCATGAGCAACCATGGAAGGCTCCCTGGCCCCGCCCACAGGCTTTCCATTCCTCCGCCCACCTTAATACACCTTCGGCACCAGGCCCTGGCGGCTCATCTTGTCTTCCACTTTCCGGCGGTTTTCCTCCAGGCGGCGCGCGTCATAAGCATCGTCCACCGGCTGTGCTTCCGGGATATTTTCATCACGGCTTGCCTGATATTGCTGCACTTTCGGAAGCACGCCCTCCACCAGCTCCCGGCATATCCAGGAAGGGAGAATGTACGTTTCCGTCCGTCCGGCACGGCTCAGGGCCAGTCCCACGAATTTGCCGTTGACGTCAATGACCGGACACCCTGCCCGTTCCGGAAACAAAGTCATGTCCGACTGGATGACCAGCGGGAATTCGTCACGCTTCAGACTCATGCGGTTGCCCATGGAATTCATCATGTCCAGCCGTTTCTGGGGGAATTTCATCACTTTTGGCCTGGCCCCGGTAAGAAGCTGCCCCTCAACCTTCCGGTTCTGGCGCACCACTTCCACAGGAACGGTTTCCCCGGGCCGCACGCCCACCATGGCCGCGCGTATGGAATACATCCCGTCCACAGGCTTTCCATTGAGCTTCATGAGCACATCCCCGGCCTGGAGGCCGCTGCGGTGGGCGCCGCTCCCGGCTTCCACACCGCCAATCATCACGCCCTCGCCATCCCAGCGGGGATCGGAGACGATGCCCAGATAAGGCTGGTCGTCCGCTCTCAGGCTGCGCTGGGCTACGGACACCACGCCGAAGTCGCTGACATGTCCCGTGGGAGACACAGCGGCAATGATATCCCCTTCCTTGGCCTGCACATAGGAGTCCAGGTCAATGGGCGGTGCGGGCAGCCCCGGCACATCCATCATCAGCAGGTCGTGTTCCGGAAGAGCAAACAGGACCTTGGCATCATAAACTTTTCCTGAGGCGTCCACCAGCATGACCGGGCGCCTTTCCTTCTGCAAGTCGCTCAACTTGGTGAGCACTTTTCCCTTGCCTACCACGGTACCCAGCGCCACCTGGCGGTTGCCGGCCACAAGCGCCACCACGGATTTGCCGATGGGAACGGCTACCTTGTCCCATTCCCGGAAGATCTGGCGGGCCTGGGCATCCAGCACCGCCTTGTCCTCCGGAGCAATCATCTGGTCCGCGGGCAGGGGGGAAGCTATTTCCTGTCCACACACGGCACCCGCAGCCAACACTGTCAAGAGGTATCTGATCATCATCCTTGAGGTTGTTCCATTTGTTTCAGTCCGGACATCAGGTCACCACGCCTGCCGAAGGTAAGGTCGGCCTTATAGGCAGTTCCTTTCCGGAGAACGACCAAAGGCACCGTTTCTCCCGGCCTGTGACGCCCCAGCTCCCGGAGCATGTCGCGCACGGAGCGCAGGCCGCGGCTGTCCATGTACGTGATGACGTCTCCGGGCCTGATTCCCGCCTCATCCGCAGGAGAGTCCACGACCACATCTTCCACCACAACTCCGTCCACGCCCATCACATCCATCATGGCAAAGCCGAGAACGGGAGAGTCCGGATCAGCCATGGGGTGCAGTCCCAACTGGCCCCACTGGCGGCCGGAGAGCAGTTTCTCCCAATCATGGCGGAAGACGGAAACGGGAACATGGTTGTTGATTTTCAGCATCGGCCCAATGGAAGAATGGATGCCCACCAGCTTTCCGGACAGATCGAAGAGGGGGCCCCCGGAATCGCCGCCTATCAACGTGCATTCGGAGATCAGGAACCGCTGCTTTCCGTCCGTGCAGAGCCTTCCCATACGGATGGGTGCACGGCGTTCCGGGTCAAATCCCTTGGAATGCCCCAGGGCCACCACGAAGTCCCCTACGTGCAACGCGTCGGACTCTCCCAGTTCCACATGAGGATAAGTGCCTTCGCCAAGAATCTGCACCATGGCGGCGTCACGGGTAAAATTGGCTCCCAGCACGCGGCCTTTCATCACGCGCCCGTCTGAAAACACCACGCGCATCATCTCGTCGCCGCCCACCACGTGGGCCGCCGTCAGAATGAGCCCCTGGGGACTTACGATGACACCGCTGCCCGTTTCTCCTCCATCGGAAACCAGGGCTACCGTAGCGGCGGTGGCGGATTGGGCTACCTGTTGAATTTGTTTTTGCAAGTTTGCCATGGCCGGCACAGTCTCCGCGATGCCGCTCCCCGCGAATAACAGGGACAAAAGCCCCCCAACGACCAAGTAATAAAAACTCGCCATTCTACGTTTTGATATCATGAAATTATCGATAATCGGGTGGTTTGACATATCCTACTACAAGAACGTTCAATACGGACAGGATTTGTCTATGGATTTGCGACATGGCACACTATCTTTTGCTTAGACCATCCGAAATATTTATGATAAAATTTTTCTACGGATGGGTGCAGACGACAAATCACGGAAAGGAAACGCCGGCTCCTGGAGGGAACGCATCCCGGACGCCCAGCCGACTTCCCGCGCCAAGTCCGCCCGCAGAAAAAGGCAGCCGCCCCGCCCTTCCTATCCCGGCCTGCCGGGAAAAGAGCCACGGCCGGCCGTGATTCCGGGCCCCACCCGCAGAACGGCAAGCCCGCGCGATTCCTCCTCTCCGTATGGCGCGCCCTCCCCGCGGCCACGGAAAGCACCCCGTCCCGCACCCCGGGTTGAATATGACGAAGAAGAAGCCACTCCGGAAAGGAGTTCCCGGCCTTCCGGAAAGCGGCGCAAACCGGGTTTCACCATCTTCGGGGCCCTATGGTTCGTGCTGACGATGCCGTTCCGCTTCATCGGCGCCCTGACCCGCAATATCCGCTGGTTCATCAGCTGGCCCCTCCGCATCCTGTTGAGCGTTTCCTTTGTAGGCATCGTCGTCGGTGCCATTCTCGTTTTCCTGTACGGCACCATTTCCAACCGCTACGACATTTCGGAAGTGAAAAGCAACATTCCGGAACGCACGGTTATTCTCGACCGCAAAAACCGGACCATCGGCACCCTGCACGGAGAGAACCGCAGGCGCGTTCCCCTTCAGGAAGTTCCTCCCATTTTTATAGATGCACTGCTGCTCCGTGAAGACAATCGCTTTTACGACCACGGCGGCGTGGACTGGATCGGCGTGGGCCGCGCCGTCGCCCAGGTCATCAAACACAAAAGAGCCACGCAGGGCGCCTCCACCCTGACCATGCAGCTTGCCAAAATCACGTATAACCACCAGGAACGCAACCTGCACAGCAAGCTGACGGAAGTAGCCCTGGCCAAACGCATTGAGGCAACCTACAGCAAGGACGAAATTCTGGAAACCTATATCAACCGCATTTTCTGGGGCCACACCTTCTTGGGAATAGCCGCCGCGTCCCGCGGCTATTACGACAAGGAGCCCCGCGACCTCTCCCTTTCGGAATGCGCCACGCTGGCAGGCATCATCTACGGCCCGAATGATTTTTCCCCCCTCAAGCACCCGGAAGAAGCCAGAAAAGTCCGGGACATCGTGCTCGGGCTGCTGAAAGACGCCGGCAAGATCACGGAAGTGCAATACGCCGCCGCTCTCGCGGAACCCATCGTGACGCATCCGCCGCAGTCCAGGTCCGAGGAAAACTACGCCATGGACCTCGTGCGCCGGGAGCTGGACGCCATTCTGGAAGAGGAAGACATCCGCCTGGGAGGCCTCGTGGTCCATACCACGCTGGACCTGGACCTGCAGAACGCCACGCTGGACATCATCAACAAGCACATGACGGCTCTGGAAAGCCGGAAGGATTTCAAAAAGCACCTGGCCTCCCTCCAGGCCAGAAGAGAGAAGCGCGGCATCGTTAAAAACAAGCTGACCACCAAGGCGGAATATGAGGCGGCCCTGGCCGCCTACAAGGCAATTCCCGCGGAACAGAGGGAAAAGACCCAGCCCCCCATGCCCAATTACATCCAATCTGCGGCCGTGGTGATGGACAATGCCACGGGAGCGCTTCTGGCCGTTGTCGGCGGACGGGACGCGGAGGAATCCAAGCTGAACCGCGCCATCCAGTCCCGGCGGCAGACGGGCTCCCTGTTCAAGCCGTTCGTTTACGCCACTTTCTTTCAGCAGGGCAATTCCGCGGATACCCGCATTTCCGACGACCGCATCGCCTATGGGGAAATACGCGGCGCAGCCAACTGGTCCCCCCGCAACTCGGACGGCACCTACTGCGGCATGAAACCCGCCTCCTTCGGCCTCATTCTTTCCCGCAACACCATGTCCGTACGCATCGGCAACCGGGCCGGGCTGGGCAACGTCATCCAGTCCGCCGAGCTGGCCGGGTTCCATGGAAACGTCTCCAAGACTCCGGCCCTGTTCCTGGGCACCTGGGAAGCTTCCCCCCTGGACGTGGCGAGCGCCTACAGTGTGTTTGCCAACGGCGGCGTGCGCCCCACGCCATACATCATCGACCACATTACGGATTCCAAAGGACAGCCGCGCTTTGCCATTACCAAGAGCAGACGCGCCGTTTATTCCCAGCGCGCGGCCAATATCACCTCCTCCATTCTCCAGCAGGTCTGCAAGCCCGGAGGCACCGCGGGCAGAATCACCGCCCTGGGGTTCAAGGCGCCGTGCGGAGGCAAGACAGGCACTACGAACAATTACACGAACGCCTGGTTTGCAGGCTACACCTCCAACCTGACATGCAGCGTCTGGGTGGGATTTGACACCCCCACCAAAATTCTGGAAAAAGGGTACGGCGGCACGCTGGCTCTTCCCATCTGGACGGATATCATGCTGGCCTCCCAAAAGGAAGGCTATCCCTCCAACGCGATCCGCACCAGGGCAGCCTCGGAAGGCCAAGCCGTTCTCATATGCCGGGAATCCAACCAGCTGGCCCATTCCGGCTGCCAATACGCCAAAACGGCCTATTATGAAACAACGGTAGGCTACCAGGCCCCTGCCAAAATGTGTGAAAAGCATATTCCCCTTGCGGAGCCGGGCACGGAAGAAGACATTCCCTATGCAGAGCCGCTCGACAGTTCCGATGACAACATTCCGCTGGCCGAACCCGTAGATGAAACGGACGGCATTCCCTACGCCACCCCCATCTGATCCACCATCTTCCATGATTCCCCCCTTCATTCCCTGGCTTCTGGCCGCCCTGCTCCTGCTTGCCTGCCTGGCGCTTCTGGTCGCCCTGCTGCGCTACCGGGACCGTTCCGTCCGCCTGGAGGCGGAATCCCTCTCCTGGCGGGAGCGGGCGGAGGACAGGACGCAGATGCTCCGCACCGCGGAAGAAGTGCTCAGGAATTCCTTTGCCGGCATCAGTGCGGAAGTCCTCCGCAACTCGGAAAAACAATTCCTCAACCTGGCAGAAACGCGTCTCCAGAACCAGCACCAGCAGGCCAGGCATGATCTGGAATCCCGAAAGCAGGCCATTGAGTCCCTGCTCAAGCCGGTGAGCGACTCCCTCAAGCTGGTCCAGTCCCGCCTGGGAGAAATAGAAAAGGAGCGCGTGGGCGCTTATGCGGACCTGAAAACCCAGATACGCTACATCCTTTCCGGCAATGAGGCCCTGAAGAACGAAACAGCCAGACTTTCCCAGGCCCTGCACCATAACAACGCCCGCGGCCAGTGGGGAGAACTCCAGCTTCGCCGCGTGGTGGAACTGGCGGGCATGGTGGAATACTGCGATTTCACCACGCAGCAGACCCGTTCCCGGGAGGAGGACAGAATCCGCCCGGACATGGTCATCCATCTTCCGGGAGGACGCTCCATCATCATTGACGCCAAGGCGCCCATGGCGGCCTACCTCCATGCCGGAGAGACGGACAGGCAGGAGGAACGGAGCCAGTGGATGAGCCGCCACGCGGCGGACGTCAAAAAGCATTTGCAGCAATTGAGCGCCAAAAACTACTTCACCCAGTTTTCGCCGTGTCCTGAATTCGTCATCATGTTCCTGCCGGGGGAAGCTTTTTTCCAGGCCGCTCTGGAAGCGGACCCGTCCCTGATCGAATTCGGCGCGGAAAACAGGGTCATCCTGTCCACGCCCTCCACATTGATCGCACTGCTGAAAACCGTCGCCTACGGCTGGAGACAGGAACAACTGGCGGACAACGCCAAAAAGATTTCTGAAGCGGGAACGGACCTGTTCGATACCTGCGCCATCCTCACCGGACATTTTTCCTCCCTGGGCAAAAGCCTGAACCAGGCGGTCAACCAGTACAACAAGACCGTTTCCTCCTTTGAGCACCGGTTCATTCCGCGGGCCCAGAAATTGAAGAATCTGGGCGTCACGTCATCCAAGGACCTGCCTTCCAGCCTGGAAGACATCACCCTCCGGGCCAAGGCCGCAGACGTTCAGGAAGAAGAGTGAAAACGGACAAAAAGAAGCTTTGCGCAAAGCTTCTGCACCAAGCCTCCGGCCTATTCGGAAACCTCGTCCCCCTGTTTCAGAACCGGAAACGGCAGGTTTTCTTCATGTTCCAGGCAAAAGGACAGCTCCTGCACGGAACCGCACACAGGCACATGGAAAGCGTCGAGGGCGGCACGGGTGCTGTACCCCCACCCTACCAGGACCAGCCGGGTGCCGGCATTCACGGCCGTATTGCCGTCGTGGGCGGAATCTCCCACCATGCATGCCTCCTCCGGTTTCCTGTCCCATTCATGGATGATGGACAGCAGGGAATCCGGTTCCGGCTTGCGGGGAAAACGCTCGGAAAAACCCATTACAGTCCGGAAAGGCACATCCGGAAAGACGTGATGCACCAGAGGCACGGTCACCACGTGCAGCTTGTTGGACAGAACGCCGAGGGGATGGCCTTCTTCCGCCAGTTGCAGGAGCATCTCACAAATGCCCGCATAAGGAACCGTTCCGTTTTCCCAGGTATGTCGGTATTCCCGCATAAAACCCGCATGCAAGGCTTCAAAGGCGGATTCCGGAACGGGTCCGTTAAAATATCCACGCAAGGCGGCCACGCACAGCTCCCGGGCGCCCCGCCCAACCATTCCGCGAATCGCTTCTACAGAATGTTCCGGGTATCCCAGGGACTCCAGAGCCAGGTTTAATCCGCGGGCAATGCCGGGAATGGAGTCCACAAGCGTTCCGTCCAGGTCAAAGACAAAACCCGTTTTCATGGCCTCAGTGGCAGAATCCGCGTTCCGACGTCTGCGCGAATTCAATGATGCGCTGCAGGCAGGGATTTTCCCCGTAAGGAGATTGCAACAGTTCCTCGATGGCCTCATGCACCGTCAGTTTTTTGTTGACGAAAAGCTTCTTATAGCACATGCGCACGGCCCGCAGGTCTTCCTCTGAAAAACCGCGCCGCTGCATGCCTATGGAATTGACGGCGCGCGTAACGGCGGGATGGCCTTCCACAATGGTATAGGGCAGCACGTCCTGGGCCACGCGGGCCACGGCGCCCACCATGGCGTGTTCTCCAATCCGGACAAACTGGTGAACGGCGCAGCAACCCGCCAGAATGGCATAGTCCCCCACCGTTACATGCCCGGCAGCCGTGGCAAAGCCGGAGAAGATGACGTGGTTGCCAATCTGGCAATCATGGCCGGCATGGCAGGATACCAGAAACAGGTTGTTGTTCCCGATCTGCGTTCTGCCACCAATATCCGTAGCCCGGTTGATGGTGGCGTTTTCCCGGAAAACGTTGTTGTCCCCCACTTCCAGATAAGTAGGTTCGCCCCGGTACTTCAAATCCTGGCTCTTCAGGCCGATCACGGAGAACGGAAAAAATTCATTGCCGCTGCCGAAGGAGGACGGGCCGTCAATGACCACGTGGCTGTGAAGCACGCATCCGGGCCCCAGCTTCACCTGCTCCCCGACAACGCAAAAAGGGCCTATTTTGACATCATCCGCAATTTCCGCAGTAGGATGCACTACTGCCGTTGGGTGTATTTCTGGCATGGCGCCACAAGTATGAGACAATTTCAGGTGATGAAAAGACTAAATCCCGCAAAAACGGCCTTTTTGTCACATTTGGGAAGACGCCTGCACATAGGCCTCCATGTCCGGAAGCCAGGGGAGAACCAAGAAGTACATGATTTGCAAACACAGGATGATCAGGGCCACGGTCATGGCCACCTTGCGGAAGGAAAGAGGCTCGTTCAACACGTCCGTCGTCCCCAGCCTTCTGTCCCACGGAGTAAAGCCGAAACGGCGTACCCACCACCAGGAAAAGAACAGGGCCAGCATCGTCAAGGTAGGGGCGAAACACCCCAGACCCAGCACCATCACGAACAGGGCGCGTCTGAACGCCGTGGAGAAAGACAGCCGGTTTCCCAAATAGTCGCGCACGGAAACACCCAGCATGGATTTTCCAGGCGTCGTACCCAGCGTGCTCAGGAACAGGCCCTCAACAAGCGTCATCGGCAGGCAGATGTAAAGAAGGGCTTCATACGTGCCCGGCAGCAGTCCGGGCTGGAATTCCACGCCTAACAGCCTCAGCAGAGCCAGATACACCGTCATGTGCATCATCACGTCCGCCATCCTTCCCAGAAAACGGACGTAAGGATAAGGAACGACCAGAACCACCCCGGCCTCCACCTCCGGAGATTCTTCCCCGGCCTCCGCCATGGAACGTTCATCTCCGGGCTCCTCCGGGCCGGGCAGTACCCCATTCTCTTCCGGAGCGCTTTCCCGCATGGTTCGGCGTTTCTCCTCATCTTTCCGGTCAAACATTTCCTTCATCACGGGCAGTTCACGTATCTGCACCCATTCATCACACCCGGCATGCCAAGCGCGGACGGTTTCTGGGATCAGGCCCGCCTCCAGCATGGAAATGACTTCCACCTCCGGCAAAGGCCCCTTTTTTTCATGATCCTGAATCCAGTAAATATCCATGAGTCGCTTCCGGTTACATGCTGCGGAGGGAACGGGCCGGGTCCTGGCGCGCCGTGATAAGGGCGGGAATGATGGAGGCCACGACGACCATCACAAAGGCTTTCACCCCCTGCCAAGCGATCTCCGTCCAGTCAATCACTACCGGAATGTTTGCCGTTCCATGGAAAGCCACGGGGAACGGATCAAAGCCGATGCCCGCCAGGAACATCTGAATCTGCATGCGGTACTCCAGCACCAGCAGCCCCAGGCCGACGCCCAGAAGGGCCCCTATAAAACCGATGATCACACCCTGCCACAGAAACACGCGCACCACCTGGAACGGCGTGGCGCCCAAAGCCTTCATGACGGCAATCTCCCGTTTGCGCTGGATGGAGACGGTGAACATCACCGCCATAATGCAAAACGCGGATATCAGGGAAATAAACGACAGCACGAAACTCATCATCATGCGTTCCTTCTGCATCAGTTCAAACCATGAATTGAACCGGTCATGCCAGGTTTCCAGCACCCAGGAGGAAGCGGGCTTCTCCTTTTCCAGAGCCTGCATCACGGGCGCCAGCATGGTCTCCACATGGTAGGGATCATCCACGCGCAGGGCCACGGCCTGCACCACATCGTCCTCATACCCCAGCAATTCCTGGCCGATGACCAGAGGAATGAACAGATCCGGGCTGGGCGTATGCTGGGAGGCGCGGTAAATGCCGATGACTTCCAAATCCTTGGGCATGACCAGCTCCTTGATTTTGCGGAAGCATTCCATGTCCGCCTCATTGCGCCGCTCGGCGGAGAATCCGGCCAAAACAGCTTCCCATTCCTTGCCCGTACCTTCCGGAAAAGCCACCTTGCCTCCCTCCAGGGCCTCCCCTTCATTGAGCAGGCCGATCATATCCAGCAGGCCGGAGCGTTCCGTATCCCTGCGGGGGACGGCCAGCAGGCTGTTCAGAGTGGCGAACGCCTGGTCCACGGACGCCTGGAACGCCTCTTCACGTCCCTGCTCCGCTTTCAGGGATTTTCCCCACTTCTTCAGATCATCCAGCTCCGCGGCGTTTTTTTCCGCCAGCAGAGGCAGTTCCGTCTGCTGGTAGGCGTGTGAAATTTCCTGGAAATTCCGGGTGGTGTACACGCGCACGGTATCGCCCACATTCAGGCCCATGTTCTCCGCCACGATGGAAGAAATGACCGCCTTTTCCCCCATGTCCAGATCAGCGTTTCCGGAAACGATCAAATGCTTCAAATCCTCAAGCTGTGCCTCATTTTCCGTATCAATGGCGCGGAAAAAGCAGGGCCTCTGCTTCCCCTGCACGTCCACCAGCGCATAATCCTCAATCAGGGCATACGTGGACTGGACACCGGGAACGTGCCTGAGCTTGCCGCTCAGCTCCACCCAGTCCGGAATCACTTCACGGACGCCGAAATCATTCCTGTAACATACCTGCACATGGGGGGAATGCGCGAACAGGTTGCCCTGAATTTCCTTCTGAAGACCGCCCATGACGGACAACACGACAATAAGCACCATCACCCCCAGAGAGACGCCCAGTAGGCAGATCAGGGTGATGATGGAAAAGAACGTGCGCAGCGGATTCAAATACCGCAACGCCAGACTCAGACTGATGTACCGGCTCAATAGGTTCTTCATGAATAACGCGGCACACCTTGCCTGATGCGCGCGGCCTTTCCAAGCTTAAAACATGTCCCGGCCCGGGCGTTCACTTCTTAACGCCTTCGGCGGCTTTCCATTCCGTGCACAGCCAGCGGGCTACGGAAGCGATCGTCCCCTCGCAGACGGCGGGAGAATCCTTGGAATTCATCACGAAAACAGTCACGGCCATTCTCCTGCCGCCAGGCAGTACAATGATCCCGGCGTCATTGATGGCGGAAACGGCGCCGTCCGGCAACGCTCCTCCCGTTCCGGTCTTGTGCGCCACCACGTATTCCTTCGGCAGCAGGCCCTTCAACCGCTCCGCCCCTGTGGCGCAGGAAGCCATCATATCCCACAGGAAAAGCTGTGTATCCTTTTTCAATATCTTCCCCTCGTCAAACCTCCGGAACAGGGAGGTCATGGCGGAGGGACGGGCGGAATTGGAATACTGCCATTCATTATTCCGGTGCGTGTCCGCCTCCGTGTATTTAACATTCATGTTCTCCACCCCCCATTTCTTCAAATCCTTTTGAACGGCTTTGGGGCCGCCTATCAGGGAAAACAGGATGTCACAGGCGTTATTGTCGCTTTCCTGTACGGAAAAACGCAACAATTCCTTCAGCGGAAACTCGCCGCCCTGCGGAAAGCGGTCCCTCAAAGGGCTCCATGTTTTTTCCGGCAACTGGTCCCTGGTCACTTGCACCTTCTGATCCAGGTCCAGAACTCCCTGGTCCACCCGTTTCAGCACGGACAGGGCCAGCGGGAATTTATAAACGCTCTGCATGGGGTAAAAAGCTTCGTCCCCCACAGAGACGGATTCGCCCGTGTCCAGCATGACGGCGGAAACGCCCACATGCGCTTTCAGCGGACGGACAATTTCCCGGATGGAGGCGGAATCCCCTTCCGGGACCTCGGCGGAAAAGGAAACTGTTGCCATAAGCAGGGCACAGGAGCACAAGACTCCGTTCCGTAAAAAAGAACCGGGAAAAGCCATAGGCAGGCATTGCATACTCAGACTACGGAAACTGCAACAGCAATCCATCAGACGGCCGGCGTTTTTCCGTCATGCCGCAAGCCGGGCAGAATCCTTGCCACATCTCCCGCTTCCTGCTAAGAACGAAAACATGCCCCCGGTACTTTCTGAAACCCTCATCTGGTGCGTCACCCTGCTCCTGTTCGGCATGGGACTGATCGGCACGCTCATTCCTATGCTGCCCGGCATCATCATCATTGCGGCCGGTTGCATCTGGCAGGGAGTGATGGGCAGCCAGACCCTGGCGTGGTGGGAGTGGACCGTGCTGGCGCTCCTGGTGGCTGGTGGACTCGTCATTGACAAGCTTTCCGGCGGCATGGGAGCCAAAAAATTCGGCAGCACTTCGGCAGGAATCTGGGGCGCCATCATCGGAGCCATTGTGGGCTCCATTCTGTTCACCCCCATCGTTGGCCTTCTGGTGATGCCGTTCCTGGGAGCCCTCCTGGCCGAACTTATTTTCGCCCGCAAGGACATCGCCGCCGCATTCAAGGCCGGGTCCGGCGCCGCCCTGGGAATGCTTACGGGACTTCTGCTTGAATTCACCTGCGGCCTGCTGATCATCGCCTGGTTCTGTTCCTGCTATTTCCTGTTTTGAACCAGGCGGACAGCTCCCATCCTTGCCACTGCCATTAAAAACGTTAACGAAGTCGAATGGATAAATTGCCATACTATTTATTGTCAATGCAATAAATCAGTGAAAAACAGCAGGCCCTCTCTTCAACCCGAAGATAAAGTTCTCTTATCCGGAATAACGCTTCAGTCGCCTCTTGTTAAAAAATAACATTCCTGGGATAATATACGATTTTTAAAATTAAGTGAAAAATTCGAGATAATATATAAAACAACATCTATGAAATACATATTATTAATTATATCAATTGCATTTTTTTCAAAGACTCATGCTCACGATAAAAACCTAATATTACAAGAAATCACGTCAATCCCTCCGAACTTCATTTATGAAGAAAGCAAGGAATCATTTAATAAAAGACTCAATCAAGGTAAATTCTGGGTAGATAAAAAAAACAAAATATCGTATTTATTCATAAATGGAGACGGCGAATTCGGGAAACGATTATTCATTTTGAATGCCAATCTCGATTTGTATATTCTTCATCTGAGCAACAATGATGAAGAGGGAAAGATTTATACACTATACAAATACAACCGTTCTGAGAAAACCCTTATTTTTGTTGGAGAATTCAATCAATCTTTATTTGAAAACAAATAATTTTTATAGCAGAAATTATCAATGAAATAAAACTTAAATATGCTTATATTTTCACGTAAGCCCTCTCCAATGAAAAATATAATATTTCATAGAGAAGCACATCACTCGGATACAATGATAAAAAATGAAACTCAAATTGATTTCCTGCTGTTGGAAGCTACAAAGAATGGAGAAAAAGAACAGCGGTAGTCTGTAAAGAGAAATATACTCTGGAATTCGAAGATAAATTTTATAACTACTGCCCTGGAGACGATGAAAAAAGGCACAAAAATAATATACAAACTCTTTTCTGTTTTCTATATTGTCTTGATAGCAGCATGTGACTCTGAACAAGATTCATGGAATATCCCTGAAGTCAACAAACATACGGGGATTTCTTTCCCTGCCGCTACGATAATTCTCTCTGCAACTGACGGCGGAGGAAAAGAGCGCGACGTAAAATATGATGCCTATACCTGGACTTTGTTTTCACCTGTTTCAGTCAATATGCCTTCCATGATAAAGCATGATGGAGACCCTCCCCTGGAAGATACGGTGAAATACATTGAAAACAGTATGTACAAAAAGAAAACTAAAATTTCGAATCCACAATACGCATTCTACAGCAACTGGGAAACAAACGGTTATTGTTTTTATGCTACAGTAGTTCGTTCGCAACAGGGAGATTACATGGTTATTAACCGTGTCCGCAAACAATAAAAATATTACCATGAAACGTATCCTTCTCGCAACTGTCTGTTTTTCATGGGGATTAACCTCATGTACTCATCATTCTCTTCCATCCCAAAAAGAAGATAGCGTGGAATTTACTAAAAATCAGAGAAATGATCATCAGGCTGGGATTGCGAATTCTAATTACAAGGAATATCGCAACAGGTTATTGAAACAACTCAAAAATCAGGAAAAACTCACCAACCGTACAGCACGCAATATAATCGTCAATGGAGTCCCGGTTGTCCAATGGGAACCAATAGCGAAAAGTCCGGATGAAATAAATCTTCGGAAAATGATAGAGGAAATGCCGGAATTCTGTAAAAGGCAATTGGCCGCGTCCCTGGTGCATTCTCAAAATTGGAGAGACTTTATTATTTCTGGAAGAATGCTTCGTTCCATGAACAAATACAAAGATGTTTCGGTGTTGCTCGATCAATTAATTTTCTCAGAAATCAGGAAAAAAGACTGCCCCTGTCGTGAATCAAAAAATCTTCTTGAATTCTATGCAAATTCAGAAAATATTTCTCCATTGTGGATCTTTGAATTCACAATGGATTGGCACATTAAAGGACATCCCGATGATGAATCCGGCTGGAATTTTTTAAAAGCATTCATGCTTTATGAAGAAGATGAAACTCCGTTTTTCTCCCGGATATGCAGTTTTGTACTGGAAAAGAATTTAGACAGATATCCGGAAGGGAAAACGCTTGTAGAATATTACCGGTTAGGAATCCTCGAATACCAGAAAAAACTCCCGCTTATCATAAAATCAAAAGAAAACAGATCTTAAAAATAGCAGCGGGGAGCGTCCCTTCCCCCCTATCTCCCCCTATCTCCCCCTATCTCCCCCTATCATGGCAATCATTAATTAATTTTACATAAAAATGATACGTATTATTTTTACTACATGTGGATGTCTGTCATGCCTATTCGGTATGGGCTATGGGGAAGGAAACAAACTACCTTTCCCCGTTCCTCCTTCCCCTGAAATTCAGGAAACCGAAAAGCAACCGGAAATAACCATTCTGGAGCAGGCGGCTGAAAAGGGAGATACGCAGGCTCAATGCCGTCTCGTAGTTATGTATGCACGCGGAGAAGGAATCCCGCAAGATGGAGGAAAAGCCTTTATATGGGCAACCCGTGCAGCCCAATCGGGCAGTCCGGAAGGAATGATGTTGCTTGCCAATTGCTACTACCGGGGAACCGGGGTAGCTCAAGACAACGCTCAAACGAAAAAATGGCTTTTGAAGGCGGCTGAAAAAGGGCATCCGGAAGCACAATTCAATTTGGGAGTCTGGTCAGAACAGGGGATGGAAATGGAAAAGGATTTTCAGGCGGCAGCGGCATGGTACCGGAAAGCGGCTGAACAAGGACTGCCTCAAGCGCAAAACAACTTAGGGATGTGCTATTTGCAGGGCAAGGGAATGGAAAAGGACGAACTTCAGGGAGTCATGTGGATCTTCAAGGCGGCACGGCAGGGTTTTTCCCCGGCACAGGAAACATTGCTCCACATACCCGGAGCAGGAAATTCTGCAACACAAACAGCTCTTGAAGAGATCAAGAAAATTCTCCGGAACGATATCCGGCAAAACAAAAACGTTGCGGAAAATGAAAAACTGCTCCGGCTTATCCGGAAAGCCGAGTCGGAAAACCAGGAACAACTCACTGAATCGGGTGCCTTGGAACAGGCGGCCGAACAAGGAGATGCGGCAGCACAATGTAAGCTTGCCAGCATGTACGCCGGCAAAGATGGCCGGAAAGCCTTTTTGTGGGCCTCCCGGGCAGCCCATCAGGGAAGTCCCCGGGGAATGGCTTTGCTGGGTGAATGCTACTACCGAAGTATTGGAACCGTGCAGGATATACCCAAGGCAAAAGAATGGCTATCCAAAGGAGCAGAACGGAAAGACCCATCCGCTCAATATAACCTGGGTTTTTTATATTCCCGGGGAGATGGAGTGGAGAAAAACGCGGAGCAAGCATTCATGTGGTACCGGAAATCCGCACAACAAGGATTCCCGGCGGCCCAGGACATGTTGGGAATATGCTACTTGGAAGGGCTGGGAGTGGAGAAAAACGAGAAGGAAGCCATAACCTGGCTTCAGAAAGGGGCACAACAAGAACATCCCGGGGCCCAGTACAATCTGGGCGTTTTACATGAATGCGGAAAGGGTACGGCCAGGGACCCGCAACAAGCAGTCGTCTGGTACCGGAAAGCGGCACAACAAGGGTTCCCAAAAGCACAGTTCAATTTAGGGATATGTTACTTGAATGGAACCGGATTGGAAAAGGACGAGCGCCAGGGAATGATATGGATAGTCAAAGCGGCACAACAAGGAATTTCCGAAGCCCGGGAAGTCTTGCGCAGAACCCCAGGAGAAGGAACACAGAAAGAGAAAGACGCTCTGGAAAAGGTGAAGGCAATTCTCCGAAATGACATTCAAGACGGTAAAAATGTTGAGGAAAATAAAGAGCTGCTCCGAATAATTGAAATGAAAAACCGGGAAAAATCCGATTCCTGATCAAGTGACGCCTGTGGCAGGTTGATTCGGGACATTTCCCTGGAGGCAGATGGAAAACTGCTTTCAGGAAAATGACGGCTCCTTCAAACGTCCTTGCAAATACTGCCTGATATCAAACGCGCACGCCATTCAACACCGCTGTCTTGATCTTGAAGATAAACTCGTTTCCTTCATTAAAAAAGGAGGGTAAATCACTGCTGGCTGTGGTCATAGTTATATGAGAC
The DNA here is from genome assembly GCF_001580195.1 of Akkermansia sp. KLE1798. Classification (NCBI taxonomy): domain Bacteria; kingdom Pseudomonadati; phylum Verrucomicrobiota; class Verrucomicrobiia; order Verrucomicrobiales; family Akkermansiaceae; genus Akkermansia; species Akkermansia sp. KLE1798. The sequence continues at coordinate 18,239 of NZ_KQ971078.1, forward strand.
ACCACTTTGAGAAAAAGACTCCGTCCACAGACAACAGTTCATCATGCCTGCTACCTGTGCCGAGGCCACATGCAGACCGCCAAACTGGACATATTGCATCCCTCCTTTGTGTTGATAAAAACTATCCACGGAATACGGAAGAGTGGACACCTCCGCGCCTCACAATCATGAGCTGTTGTAGGAAGAACGGAATAAAAGCGGAGAACATCTCTGCTTCATGCATGATGGCATGAAGAACGTCTCTTCCATCTTTGAAGGTCAACAAATACGGAGGGCGTTCCATGAGTATAAGAGTTCACGAATGGCGAACGGATCTGATTTACTCCAATTACCGATATATCATCCCCTCGCCCGGCAAATAAGATTAATCCTGTTCCGATTGCTGGACAAGATGGATGGAATTTGTATGCTTCATAGATGAATTCCCCGATTCCTGAAAAAGATGCAGCGGGAAAATAATCTTCTTCATGGAAAGGGACATGAAGAACCTTGTTGTCATAAAAAGCATGTTTCATGGTTAATTTATAAAATATGGACTTAAGAATAGGAAAATTATGTTTCATTTATATGGTTGTTGGCACCATATTAATCTTTTTTCCAGTAATGGAAACACAACCAGAAGCATATGATGAGGAAGACATGAATTTATCCCTTCTCTATATTATTCCTCTCATATTGGGATTTTTCATTATTTGCGTCGAAAATTTCCTATACAAAAATATTGTAAAACGGAAAAGGATTATTAGAAAAACGTCTATTTTCATGATTTTCCTTATATCAATTATTACAGTTTTTAATTTATTCCAATATAATGGCAATATGTATTATTGGCTTCTGGCGCCTGCCGGTCAAATGATGATGTATTGTCATATTTTAATTAGGGTAAAATCACGGCTATCAAGAGAATGAAACCTATGGCAATCAACACACGAATAACATTGAATACAACCACAAAGATTTGGATATTCTCATTCAGGAAATGTATCAATGCATCCGGAACCAATCGGTAATAAACTTAAATATCAAAAAACTATAGAGTGCCTTATCGAAAAATCACACCCATTAACAGAACGCCAGCAATCGATTGTTTGCGTCAACTGGACAGGCTTCCGTCAGTATCTGAAAAGGAAAATATGTTGAGGGGAATCCTTCTTCCAAAAATTAAAAATCGTGATGAACTGCTTGCTGCCCTATCGGAGACCAACCATATTCCATCCTCTGCAGGTCGGTACCTTTATCATTGCATCTGTACAAACAAGGAATCAGTAAGAATTCCATTATAGAATTGATTCAAGACCTACCGCAGGAAACAAAAATAAATATGCTTAATCATCTCCTCTCCAACATCTGAACCAGTGCTCTGGAAAAGGCGAAAGAAATATTTTCCTCTGGAGAAATATCACTGGCATAAACGTCATATGGAACAAAAATACATAAAAACAGCGGAATTAAATATCGGTGCCATCTATTTTTAGTCCCGTTCCTTTTCTTTCCTCCGGGCAAAAAAATTCCGTGCCTTCTGAAAAATCTTCCTTGAAATATATTCGCCATGAATCAAGCGTCATCATTAAAAGGATAATCACTTGAACAGGATTGAAGAGAAAACCATTCTGTCCCCTTTTCCCATTCTTTACTTAAAAGAGACATGGCCCACATCAATAATATCCGTTCTTCCTGGGAACACACAGATGAAAAAACCGGCCATCCTGGAGCATAAGCTATTTCTCAAAAGAAAGGGAAAATGCCATTACTCTCCCTGCTGAATGCCATAGGATATGACTTCCGGAAACTTGCCCAAGTATCTTTGATTCATCCGAATCCTGCTACCGGGATGGAATATGGTAGAATCATCACGATTTAAACTTCTTGTTTTTGAAATTCAAATGTTTCAAAGTCGACTGATGGAGGGACCTGAGGCTGATCATGCCGGAAAAGGGATTACTCAGTTGACGAATTATCACCAAATCAATCATCTATTTTTTACATTTTTTCCGAACATCTTCCCTTCAAAATTGATCTACCGCTTTACTTTCCGCAGTAATATCCCTATCGCCACGGATTCCCATCAGCATTCTTTTCATTTATATGACCGCCCAGCTTTCCCCTCTTCTGGTACCCATTTTGATCATGGGAGTTTTCATCTTCCTCGGAATCATTCTTTCCATGGGAAAATGCTCCTTCCTGATCGCCGGCTACAATACATTGAGCCGGGAGAAAAAAGAACGGTACGATGAACGCGCTCTGTGCCGCTTCACCGGCAGGCTGATGTTTTTCCTGGCCTTCTGCATGCTGCTCAGCATCATCAGCACCATTCTGGAAAGCCCCGTACTTCTTTCCATTGCCGTATTCCTCTTTGTAGCGAGTATCACATTCGCCATCATTTACGCCAACACCGGGAACAGGTTCAGAAAATAACGCCCCAGCCTCCGGGCGGCGGAACATGTTCATTGACAGCGGCTGCGCGCAGGGCTAGCATGGGTTCAACTGCTTCCGCCCCTATGAAACGGCCCATTTTTCTGTCTCTGTGCCTTCTTCCGGTCCTGGTAATCATTGCCCTTCTCTTGTCCATTCCCTGCTGCACCAGGCTCTTCCAGCCCTGCGGTTCCGGCAATATTCCGGACACGGAACAAACGGAAGAGCATTTGAGAATGCATGTGTTCCACCTGGCGGACACCATCGGGGAGCGCAACGCCTACAAGGAAGGAACCATGGAACGCTCCGCCCAATACATTGAACAGGCCCTCTCCGGAATGGGTTATGACGTCACACGACAGGCCGTTCACATTCCCCGGTCCGAGAAATACGGAGCCGTGCGCGACAAGACCGTGTACAACATCATCGCCACGAAAAAAGGCAGCTCCCCCAATGCGAAAACACTCATCATCGGCGCGCATTACGATACCAAGGTGGGCATGGACAACTGGCACGACCACGGCCCCGCAAGACCTTCCCGCACGGGCACGCCCGGAGCCAATGACAATGCTTCCGGAGTAGCTGCCCTGCTGGAAGTGGCCCGGATTCTGGCCGTCTCCGACACTCTTCACGACGTCTGCCTGGCAGCTTATGCCAACGAGGAACCGCCCTTTTACCAAACCCCCGCCATGGGCAGCGTGGTACACGCCAAATCCATCGCCGCCCGGCCGGGAAAAGACAAGGTCATCGGCATGATCGCCCTGGAAACGCTGGGCTGTTATTCTCCGCGGGTGAACAAGAAACGCAAGTCGGCCGTGGTCGCCGGACTGGCCGGACTGCCGGACCGTTGCGACTACGTGGCCTTCCTGTCCACCAATACGGGGAAAAACTTCGCCCGTTCCTGTGCCGACGAATTCTCCACCCTGAGCCGGTTCCCGGTCCGTTCCGCCGCTTTCCCCTATTACACCAGGGGAGTTTCCTGGTCCGACGACTGGGGCTACATGAAGGAGGGCATTCCCTCCTTCGCCGCTACGGACACGGCCTTTCTCCGCTGCGACGACTACCATGAAACCAGCGACACGGCCGAGAAACTGGACTATCCCCAGTTCGCGGAAGTCGTCCAGGGACTCTCCAGACTCATCATTTCCACTGCCAGCAAACCATGAACATCCCATCCCTTTTTTGCGCCGTCACCCTTATCCTCGTTACCGCCTCATCCGGTGCGGAATCCTTTTCCGCCGCAATCAAAAAACTGCCTGCGGAAACCGGTGCGTCCTCCTTTGCCACCGGCTGGATTCCGCTGGGACTCAAGGCGGCGGACATGCAGGAAAAACAGGTTGCTCCGGGTCATATTACGGACGTGGGAGAAGCGCAACTTCAATTCCATTTCCCCGCCGGGTGGCGCCCGCAGGACAAACGCCCGGCCCTGTGCATCTTCCCGGGTGGCGGTTACATCCTCATGGCCATTGACAAGGAAGGCGTGCACATCGCCCGGTGGGCGGCGGCGCACGGCATGGTTGGGGTGGTTGTCAAGTACCGCGTTTCCCAGGGAAACAACGATCTAGACAGGTTTCCCGGCCCTCTTCTGGACGCCCGGCAGGCCCTGCGCCTGACACGCAAACATGCTGGGGAACTCGGCGTAGATCCCGGAAAAATCGGCGTCATGGGCTTTTCCGCAGGCGGCCATCTGGCCTCCATGGCCGCTACACTGTGGAACAAGGCGCTCCCGGAAGAAGCGGACAATCCCCTCAACTCCGTCTCCTCGCGTCCGGACTTCGCCATGCTGATTTATCCCGTCGTCACGATGGACCCCAAAGAGACCCATCAGGGCACGCGCAGGAAAATAATGGGCGCCAAGCCCGATCCGGCCTTGGAGGAGTTGTGCTCCGCCGAACGGCAGGTCACGCCAAACACACCGCCCGTTTTCCTCGTCCACGCCCAGGACGACGGCGTAGCTTCCGCCAACAGCAAATTCATGGAAAAGGCCTGCCGGGACAAAGGCGTTTCCGTGACCCTGCGCCTTTATTCCAGGGGAGGGCACGGCTACGGCATGGAGAAGCGCGGCAATCCGACTGACCAGTGGCCGGAAGACGCCGAAAAATGGCTTTCCGAACGGGAAATCCTGCCTGCCGCCGCCCAGCGCCGCGGAACGGAGAATGCCGCAGCGGCGGATTCATCCGGAAAGCGGGAGGAATGAACGGCATAGGCCCGGACCGTGCCACAGCGCAGGGTTGACCGGAAACGGACCAGGTGATACTTTTTCCGGGCATGAGTGCGCCCGAAAAAAATTACAAAGACACCATCCTGTTGCCGGAAACCGGCTTCCCGATGAGGGGAGACTTGACGAAAAACGAACCCGTACGCCTGAAAAAGTGGGAAGACACCGGGCTGTACGAACGAATTTTGTCCCGCAGGATAGAACAGGGCGCACCTCGGTTCCTCCTTCATGACGGCCCCCCCTTCGCCAATGGCGACGTGCACATGGGAACGGCCCTGAACAAGATTCTCAAGGACCTGGTCCTCAAGTCCAAAACCATGGCCGGCTATGCCGCCCCGTACGTTCCCGGCTGGGACTGCCACGGCCTCCCCATCGAATTCAAGGTGGTTCAGAAGGCCCGCGACCTGGACGCGGCGGAAATCCGCCGCCGTTGCGTGGAATTTGCCAGGGGCTTCATCGACATTCAACGGACTTCCTTCCGCCGCCTGGGCGTTTTCGGCGACTGGGAGCACCCCTACCTGACGATGGACCCGGCCTATGAAGCCAACATTCTGCGCGTCTTCGCCAAACTGGTGGAAGACGGAGCCGTGTACCAGAGCCGCAAACCCGTCCAGTGGTCCTACGGGGCCTACACCGCGCTGGCGGAAGCGGAAATCGACTACAAGGAAAAGGTCAGCTCTTCCGTGTTCGTCCGCTTCCCCCTGCTGGACAATCCCCTGGGGCTGAAAGCCTCCATGGTCATCTGGACCACCACGCCCTGGACGCTGCCCGCCAACGTCGGCATCGCCCTTCATCCGCGCTTCACGTATGTGGCCGGAAAATTCATGAAGGACGGCCAGACGGAAACCCTCGTCATCGTGAAAGAGCTTCTGGACGCGTTCGCGCAGAAGACAGGCTGGGCCCTGGCGGAAACCATCCGTGAATTCCAGGGAGCGGAACTGGAAAACTGTGAAGCGCAACATCCCTTCCTTTCCCGCACATCCAGAATCATTCTGGCGGACTTCGTCACGACGGATACCGGCACCGGTGCCGTCCACATTGCTCCCGGCCACGGTGCGGACGACTACAACGTAGGCCGCCAGTACGGACTGCCCGTCCTTTCCCCGGTGGACGACGACGGCAAATACACGGAAGAAGTGGGTGTTCCCGCCCTGACAGGGAAACATGTATTTGACGCCAACAAGGACATCATCGCCATGCTGGAAAAGGACAACAACCTCTTCGGCGTGGAGGAATACCGCCACCAGTACCCGCACTGCTGGCGTTCCAAGACCCCCATCATCTTCCGCGCGGTGGAACAATTCTTCATCTCCATGGACAAATTGCGCCCGCAGGCGCTGGAACAGATTGACAAGGTGCAGTGGCTGCCCGCCTGGGGCCGCAACCGCATTTACGGTACGGTGGAAGCCCGGCCGGACTGGTGCATCTCCCGCCAGCGCACCTGGGGCGTCCCGCTCCCCGTCTTTTTTGACGAGGACGGCAAGGCCGTTCTGGACGCCGCGCTGGTGCGCAAAATCGCGGACATGGTGGAAGCCCACGGCTCCAACATCTGGTTTGAACTTTCCGACGAAGCCCTGTGCGAGCGCCTGGGCCTTCCCAAAACCTGGAAAAAGGGCAAGGATACGCTGGACGTCTGGATTGACTCCGGCAGCTCCCACATGGCCGTCATGGATTCCCGCCCCGGCCTGGACGCCCCGGCGGACCTGTACCTGGAAGCTACGGACCAGCACCGCGGCTGGTTCCAAAGTTCCCTGATGCTTTCCGTCGCCTGGCGCGGCACAGCCCCGTACAAGGCCGTGATGACCCATGGATTCGTGGTAGACAAGGATACCGGGAAAAAGACTTCCAAATCCGACGCGAAAAGCGGCAAGCCCATCGACGCCGCCTATTATTACGACAAATACGGCGCGGACATCGTGCGCCTGTGGGCCGCTTCCGTGGACTGGCAGAATGAAGTCCCCTTTGGGGAAGACCTCTTCAAGCAGGTCACGGAACCCTACCGCCGCCTGCGCAACACCCTGCGCATCCTGCTGGGCAACATCAACGGGTTCGACTTTGCCACGCAGGCCGTCTCTCCGGAACACATGCCCATCCTGGACCGCTGGATTCTGGAACGCCTCAACGCCGTCATCCGTGAAACGCTCAAGGCGTATGAAGCCTATGACTTCCGCAAAGCCTTCAGCGTCATCAACCAATTCTGCACGAGCGACCTGTCCGCGCTGTATGTGGACACCACGAAGGACCGCCTCTACTGCGACTCCGTCACTTCCGTGCGCCGCCGCGCCACACTGACGGCCATGACCATCATCTTCAAGGCTCTGTGCCGCCTGCTGGCCCCCATCCTGGCCTTTACGACGGACGAAGCCTGGGAATATGCCGGTTATGAAGGCAGCGTGCATGAGCAGGACTTCCCCGCCCCCATGCCGGAATACGATACGCAGGAAGCCTCCTCCGTCGTCTCCCGCCTGCTGGAAATCAAATCCGTCATCCAGGTGGCGATCGAAGAGCAGGTAAAGGCCAAAACCTTCTCCAAAAATAATGAAGCGGACATCCGGCTTACCGTCCCCTCCAACGAAAGCGAGGACGTGGTGGCCCTGCTGGAGGACCGTGCCTTCTGCACGGAATTCTTCATCATTGCGGACCTGAGCGTCCAGACCGGGCCGGAACTGGCCGCTACTGCCCTCAGAACGGAACACGCCATGTGCCCGAGATGCCGCCGGTACGAACCTGAAGAAGAAGGTGCAGACGTCTGCGAACGCTGCTCGGAAGTACTTTCCTGAACCGTAAACAATTCTTCCCTGACTCATGGACAACCAGACGGAAACGGATTCCGCCCCCCGCACAAAGAAAAGCCTCGGCTGGCTCTGGTGGAGCCTGCTGGGCGTGGGGCTGTACATTTTGGACCAGGTCAGCAAGCTGTGGATCATCCACCGCTTTCCGCTGAACTATGTGAACGAGCATGCCCACAAGTATGCTTACGACCCCGATTTTTCGGGATTCCAGCACATTCATGCCGACGGCATCATCGATTTCTTCTCCAAAGGACGCATACCGGTTGAAGACATGGCAAGGTATACCGATCTGAACCAGAATACGGCGGATGCATTGAACCGCCTCCGGGATCTGGAACCCATCACCTTCCTTGACGGGATGGTGAACATCACCAGGGTGCACAATACGGGAGTGGCCTTCGGCCTGGGGAACGGAACGGCCTGGTCCAGCTACGTCTTTCTGGGCATCCCCGTGCTGGCGATCATCGCCCTCATCGTCCTATACCGGAAAAACTTTTTCCATACGGTATGGCTCAAGCTTGCCTACGTACTCCTGCTGGCGGGCGTGGCCGGCAATCTGACGGACCGCCTCGTGCAGGGCTTCCTGCTTCCCTACGAACAGCCGCACGGCTTCTTCACCAAGTTGCTGAACGGCTACGTGGTGGACTTCATCGACGTCACCCTTCCCGTAATCAACTACCGCTGGCCAGCCTTCAACGTGGCGGATTCCTGCATCTTCGTGGCGGCGATCATCTTCTTCATCGCCAGCATCTTCTCTTCCCGCAGCAAAGAGGAAACTCCATCCTGAAATGATCATGACCGTGCGGACTTTCATCCTGTCAGGCCTGCTGTTGTGCGGAAGCGCCGCTTCCGGCAAGGATGAACTGTCCTTCAAGGAAACGGTCGTCCCTGTCAAGGTGGCCCCGGCCCAGGACAGCATCACGGCGGCGTTCCCCTTCACCAACACTTCCGGCGTTCCCGTCACCATCAGCAAAATCAGCGTCTCCTGTGACTGCACCACCGCCGGAGTCAGGGACAACAAGCTGACCTACGCTCCAGGGGAATCCGGAACCGTGACAGCCGTGATGAAAACCGGCAATTTTTCCGGTACGGTGGACAAAGACATGACCGTACACGCCAACGGCTCCGCCTACAAGCTGGTCATCCGAGCACAGATTCCGGACATCATCCGCATGGAGCCCCGCAAGCTGGAATGGACGAAGGGGGCTCCCGCTACCCCCAAAACCATCCACATCACCATCTCCAAGGAACTGCCCGTCAACCTGACAACGGTGGACCTGACGGGGGACGCTTTTGACTACGAGCCTGTCACCGTTCAAAAAGGGAAGGAATACAAAATCATCGTCACCCCAAAATCCACGGACAAGCCGGCTTTCAACACCATCTGGGTCCGGACGGATTCCACCGTTCCACGCTACAAGCGGCAGATGGGGTTTCTGACCATCAAGGAAGACTGACCCCCCTTCATACCCCGCCATGAGAGACGCCCTTTCCACTGCCTTGAAACTCCTGCTGGTCATACTGCTGCTGGCCGTAGGGATAGCCGTGCTGGATCTGCGCGTCATCCAGCCGCTGCGCACGCCTCCCTGCAACCCGGAATTGCTGGAGGAAGGGCATGTCTGTCTTTCCCAGGTCCTGAAGGACTGGCCGGAAAAAATCGTCTGGATAGACGCCAGAAATCAGGACGACTTCGAACGCCACACCATCACGCAGGCCCCCGTCTATCCCGTGCGTCCGGCTGACGACAATTACCAGGAACTGCTTGCCGGTGCCATGGAGGCCCTGATGACGGCGGAGGACAAGGGGTACTGCATCGTCATCTTCTGCAGCAGGGACTGCAATTCCAGCACAGCCGTAGCCAATGAACTGAAAAAGCCGGAATACGGCATCCGGGCGCCCGTCTTCATTCTGGAAGGCGGCTGGGACGAACTGCGCAAAGAACCTTCACTTGTACAATAACCATGCTTGATACAGCAACCATCCGCGCCCAGTTTCCGATTCTGGAAACCCAAGTGCACGGTAAACCGCTCATTTATTTGGACAACGCGGCCACCACTCAAAAGCCGCTGGCCGTCCTGGACGCCTCCCGGCGCTATTATGAAACGCAGAACGCCAACGTCCACCGCGGCTCCCACTACCTGAGCCAGCTGGCCACGGAAGCGCACGAACAGGCGCGGGAAACAGCCGCCAGATTCATCAACGCTCCGGAAACGGCGGAACTCCTGTTCACTTCCGGCTGCACCATGGGCATCAACCTGGCGGCGGACACGATTGCCAAATCCGGGATGATCAGGCCCGGGGATGAAATCATCCTGTCCGCGGCGGAACACCATTCCAACATCGTCCCGTGGCAGATGCTCTGCGAACGCACGGGCGCGGTCCTCCGCGTCATTCCCCTGACGCCGGGCCAGACGCTGGACATGGAAGCCTATCAAAACCTGCTTTCCCCCCGTACCCGCATTGTGGCCATCGGGCATGTCTCCAACACACTGGGAACAGTCAACCCCGTTCGGGAAATCACGGCGCTGGCCAGACAAAACAGGCCGGACACCATCGTCCTGGTGGACGGTGCGCAGGCCGTCTCCCACATGAAAGTTGACGTTCAGGAACTGGGCTGCGACTTTTACGCCTTCTCCGGCCACAAGCTGTACGCCCCCACGGGTATCGGCGCCCTGTGGGGAAAAAGGGAACTGCTGGAACAGCTCCCGCCGTGGATGGGCGGAGGGGAAATGATCAAGGAAGTCACCTTTGAAAAAACCGTTTACAACGACATTCCTTTCAAATACGAGGCAGGTACCCCCAACATTGAAGGGGCCGTCGCCATGGCCGCCGCCATGGACTATGTCTCCGGACTGGGGTTGCACAACATCGCCGCGCATGAACAAAAGCTCACGGACATGGCCGTGGAAGGGCTCAAGGCCATGCCGCGGCTGACCGTGCTGGCCCCGGATGTGCCGCACAGCGCCGTCGTATCCGTACTGGCGGAGGGCATTCACCACTACGACCTGGGAACCCTTCTGGACCAGATGGGAATCGCCGTCCGCACCGGGCACCACTGCTGCCAGCCCCTCATGTGCGCATTGGGAACCACGGGAACCACCCGCGCCTCATTCGCCCTGTACAACACGGAAGAGGAAGTGAAAACCTTCCTCCGCTCCATGAACAGGGCGCTGGAAATGCTTTCCTGATCCCTTCTTCTCCCCTTCTCTCCATCCCGCCATGAATACGGCCCCTCTCGTCATCCTTCTCGGCCTCATGCTGGGACTCTCCGGCTGTTCCGTGCACAGCCAGCTGCAGAAAGCCCCCTACACCCATTATCAGGACGATGCGCTGGCTATTCAGGAGGCCCGGGAGGCATGGCTCGTTCTTTCATCGCCTAGGCGCAGCCGGGAATGGCCGGAAGCCAGAAAAAAATACAACGCCTGCATCCGCAAACTGGCCTCCCATCTCAAGCAGGCCAATCGCAACGGCGGCATGGACGAAGCCATGCTCCAAAGTCTCCCCTTCGTTATTGAAAAATCTCCCTACGCCAGGGACAGCAACCCCTGGCATTACGAGGCCATCTTCATGTCCGACGAGGTGGACTCCACCTACCGCTTGCGGGAAACCGTCACCGTGGAAGGAATGGGAATTCCTCTGGCGGGGCTGGCTCCCGAAGGGGTCTCCCGCCCCCACGCGAACATGCTCAGGGACAACGGCAACGTACATACGCTGACGGCCATTCTGGACTTTGACCGCATGGTGGACGGGAAACCCACCCTCCGCACCCTCCCGCGCCTGATGAACGAACACATCTTCATCGGCCGCCACAAGGTGCGCCAACCCCTGGCAGCCAACTTCTCCGTCCCGATCGCCCTTTTCTGGAAACTCTCTGACGCGGACGGCACGGAATTGCTGGGAGCCTTCCGCCCCAAAAAAGCCATCAGCACCATGGGGCTTTATTTCTCCGAGCCCTACGACCCGAAAAAAATTCCCGTCCTCTTCACCCACGGTCTGATGTCCGGCCCCGCCACCTTCGCCAACCTGACCAACCGGCTTCTGGTGGACCCCGTCATCCGGGAAAACTACCAGTTCTGGTTCTTCGGCTATCCTTCCGGACTGGCCTGGACTATCCCGGCCGGCAGGCAGCGGGCGGCCCTGACGGAGCTCATGCAGGAATACAACCCCGGCGGAACTTCCAGGGAAATGAACAACATCGTCATGGTGGGGCATTCCATGGGCGGCCTCATCACCCGCTTCAACACATCCACCAAGCCGTGGATCCTTATGAAAGGATTGTTTGAGCTCCCCCCGGAAACCTTTGAAAGCATGACTGCGGCCAACTGGAAGGAAGCGCTCACTCCGCTGAATTGCGACGACCACACGCTGGAACAGCTCCATAACAACTTCATCTTCACCCCGGCCAGGGGAGTCACCCGCATGGTGTACATGGCCACCCCCCACCGCGGCTCCACCTTTGCGGACAACTGGATAGGACGGCTGGGCCAGCGCCTGATCGACCTCCCCTCGGACGTACTTGAGGAAGCCACCCGCATCGCCACCCTCAGCAGGGGCATGTTCCTGCTCAATCCCCTGCAACTGAAGGACGAACTCACCAGCATCCGCCAGCTTTCCCCGCACTCCTCCCTGGTCAAACACATGTCCGAGCTGCGCTGCGCTCCGTCCGTCCCGGTCCATTCCATCATCGGGGACAGGGGGAAAAACAACACGCCCTATTCATCCGACGGCATCGTCAAATACAGCTCCTCCCACCTGGATTGGAGCGTCAGCGAAAAAATCGTCCCGTCCGGACACAGCGTCCAGGACGATCCCGCCGCCGCGGTGGAATTGCGGAGAATCCTGCGGGAACACCTGGTCAACGTCAAAGGGAAAAAAGTGCTGGAAGAAACGGAAGCCAACGCCGCCGTTCCCGTCTGGCAGACCAACCCAGCCCGGCCCGTCATCCTGAAAAGACCGTAACGGCCATAAATGCCTGCTTATGGAGTTGCCTCCCCGGGTATTTTTAAGGTAGAATATTTGCCAATACAATTCCCCTCTTCCATGCCTGCCGACGACTCCCTTTCCCTGGACCAGATTTCCCATCTCTTTCCCCAGTTGGAAAACATCCAGCTTATTGGAACAAAAGGCCCCCAGCAAATCTTTTCCGCCACGCTCAAATCCAACTTTGCCCCCGTTATCCTGCGGCTGGTTTCTACGGAGGAAGCGGACGTCTTCGGCTGGACGCCCGAATTCGTCATCCGTTCCCGCGCCATCGTGGAACAGTCCCACCAGGGTCTTCTCCGCGTTTACGAAGTGGGACAGGCCGGCCCTTTCACCTTCATTATCTCCGCCCATTCACCATATCCGCGCCTGGCGGACATGGAAAAAATTCCGCAAATCAAGCCCCAGGCGGCGCTCACCATCGTCCGCAACCTGGCGGAAGGCCTGCTGACTCTGCACCGGAAGGGAATCTTTCATGGAGGCATCACACCCAAGCAAATCACCGTACGTCCCGACGGCGGAGACGCACTGCTGCTTCCCATCAACATTTACCCCGCCCAGCCTCCTGTGGACATGGGGGACTTCGCCTCCCCGGAATGGGTCACCGGAGCGGAACCCGCATTCACGCCGGGCATGGATATCTACGCCCTGGGACTGACGCTCTACATCCTGCTCACCCGCACCACTCCCCTGGAGGCGCAATTCGCCATGCCTTCCTCCCTGATCCGGTGCAGTGATGAAGTGGATGCCGTGGTCTCCCGCGCCATCAATCCGTCCCCCAGGGAGCGCTACCGGGACATGGGGGAATTCATCACTGACCTGGACAAGGCCATTGCCCGCCCCGCGGGAGGAATCTCCGTAGCCCCGGCAACGCCGTCCGTACAGCCCGCGATGGTCTTGAACGGGCCGCGGAAAGGGCAGTCAAATGTTTATTATTACCTCATTCCGGCCCTGATCGTGGGCATCGTGCTGACGTACACCTGCATCCTTTACAAGAAGGACGTGGCGAAAATGCGCAGCGACTACAACGAACAGGTGCAAAAGGCAAACGAGGCGAAAGCCGACGTCGTGCGGAAAGCCAACAAGGCGGCCAAGGAAGCGCGCCACCATGCGCCCGCAGTCCCTGCTGTTCCCTCCCCGGCAGCCTCCGTTCCGCAACCTCCAGTTCCGGCGCCCCAGCCGGCTGCCTCTGAAAAACCAGCTCCCCACGTCCCCGCCGAACCCGGTGAAATCAATTGGAGCGTGCAGCCCGGCGTGAAAGTCCGCCAAAGTTCCACCCGCAACATGCTGGCGGCCTACGGGCCCGAAAAAGCTGTTGACGGGAACACCAGTTCCGAGCTTTCCGACGTTTCCATCAGTGCCACCGGCGTCGTGGAAGGAAAAAATGCCTGGTTCGGCATCGACTTTGGGGCGGAAACCAACCGTCCCGTGGAAAAAATCGTCATTTATACGCCCGCCAACCTGACCCTGCTGGGAACCATGGAGGAATTCAAGGTGATGCTGTACGACAACGAAAAAAACGTGCTTGCGGAAAAAACCTTCACCACCACGCCTTCGGAAAAATCCACCAACATCAGCACATGGAAGCTGGACTCTGCGGTCAAGGCGCGCGCACTGCGCATTGAATCCACCAGCCCCGCCCGGCCGCTGGCCCTGACGGAAGTAGAAGTATTCGGACCGGAAGAAAAAGCTGAACCGGAAACCGCTCCGGCCCCGGAAGAAGTAGAATAACCTCCATGAACCCTTCCTCCCCCGGACCTCATCCACTTCTTTTCCGGGCGGGAAGATGGCTGCCTTTCCTGCAGGGAACGCTTTCCCTGTTCCTGATCGTCGGAACGTGTTTCATCATCTTTGTTCAGCTCCCCTAGATCCAGGAAGCCGTCCGGAAAATGATCGGACAAACAGTGTCCGAACTGATAACGCTTCATAAGCTTCCCTCCGGCATGGAAATTACATATCCCGGCTCGGAAATCGGAGTCATCATGTTCCCGGTTTCCCTGGCCTGCTTCGCCTGCTGGCTCCTGCTCATCTACCGCCTGGCATGGGATGCCCGGCGCACCGCAGGAAACCTCATGCAGCCCAGCCCTGCCAAATGCGTTCTTTCCTTCATTCTTCCCGTCGGCAACCTGTGGATGCCCGTGAAAGCCCTGCTGAACATCAACAGCATTCTGTCCCCGACAAGCCGGACTCCCGGAAAAGTGCTCATCTGGACAGCCTGGACCCTCAGCGTGCCCGTCACGCTCCTGACACTCCTTTATACCTTGATCCACCCATTCATCACGTTCATGGAGACATTCGGAGGGTGGCAGGAAGAGGCGGATTCCTTCCCCATGGAACCGGTCGTTCAAGACATCCAGTCCCTCTTCAGCACCATGTTGGGGCCTGTTCTGTTTTATAACGGCATCGTATTCATGCTAAGCCTGCTGGCTTCCAACCTGATGATCTATTATCTGGACGCCCGCAGTCGCCGGATGCAGCCGCCCTGCAACTGAATAAATCATCCATAGCCCGTGCCGGGTACAGAGGGGAAAGCCCCCCTCCCTTCCCTTCATATCTCTCTCCCTTGAAGAATACCACGCGGCATCCCCTATTCCCCCTATTCCCCCTATTCCCCCTATTCCCCCCAGGAACCACAACAGAACAAACGGAAAAAACGCAAAAAGCCCGGTCCGTCTCACGACGAACCGGGCCAGCAAAATATAACAGTCCTTCCAATTACCGGGTGGCAGACTTGACGATCATGGCGTCCTTGCCGATGCGGCCGCGCAGATAGTGAAGCTTGGCACGGCGGACCTTGCCGCGGTTTACCACTTCAATCTTGGCGATGCGGGGGGTGTGCAGGGGGAACACGCGTTCCACGCCTTCGCCATAGGAAATCTTACGGACGGTAAACGCCTCATTGATGCCGGAACCGCGCTTGGCGATCACGATGCCCTGGAAAATCTGGATACGTTCCTTGCCGCCTTCAATAACACGAGTGTGAACCTTGATGGTATCACCTACGTTAAATGGGGTCACATCCGCCTTGAGTTGCTCTTGCTCGATTTTGTTGATAATGTTCATCTTGTGTTATCTGTTGCTGGTGAATATCAGTAAAAGGAAAACTTACGGGACGCAGAATATGGTCCATAATCCCCTAAAAGGCAATCCAAATTTGACATGCGGGCGCAATTTTATTTTTTAACGGGGGCGGGCGGCGGGGGAGTCACCCTCCTGCGCCATTCCTCAAGCGCGGGCAGAAAGTCCGCGGAAGGCATCCGGGCCTGGACGCTGTCCATCTGGAGCAGGCACCCCTTGTTCCCTCCCCGGGCACGGTCCACCAGCAGGGACTCCAGCAGAAGGCGGGAATGGTCCCGGGCATCGGGTACGGAATTTAGCGCGGTGGAAACCATGTTCCCGGCCTGAACATATTCCTTCCTGTACAGGTATTCCAGGGCCAGCGCTTCATAAAGAAAGGAGGACGGGGCCTTCCGCGCGGATTCCAGCAGGCGCTCCGCCCGCTCCCGCCAGCGGTCCCCGAACTGGAGCCGGGAAGCCCACCATCCCTGGAAATAGCGGTCCTCTTCCGAAGGCTGCACATCCATGCTTTTCATACGGGCGTAGGGACGGTACAGAGGGTCCCCGAATACTACACCCTGCCAGGAAACCACGGACATGCTCATCCAGGAAGCTTCCGCCACGGTATAACCGTCCAGCAGACGGTCCACAAACACGTCAAAGCGGTGGCTCGCCCCCAGGAAAGGCTCATACACATTCCCCACCGTCACGTCGGCCCCTTTCTCCAGCAGGGCGGAGCTCCATCCCCTGCCCGGCGTCCTGAACTCGGACGCGCTGAACGAATGAAGATGCATGGCCACCGCCCCTGGCCGGAAGCGGAAGGAAGGATCGGCAAACGGACCGTTCGCATCCGGCGCGTACCATCCGCAATACAGGGCCACGTCCCGGCTCAGCGGAAATTTGGCGGGCAGCGTCTGGGGCCAGTCGTCCAGATACACGGGAATCCCGGCCTCCCGGACGCGCCTGAACACGGCGTCCATCCATTTGTCCCCCTCCGCATGGGGACCGCCCCGGTCCACCACGGCCCACCCCCACAGCCCCTTCTTTTCCACGGCCGCAGGTTCCGTCACCAGACGCATGCAGGTGGCCGCCGTCAGGCCGTCCATGCGGCACACCAGGAACGTAGGCAGCCCGGAGCCCACAAAATCCTCCCTTTTATTGAAATAGGGATTTGCCAGCCAGGATTGCCTTTCATAGCCGTCAAACGCCAGCAGGGCCAGTTCGGAATCCACGGAAGCCCGGTCCGTCTTCATTTGGTTGATATCCTTTCCGGGCGGCGGCACGGGCTGTTCGTGCCGTATCTTCATCGGCAGGTCGGACATCAGGAGAAGCACGAAAATCTTCCGGTCCATCATGGGGGAAGAAGAAATGCCGGAAGGCACCCACCACTTCTGCTCCCGCGCGGCCTTCAGCAGCGGAAACCGGATCAGGTCGTCAAACTCCTTTCTGGATATCTCGTTCGCGCGCGGACAATCCAGAGCAATGAGGTTCCGTTCCGGCACGCCGCGCACCCGCGCGTACTCCACGGCCATGCGGCGGCTCAGGGTTGACTTCCCATTGTAAACCACAGCCACGTGCGACGGCTGGAGCTCATAGGCCGCAGCGGCGGAAAACCACGCCGCCAGAAACAGCAATACGGCTAATCCCCTCTTGAACATGCCCCTATCCTACCTGATCGGCGGAAGCAATCAAGCAGGTGAAACGGCCCGGATGCGATTTCGCCATTTTTCCGCTTTTCGCTTCACTTCTAAAAAAAATCCGCTTTAATGGCTCGTGATGCATTGCAGGCTGATGCCCGCATTCATAACCACCATACGCATATGATTCAGCAAATTGACCATATCGGCATCGCCGTCAAGAGTCTTGACGCTACCGTTCCCTACTATCGTGACGCACTTGGCCTCGGAGAACCCCACATCGAGGAAGTTCCCACACAAAAGGTGCGCGTCGCCATGTTCGACGTTGCCGGAGTCCACATTGAACTGCTTGAACCCACCTCTCCGGAAAGCGCCATTGCCAAGGCCATCGAGAAAAAGGGCGAAGGCATCCACCACATCGCTTTCAAGACCAACGACATCGCCGGGAACATCTCCCAGGCCAAGGATGCCGGCCTCATCGTGCTGAATGATCCGCCCGTGCCCGGCGCCCACAATACCCAGGTCACCTTCCTGCATCCCAAGTGCACCTTCGGCGTGCTCACCGAATTCTGCCAGCATCCCGGCGGCTGCGGCTGCGGACACTAAACATATTTCCTGAATATACCACATAACACTATACAAATGGCTATTGATCCCAAATTGATTGACGATCTCAACAGCCGCCGCAAGAAGGTAATCCTCAGCGGCGGCCAGGAAAAGATCGACAAGAGGCATGAAAAGGGCGAAATGACCGCCCGCGACCGCATGGGGTACCTTTTTGAAGAAGGCACCTTCTCTGAAATAGGCATGCACGTGCGCCACAACTGCCACAACTTCGGCATGGAAAAGAAGGAAATCCCCGGCGACGGCGTCGTCTCCGGCTTCGGCCTGGTGAACGGACGCCCCGTCGCCTGCGCCGCTTCCGACTTCCTTGCCCAGGGCGGTTCCCTCGGCTACATGCACGCCATGAAAATCGCAGACGCGCAGAAATACTCCCTGAAAGCCGGCATCCCGATGGTGACGGTGAACGACTCCGGCGGCGCGCGCCTGCAGGAAGGCGTGGCGGCCCTGTCCGGCTACGCGCAGGTATTCTATAACAACGTGCTGGCCTCCGGCGTGGTGCCGCAGATCTCCATGATCCTGGGCCCCTGCGCGGGCGGCGCGGCCTACTCCCCGGCCCTGACGGACTTCATCATCATGCGCAACTCCGGCAACGCCGGCATGTACATCACCGGACCCAAGGTGATCGAACAGGTGACGTATGAAAAGTGCACGATGGACGACATCGGCTCCGCGGCCATCCACGCTTCCGTTTCCGGGAACGTCCACTTCGTCGCGGACAGCGACGCCCACGCGCTGGACATCCTGAAGCGCCTCCTGTCCTTCCTGCCCGCCAACAACACGGAAGAACCTCCCCACAAGCTGGACACCCCGCTGGACCTGAGCATGGACGGCGGCATGAACGACCTGATCCCCGGCGACAACCGCACGCCCCTGGACGTGCAGCCCATCATCAGCCGCCTGGTGGACAACGGAGACTTCCTGGAAGTGCAGAAGGACTTCGCCAAAAACATTGTCGTCGGCTTCGGCCGCATCTGCGGCGTGGTGGTAGGCATCATCGCCAACCAGCCCAACGTGAAAGCCGGCTGCCTGGACATTGACTCCTCCGACAAGGCCGCCCGCTTCATCCGTTTCTGCAACGCGTTCAACACCCCCCTGGTCAACCTGGTGGACGTGCCCGGCTTCCTGCCTGGCAAAAACCAGGAACGCGGCGGCATCATCCGCCACGGCGCCAAGCTCATCTTCGCCTATTCCCAGTCCACGGTGCCCAAGGTCACCCTGATCATGCGTAAGGCCTACGGCGGCGCGTACATCGCCATGTGCTGCAAGGACCTCGGCGCTGACGCCGTCTTCGCATGGCCCGGCGCGGAAATCGCCGTGATGGGTGCGGAAGGCGCCGTTCCGGTGCTTTATGGCCGCGAGCTCAAGGCCGTGGAAGACCCTGCGGAAAAGGCCAAGCGCCAGGGAGAGCTTCTGGAAGAATACCGCGAAGCCTTCTACAATCCCTACGTAGCCGCCGGCATGGGCCAGATCACGGAAGTCATCAACCCGGAAGAAACCCGCGCCAAGATTGCCTTCGCCCTGCGTACCCTGCTGAACAAGAAGGAAGTGCGCCCGGCCAAGAAGCACGGCAACATGCCGCTTTAACATCCATCTTCACGGATTCATATGCTACTTACAACACTCGCCTTCGCACAGGGCATGGCCAACGTCATGAACAATCTGAACTACCAGATTGTAGGCATCATGGTAGTCATGCTGTGCCTGGGTGGCCTGGCCGTCATTCTGACTGTCAGCGGTTCCATAGCCGCCGCCATTCAGAACAGGGCCAAAGCCAAGGCCGCTATCCCCGCCGCCGTGCCTGCCGCCGCTGCCGCGGCCGCAGGCAAGCAGGGCATGACTCCGGAAATGCTCGCCCTCCTCTCCGCAGCCGTGGACTCCGCCATGACGGAGCTCACGCCGGAAATGGTGGCCGTCATCTCCGCAGCCGTGGATGCGGGCCTGGACGGCATGAGCCACCGCATCGTGGAAATCAAGCAATCCCCGGGTTCCGGCTATGCGGCCGCGGGCAGGGCGGAAATCTTCGCCTCCCACCGCATCCGGCCCTCCCGCTGATCAATCCATTATTCACCTTACACCACAGTCCCGCCTGCAGGCGGACAGCATCTAACTTAACATTCCATACCAATACATTATTATGAAGAAACTTCGCATCACCGTTGACGGCAAGGTATTTGACGTATCCGTAGAACTCCTGGACCAGGTCTCCTCCACGACGGCGGCTCCCGTTCCCGCAGCAGCTCCCGCCCCGGCCCCCGCGGCTTCCGCTCCCGTTGCGGCCCCTGCTCCGGCTCCCGCACCCGCTCCTGCCGCCGCCGGCGCTGGAGACATCCCCAGCCCGCTTGCCGGCAAGGTCGTCTCCCTGGATGTAGCCCCCGGTACCGCCGTCAAGGCCGGCGACCAGATCATGACCCTGGAAGCCATGAAGATGAACACCATCATCTACGCTCCCTCCGCCGGCACGATTACCTCCTTCTGCGTGAACGCAGGCGACACGGTGCAGGAAGGGCAGCCCCTGGCCAAAATCGGTTAACTCCGGCCGTAATCGTCCGGAACCGCCAGCGGTTCCGGAACCTGATTCAGACTACAACCTGTTATAACGAATATTCCATATGGGTCTTTTAGATTCATTAATCACCTTTTTACAGGGGATGGGCATCTTCTCCCTATCATGGCAAATGGTAGGAATGTGGGGGATTGCCGTTCTGCTCCTGTATCTGGGTGTGGCCAAGCAATACGAACCGCTTCTGATGGTTCCGATTGCCTTCGGCGCCCTCATCGCCAACATTCCGGACAACGGAATGCTCATCTCCCAGATGAACCAGCAGGTCATCTCCTCCAATGAAAAGGGACAGGTTACGGCCACGTCCCTGAACAACGTGGGATACCTGCGCGTTCATGTAGCTCCGCTCCAGGAGGCGCCCGTCAAGGTGCCGGACAACCTCACCACGCCTGAAGCGCGCGCCCAGTATCTGGAACGCATGCACCAGCCCATGCAGGTTTACCCCGGCAAGCAGCTGACCGTCTCCCAGATCAAAACCGTGCGCGAATCCCAGGAAAGAGCCAAGGCGGATGCCGCGGCACTGGGTGACGACAGCCTGGTAGTTGATCCCAATCTGAAGGACTTCTCCAATGTCAGCGAGGACAACGGCAATGATCCCGTTTTCCTGCTCACGCGGGGAGCCGGCACCATCGTCGTCCGCCAGCAGGGAATGGACTACTTTGACACCAGCGGCAGCCGGATTCCGGTGGACCTGAAAACCGACAGGCTGGAACCCCTGGTGGTTTCCGCCGCGGGCAAATACGTGGCTGTAGGCCAGCAAACCCGGGAATTCATGATCACCTCCATCCACGGCGGCCTGTATGACTGGATCGGCCTGGGCATCAAGGCGGAAATCTTCCCGCCCATCATCTTCCTGGGCGTGGGCGCCCTGACGGACTTCGGCCCGCTGCTGGCCGCTCCGCGCACCCTTCTTCTGGGTGCTGCGGCCCAGGTCGGCGTGGCGGCCACCTTCTTCATGGCCTTGTTCATGCGCTTCTCTCCGGAAGAAGCCGCTTCCATCGGCATCATCGGCGGTGCGGACGGCCCCACCTCCATCTTCCTGACCATGAAGCTGGCTCCGCACCTCCTCGGCGCCGTGGCCGTGGCCGCGTACACGTACATGGCCCTGGTTCCGCTGATACAGCCGCCCATCATGGCGCTGCTGACCACCAAGAAGGAACGCGTCATCCGCATGAAATCCCTGCGCCAGGTCAGCAAGGGAGAAAAACTCTTCTTCGCCGTGCTGGTCACCATCGTTACCATCCTGCTGATTCCGGACGCCGCTCCGCTCATCGGCATGCTGATGCTGGGCAACTTCATGCGCGAATGCAAGGTTACGGAACGCCTGGTGCAGGCCTCCCAGAATGAAATCATCAACATCGTCACCATCTTCCTGGGCACCTCCGTGGGCCTGACGATGCAGGGAGACCGCTTCCTGCAGCCGGAAACGCTGCTGATCATCCTTCTGGGCATCGTAGCCTTCGGTGTAGCGACTGCCGGCGGCGTCATCGCCGCCAAGCTGATGAACCTCATCTGGCGCAAGAACCCGGTCAACCCCCTGATCGGTTCCGCGGGCGTCTCCGCCGTTCCCATGGCGGCGCGCGTCTCCCACAACGTGGGCCAGAAATACGATCCCTCCAACTACCTTCTCATGCACGCCATGGGACCGAACGTTGCGGGCGTCATCGGCACCGCCGTCATCGCGGGCTACTACATCGCCACCCTGGC
Source organism: Akkermansia sp. KLE1798 (assembly GCF_001580195.1). Taxonomy (NCBI): domain Bacteria; kingdom Pseudomonadati; phylum Verrucomicrobiota; class Verrucomicrobiia; order Verrucomicrobiales; family Akkermansiaceae; genus Akkermansia; species Akkermansia sp. KLE1798. Next base: position 40,226 of record NZ_KQ971078.1, read on the forward strand.
GAGATAACCTGAACAAACATTATCCCAGGCCTCGGCCCATCCCATGAACTCCACACCCCCATGCCCCACTCCTGCAGAGGAGGAAGGACCATGCGGCGACTGGACCTATCATGAATGGGCCGAGGCTTTTTCCACCAACGACTTGGCCCGCACGCTCCCCCCGCGGCATATCGCCGTCTGCCGGGTGCAGACCGGAGGCCGGGGCAGATTCAACCGCCAATGGATAGGGGAGGAAGGCGGCCTGTGGGCCTCCTTCACCGTTCCCCTGGACACGCCGCATGAAGCTTCCTCGGAAATCTGCTGGGGGCATCTGCCCCTCGTCGCAGGGGTTGCGCTGCTGAACATGCTGCGGGACATGGGCATACGGAACGCCCGCCTGCGCTGGCCGAACGATTTGCTGGTGGGCCGCTCCAAGCTGGCGGGCATCCTGGTGGAACGTCCCTCGGACCATATGGCCGTCATCGGCATCGGCTTCAACGTCTTCAATGACGTGGCCGGAATCGCCGGCATGGTGCAGGACCCGCCCGCACGTCTCTCGGACCTGCTGCCGGACTGTCCTTCCGTTCACGGCGTCATGGCCGCTCTGGCCTCCCATCTGGACCGGGTTTTCACCGCATTTTCACGCGGAGGCATCTCCGCCCTGCGGGATTCCCTGGCCCTGGCCTGGGCGGAACCCCGGCCCGTGACCGTCTTCACGGATGACGAAACCGTCCAGGGAATATTTACAGGGATTGACGATCAGGGCAATCCTGTGTTATCCCTTCCGGCCGGCCGCGCCAGAACCATTCCGGCACACCTGGTCAACAGGCTCAAGGAAGAATGAGCCTATCCCTCCCTTTCCCATAAATACGGAGGATTCTTTCATTTTCATTCAACAAAAATCAACTGACATGAGTTACAAGGAATTGACACCAGAAGAAGCAGCAGCTCTCATTGAACATGGTGAAAATATCGGCTTCAGCGGCTTTACCGCCGCCGGAGTACCCAAGGCGGTCCCCCGCGCCATCGCCGCCAGGGCAACCGCGGAACATGAAGCGGGCCGCCCCTTCAAGGTAAACATCTTTACGGGAGCCTCCACCAGCGCCTCCGCGGACGGCGCCTTGGCGGAAGCGGACGCCGTGGACTGCCGCACGCCCTACCAGTCCTCCCCCGCCCTGCGCAAAAACATCAACAGCGGCCGCACCCGCTACAACGACATGCACCTGTCCCACACGGCCATGTACATGCGCTACGGCCACATTCCCGCCGTAAAAACCGCCATCATTGAAGTGGCGGACATCACTCCGGAAGGGGAAATCACGCTGACCACCGGCGCGGGCAACACCCCCACCTACTGCGAGCTCGCGGAACGCATCATCGTGGAGGTGAACGCCTACCATCCGAAGGAACTCAAGGGCATGCACGACCTGATGATGCCGCTGGATCCGCCCAACCGCCAGCCCATCCCCCTCACCAAGCCTTCCGAACGCGTCGGTTCCCTGACCTGGAAAATCGACCCCTCCAAGGTCGTCGGCATCGTCCGCACCAATGAACCGGACGGCATCGGCGCCTTCAAGCCCGGAGACCCCATCACGGACAAAATCGGGGAAAACGTCGCCAAATTCCTGGAAGAAGAACTGGAAGCCGGGCGTATTCCCGCCTCCTTCCTGCCTATCCAGTCCGGCGTAGGCAACATTGCCAACGCCGTCCTGGGCGCCCTGGGCCGCAACAAGAAAATTCCGAACTTCCAGATGTACACGGAAGTGATTCAGGACTCCGTCATCACGCTGATGAAGGAAGGGCGCTGCACCTTCGCTGGCGGCTGCTCCCTGACCGTCTCCGACGCCATGCTGGCGGAAATGTACAAGGATCTGGACTTCTACAAATCCAAGGTGATTCTGCGCCCGCAGGAAATCTCCAACAACGCTGAAATCGTGCGCCGCCTGGGCCTCATCTGCATCAACACGGCCATTGAAGTGGACCTCTTCGGCCAGGTGAACTCCACGCACTTCTTCGGCAAGCAGATGATGAACGGCATCGGCGGTTCCGGGGACTTCGCCCGCAACGGCTACCTCACCATCTTCACCTGCCCCTCCACGGCCAAGGGCGGAGCCATCTCCTCCATCGTGCCGATGGTTTCCCACCACGACCACACGGAACACGACGTGGACATCATCGTCACGGAATACGGCGTGGCCGACCTGCGCGGCAAATGCCCCCGCGACCGCGCGGAGGAAATCATCACCAAGTGCGTCCATCCGGACTATCAGGAAAAACTGCGCCAGTACATCGCGCTCACGCCCCAGGGCCATACGCCCCACTGCCTGGCCAAAGCCTTTGAAATGCACACCAAGTTCCAGGAAACCGGCGACATGAGAAACGCCGACTTTTCCGCCTGATCCGCATTGACCATTCGCGTCTCCGCGTTAAACTTGCAGGGTCGCTTCCTCGCCGGAAGCGGCCCTTTTTCATGACTCCGCCGCTGCCATGCCGAACGACTCCCCTTCCCCCCGCCCCGAAGACTGGATGATTTATCCGGGCGTCAGGCAGGCCGTCCGCATCTGCGCGCTTGCGTTCTGTGCCGGAATCGTCCTGACCGTCCTGCACCATCTGCTGATGCCCGTACTCTTTCATCTCCCGGGCAGCGCGGCATGGAGCGTGCCCGCGGCGCTCCTGGCGGAAATTGCCGCCATCATTTCCCTGTCCGTGCTTGTTACGTGGGGCGCCTGCGCCCTGCTGGCGTCGCGCGGCAGCTATGTTACCCGCACACTGAGTTTCCTGATGGTTTTCCCCGCCCTGTATGCAGCCCTCCTTCTTCTCTCCGCCAGCCCTGCCGCCGTCAGGCTCATGGCGGCAGACACGGTTCTGGAAACAACATTCCTGCTGGCAGCCGCCACCGCCTTTTTTTCCCTGCCGTACATAAAAGGCTATCCGGCCGCCTGGAGGAAGCGTTTCCTGGTCTGGGCCGTTCTCGCGGCATGCTATGCCCTCCAAGGCGCTGTGATCGTTCTGGCCATGTCACTCTGGATGAACCTGGCGGCCAAGCCGACGCAGTTCCTGCCGGAAATACTCATGGCGCTCTCCTGCGCGCTGGAACTGGCCCTGTGCCTCTTTTCCGTCCTTCTGGCGTGGGCATTGTTCCGTCGCGTGCCCCGGATCGTCTCCATGCCTGAAAAAAACGATCCCCGCTTTCCTGACGAAAAAAATTAAATGACCGGGACGCCTATTAAAAAGACTGCTGGAAAAGATATTTCAGGACTTTGTCCGCACCTGCCATAACGGCCGCCGGTAACAGAGAAACAAATTCCCATACCGGAACGTACCATGAATATGAACGGCATCCCCGCCATCCTTTTCGCGGCTCTCTGTTTCTTCCCCTTTTCACTCCCTGCCCGGGCCACAGTGAACGGCTCGGATTTTGAACGGGATGCCACAGGCTGGGAACCTTCTCCTGGCAGTTCCATTGCCCGGACTTCCAGGCATTACAAGGACGGTGTCCATTCACTTGAATGGAAATGGACGCATCCCGGCTCCACGCTGGCCTATGCTTTTGCCCCCAGAAAAATCCGGCGGGAAAAGAACCTCGCCACACACTTCGGCTTCTGGCTGTACAATCCGGTCCCCGCAAAGGAACGTCTCCATCTTGAATTCTACAAGGGCGGCGTCCTCCTTGCCTCTTGCTGGTACAACTTGAACTATACCGGCTGGAGGGTCCTTGGAGCCGGTCCGGAACACCTCGGCATACCTCCGGGCACGGAATTCGACAGGGCCGTCTTCCGGACGGAATCCCCTTCCGGCAGCCTCTGGCTGGATGTCGTCAATCCCGCCATTCTTTCCCCTCCCGTCCAGCCGGATGACCAGCAACCCTGGGCAGCGGATGCGGAGCTTCTCAAATTGCCGCCGGACCGGACCCATTACAGCAGCCATGACGTCAGCCTCAACCGTCCTTTCCTGCCCCCTCTCGTTCCATCAGAAAAAATCGGCCCTTCGTCCCGCTCAGCCATGCGGACGCTGGAAAAACACTATTTTGAGCATTCAGGGGGACAGGGCGGCCTCCCCTACCGGGACTTTTCCGCACTCAGGGAACAATTTTCCTCTCTGGAAATCAGGGAAAAGGAAGGATGCGTCACAGGCAGGCCGATTGCCCTTACCGACAACGGCTTCCATCCCGTTCCGGGCTCCATTGATTTCAAAAAGACATATCTTCCCCTTTTCCGCCAGCTCGCCGCCGCCATACGCAGAGAGCAGGGAAACCTTAAAAAAGAGGCGGAAACCATGTATATCCTCATGTGCCGCCACTTCCTCGACCAAGGGTATCAGGAAGGGAACAACAACTTCGGCTGGATAGGCAACGGATACGACTACCGCCATTATTCCCCCGCCGTGTTCTCCCACCGCAGCCTTCTGGAACGCGCCGGCATTCTTGACCAGATGGCCAAAAGCACGGCGTGGTTCAACATGGGCCATGCCATGCTGAGCAGCACGCCCTACAGCTCCTGTGACGAGTTTTACAACTACTCTTCCCACCTTCCGGCAGCCATCCTGATGATTCCGGACGAAGCCGAACGATACCAGCGGCTGCGCGCCTATAAAAATTATCTGGACCGCACGATCGGGGAAAACGACTACCCTTTCGGCAGGGACGGAACCGCCCATCACCACACCGGCCACCATTTGAGCTACGGAGGCTACACGCCGCCTGCCCTCCTGCACACACAAATTCTGCCCTTCCGCCATACGGAATTCCGCATTTCCCCTCAAACACAGGAAAAACTGCGCACCTACGCGCATGCGTGCGCCTTTCAAATCATGCACAACCGTCTTGCCCCCAATCTCTACCTGCGCAGCGGGGCGCCAATTTCTCTGAGTGTGGCGTCCACGGCGCTGCAACTCGCCCAAATGGGTTCCCCCGACGGCAAAAAAACCATCGACCGGGAAATGGCGGCGCTCTACCTGGCTGCTCTGGATGGAGAAGACAGCCCGGAAGTTGCCCGATACCGGGCCGAAGGCATCAGTCCTGCCCGGGTGGAGGGGCATATGAGCCTCAACCTGGCCGCCACGGGAATCCACCGGCGGGCGGACTGGCAGGCAGCAGCCGTCGGCATGCTGAAACATCGCCGGGGGCTGGAAATATACGGCTGGACGGAGAGCAACAACTACGGGCGTTACAGCCGCAACGGCACCATTTTCCTGACGATCGGGAAGGAGACCGGCTGGCGGCGCTCCGGCTGGAACTGGAACCACTGGCCCGGCGGAACCAACCCTGTCCGGGAGAGCCACGAACTTTTTGAAGGCTACGCCCTTTTCAACAACGGCAACGACATGGGCGGCGGCGTGTCCCTTGAAAAGAACGGCATCTGGGGAAACGACTTCTACTGCCTGGACATATCTTTCAAAAAAAGCGCCTTCTTCTTCGACAACCTTATCACGGTCGTCACCACGGACATCACTCCCCTCCAGGAAACGGAGAACGGCATCGTGACCACCCTTTTTCAACAGGCCCGGGAGGCGGGGACCAACGCGCCGCTGGTCAATGGACGTGAAACCAGCCGCGCAGACCTGGACGGAACCGTACCCACCGCCCTGCGCGATGTTCTGGGCAACCATTACCACGTCCATTCCGGACCGCCCCTCCGGTTCCGGTTCCAGGAGCAGGAGTGGACCTACTTCAACAGGCAGGACCTCCGGAATCCTCAGGACAATCCCTGCCTGGACATTAGAAGGAAGCAATTCAGGGAAACTCCCTTCTCCGCCAATGCCGCCTGTTACAAGCCCACGCGTGGCGTCTTCGCTCTTGCGTGGCTGGATCACGGAAAATCTCCTGCCCGGGCTGCCTGCAGTTATACCATCTGCGTCTCCCCTACACCGGAACAGGCCGCAGACTTTGCCAAATCCATCGCCTCCTCCACGCCGCCCGTCTCCATCCTCAGGCAAGACTCAACGGTCCATGCCGTCCACCACCGGAGAACAGGCACCACGGGATATGTCGTCTTTTCCCCGTGTACGGATCTGCCTGCTCCCCTCCGGAGCATGGACAGGCCCGGCTTCCTTCTTGTCCGGGACATGGGGGACCGCTACAAAGTGGCCCTCGCTACCGGAGATCCCGGCCAAAACAAAGACTACCACTTTGAATTCCGGGACGGGACGCGCGCCGTCCTGTCTCCGGGCTATCCTCTCTCCACAACCGTGGAAATCCCCAAAGGGGAAAATGCCGTGCCTCCGCCGCTTCCGAAACCTGAAACGCACTAATCAAAAAGGGAAGGCATCCTTTTTCTTCTCTCAAGGAAGCAAATCCAGCAGATACTGGCCGTAGCTGTTGTTGCGCATGGTTTCCGCCTGTTTCTGCAGAACTTCCGCGGAAATCCAGCCGTTGTTGAAGGCGATTTCTTCCAGACACGCCACCTTGAACCCCTGGTGGTGTTCCAGCGTGCGGACGAACATGGACGCCTCCAGCAGCGTATCATGCGTTCCGGTATCCAGCCAGGTATAGCCGCGGGCCAGTTTTTCCACGCGTAGCAGCCCCTGCTTCAGGTACTCCTGGTTCACGGACGTGATTTCCAGTTCCCCGCGGGCGGATTTGGGAATCTGCCCGGCGATGTCCACCACCTGGTTGTCGTAAAAATACAGCCCCGTCACGGCCATGTCCGACTTGGGATTGGCGGGCTTTTCCTCAATGGAGACCGCCTTTCCCTCCTTGTCAAACTCCACCACGCCGAAACGCTGCGGATCATGCACCTGGTAGCCGAAAACGGTTGCCCCGCTTTCCAGGGCGGCGGCCCTTCTCAACTTCTCCGTCAGGCCGCGGCCGTAAAAAATATTGTCCCCCAGCACCAGGGCCACCGAATCTCCGCCGATGAACTCCTTCCCAATGGTAAACGCCTGGGCCAGCCCTTCCGGTCTGGGTTGGACCTTGAAATCGAAAGTCACGCCGAACCTGCTTCCGTCACCCAGCAGCTCGCGGTATAGCGGCAAGGCCTCCGGGGAGGAAATGATGAGAATCTCCCGTATTCCGGCCAGCATCAGCACGGAAATGGGATAATACACCATCGGCTTGTCGTAAATGGGCAGCAGCTGCTTGCTGACGGAAAGCGTCACGGGATGCAGGCGGGTGCCGCTCCCTCCGGCCAGAACAATACCTTTCATATCAATCTCCTATCCATTAATTCCCAAACGCTCCAAACGGTAGTCCCCGGAAAGGATGCGCCGCCACCACTCTTCATGGGTCAAATACCATTCGATGGTCTTCCTGAATCCGGAGGAATGGTCCTGCTTGGGCTCCCAGCCCAGCTCCCGGCGTATCTTGGAAGCGTCGATCGCGTAGCGCAGGTCATGCCCCGGCCTGTCCCGGACAAACGTAATCTGGTCCCGGTAGCTTCCGCCGTCCGCGCGCGGCCGCAATTCGTCCAGATGGGAGCACAGCAGCTCCACCAGTTCCAGATTCGTTTTTTCGTTATTGCCGCCTATATTGTACGTTTCCCCGGGTTTCCCGGAAGAAACGACGGTAAACAGCGCTTCGCAATGGTCCAGCACATACAGCCAGTCCCGGACGTTCTCCCCCTTGCCGTACACGGGGATGGGCTCCCCGGCCAGGGCCTTCAGGATCACCACGGGAATCAGCTTCTCGGGAAACTGGTAGGGGCCGTAATTATTGGAGCAGTTCGTGACCAGTACGGGCAGGCCGTACGTATCGTGCCAGGCGCGCACCAAATGGTCGCTGCCCGCCTTGCTGGCGGAATACGGGGAATGGGGGCTGTACGGCGTGGCTTCCGTAAACAGGCCGTCCCGGCCCAAAGTACCGTACACTTCGTCGGTGGAAATGTGATGGAAGCGGAAACGCTGCTTCCTTTCCCCCTCCAGAGAGCGGTAGCAATCCAGGGCGGCCTGGAGCATGGAAAAAGTTCCCATCACGTTCGTGGTAATGAAATCTCCCGGATCGTCAATGGAGCGGTCCACATGGGATTCCGCCGCCAGGTGCATCACCCAATCCGGGGAATACTCCTTCATGGTGCGCCGCATCAGTTCGGCATCCCGCACGTCCGCATGCAGAAAACGGTACGCGGGCAGGTCCGCCACGTCATCCAGGGAATGAATGTTGCCCGCATAAGTCAGGGCGTCAATGTTCAGGACTTCACAGCCGCGCTCCAGCAGCAGCCTGACCAGATTGGAGCCGATGAATCCGGCTCCGCCCGTAACGATAACTCTCATCATACTGTTTTCAGGAAAATTTCCGCTTTTATGATACTAGGACGGATGCGGCTTTTCAAAACAAATCCGCCCATGCTTCCGGAAAGAAGCGCATGGGCGGAAAAAAAGATGCGTCCGGCCGCGGAACGAATCAGCAGCTCAGTTCGCGGCAAAGGTTGATGATGTCCGGATTGACGGAATACTGCTGGCCGGCCACGGCGTCCAGGGAGGCATAGCCGTACTGTCCGTCGTGGTACACCATGATCTGGTTGATGTCCCCCTTGTGCAGGGCTTCCACGGCGCGCGTGGCAAAGCGGGTGCCCATCAGGCGGTCGCGGGCGGAGGGAGAGCCGCCGCGCTGTACATGGCCCAGAACGGTCAGGCGGGTATCCATGCCGGCGCGTTCCGTCAACCAGCGGGTGAGGTATTGGGCTACGCGGGTGCCTTCCGCCACCACGGCGATGATGCAGCTCCCTTCCTCGTTGATGGCGGGCTGGAGGCGCTTGTAAATGGACTCCAGATCGTAGGGAATTTCGGGGACGATGCAAATATCCGCCGCGCTGCACAGGGCGGTGGTCATCGCCAGGTAGCCGCAATCTCGGCCCATGGTCTCAATCACGAACGCACGGTGATGGGAGCGGGCGGTATCGCGCACGGAATCGATGCAGTCCAGAATGACGTTCTGGGCCGTATCCACGCCCAGGCAGTAGTCCGTCCCAGCGATGTCGTTGTCGATCGTGGCCGGAATGCCGGCGAAGGGCACTTCAAAATCGTTGAAAAAGTCGTTCAGGGCACGGAAAGAGCCGTCGCCGCCCATAATGATGAGCTTGTTGATGTCGCGCGCCTTCAGATGTTCATAGGCCTGCTTGCGGAATTCGTAGTCGAAAAAGCGCTTGGAGCGGGAAGAGCGGAGGAGAGTTCCGCCACGGTAAATCATGTCGCTGGTCAGTTCTCGGGTAGCCTCCTTGATCTTTCCATCGATCAGCCCTTCCAGACCGTCATAGACAACGTAGGGATTCATTCCAAGCTGGCGGGCATGATCCACGGCAGACTTGATCGCCGGATTCATGCCGGCGGCGTCACCGCCCGATGTCATAATGGCTATTCCACTCATAAGTAATAAGGTTAACTTGTCCGGGGGGAAATGTTACCGTGCCGGACAAATAATGCAAGCGCGGAGTTTTTGCTGGCGCAATAAACGAAAAGGCCCCATGATAAGGAGGCATGAACGCCACCGCATCCGCCATTCTGAACGCCACGGCCGACCTCCGGGACGGAACAGCCCGGCTCCGGTTCGGGGAGCCCGTACACTTCACCTACAATCCGCTTTCCTACGCATGGGCTCCGCACGAACAATACGTCCTGAAATACGGAAACGGTGAAAAAAGGCATCTTTTCCTGGGCATGAATCCCGGCCCCTTCGGCATGGCCCAGACGGGCGTGCCCTTCGGAGAAGTGGACGCCGTCGTCAACTGGATGCACATCCGCGAAGAAGTGGGCAGGCCGGAACACACCCACCCCAAACGCCCCGTGGAGGGGTTTGACTGCCCGCGTTCGGAAGTGAGCGGCCGCCGCCTGTGGGGGCTGTTTGCGGAAACCTTCGGCACGGCGGAAAACTTCTTCCGCCACAACTACGTGGCCAACTACTGCCCCCTGGTCTGGATGAGCGCCACAGGCGCCAACATCACTCCGGACAAGCTGCCCGCGGAACAGCGCGCCGCCGTGGACGCCGTGTGCATGCGGCATCTGGTAGCCCTCATCACCATCCTGAATCCGCATACCCTCGTGGGCGTGGGGGCATACGCCACGCAAAAGCTCCGGGCTGCCGCCGCGCTCCTGCCGGACAAATCGTTCACCATCGGCACCCTGCTCCATCCGAGCCCCGCCAGCCCCGTCGCCAACAAGCTCTGGCCGGAACGCCCCATCCAGCAGCTCAAGGAACTGGGCATTTTACAGGACTGAACGTCCAGAACGAAGAAAGAGGCGCCCCGGAAAGCGCCGAAAGAAACAAAAGCCGGAAACTGGACGCCCGAGTGGCAGCCGGTCCCCATGCCCGGGCGGCGAGAAAAGGAAGGTGCCCTTTCCGGGCAAATCTGAAAAGCGGCTCCGGCATCCGGGCCGATGGGGGAGACGGCATGCGCCCGCGGCAAAAAGAAGGTTCCTTCCCAAATTTAAGGGTTAAGGACATGGAAAGGATGCCCTGCCCTTTCCTGCACCGGATTTGCTCAAATACGCTTCTTTCCCGGCGGAAAAAATGAATGCCGTCAGATACCGGCAAGGAAAAAAACTCAAACGGTCGTTCCCGGAAGCCGCAACAACGGTTCCCGGACAATTCCCGGTCCATTCGCCCGGCGTTTTGTCGTCCACTTTATCCCTGACTCCGCGCCCTCCCGCCTGCGCCCGGCGGAAAGGGCTTTTTACTGGACAGGCCGGAGGCGGTCCCGTACAGTTTCCGCGATACTCAAGCGTTCCGAATTTTATGGCAATTTCAGATTACATCGTGACCATTGGCCTGGAAGTCCACTGCCAGATCAAGACAAAGAGCAAAATGTTCTGCTCCTGCGAGACCGGCTTTGGCTTTGAACCCAATACGCGCGTCTGCCCCACCTGCCTGGGATTGCCCGGTGCCCTGCCCGTCCTGAACGAATTCGCGATTGAACGCACCCTGTTGACCGGGCTGATGCTGGGCTGCTCCAGCCCGAAAATATCCCAGTGGGACCGCAAAAACTATTTCTACCCGGACATGGCGAAGAACTACCAGACCTCCCAGCTTGACCTGCCCCTGTGCCTGGGCGGCGAAGTGCCTCTGTACCCGTGGTCCTACCCCAACGACGTGATCAAGGCCGGAGTGCCCCCGTTCCGCACGGTCAAGCTTACGCGCATCCATCTGGAGGAAGACGCCGCCAAAATCACCCACCACGCCACCTATTCCCTGATCGACTACAACCGCGCCGGGTCCGCGCTGATGGAAATCGTCTCCGACCCGGACATCGACACTCCGGAAGAAGCCTACGCCTACCTCAAATCCCTTCAGCAAATCCTGAACTACGGCGACATTTCCGACGCCGACATGGAAAAGGGCCAGATGCGTTGCGACGTGAACATCTCCCTGCGGCCAAAAGGCCAGAAGGAGCTGGGCGCCAAGGTGGAAATGAAAAACCTCAACTCCATGTCCGCGGTGCGCCGCGCCCTGCATTACGAAATCCGGCGCCAGGCGGAAGAACTGGACATGGGCATTCCCCAGGTGCAGTCCACGCGCCGCTGGGACGACGAACGGGGGGAAAGCTCCGTGATGCGCACGAAGGAAGACGCGCACGACTACCGCTACTTCCCCTGCCCTGACCTGGTGCCCGTGCGCACGGCCCCGCTTCTGGACAAGGTGCGCGGCATGATTCCGGAACTCCCGCAGGAGCGGCAGAAACGCTTCATGGAAGAATACGGCCTGAGCGAATACGACGCCAACGTGCTGGTAGGAGACCTGGAGCTGGCCCGCTTCTTTGAAGAAGCCGCGCAGGGAGCCTCCAGCGGCAAGAAAGTGGCCAACTGGGTAATCAACAACATTTCCTCCGTCCTGAACGAAAAAGGCATGCGCCCGTCCGAATGTCCGGTGAAGCCGGAAGCCATCCGCGGGCTGATCGCCATCATTGACGACGGCACGGTCTCCAACAACCAGGCCCGGGAAGTCTTCAACAAAATGTGGGAGGAGCCGGACCTCTCCGCGGCGGAAGCCGCCAAACTGCTCGGCTTTGAAAAGGCGGACTCCTCCTTCCTGGACGGCATCGTGGCGGAAGTCATCGCCGCCAACCCGGACAAGGTTCAGGAAATCCTGGGCGGCAACGACAAGCTCCTCAACTGGCTCACCGGCCAGGTCATGAAAGCTGCCCGAGGCAAGGCCAACCCGAAAATGGTGACGGAAGCGCTGAAAAAAGCCCTTTCAATGGAGTGACCCAGGACAAAGGATTAAAGACAGGAAAGACAACTTCATCTTTAATCTCCGGCATCTGCCCATTGTCCGCAGCACATCACGGCTTGAACAGCTTCCTGTTACCCGCCAGCGTATTCCAGACCTGCTTGATCTCTCCGGTGAAGGTCTGCTTCATCATGGAAAGGGAGAAATCCGCGGCCTGTCCCACGCTGATATAGGGCGGCAGGGCCAGGGCATCCCGGTCCACATGGGCGTCCAGAAGCGCCGGCCCCGGATAATTCAGGAACGTCTGCACCATCTGGTCCACCTGGCTGGACTTGTCCAGCAGGAACCCCTTGATGCCCATGGCGTCCGCCACGGCGGAAAAAGACGGGTTGTCCAGGTCGATCTGCCACGGAATCAGGCCCGCGGCCTGCATTTCCAGCTGGATGAAATCCAGGCAGCCATTGTTATACACCACGATTTTGACCGGCAGCTTGTACTGTGCGATCGTGATGAGATCCCCCAGCAGCATGGACAGGCCGCCGTCCCCGCAGAGGGCAATCACCTGGCGGTCCGGATATTCCTTCTGCGCGCCCATGGCCATCGGCATGGCGTTGGCCATGGAACCGTGGTTGAAGGAGGCAATCATGCTCCGGCCCATCGTCGCGCAAAGGAAGCGGGCGCTCCAGATGCACGGGGTGCCCGTATCCACCGTAAACACGGCGTCGGAAGCGGCATACTTGTTCAGGGCGGTGGTGAGCTGCTCCGGACGGATGGGAGACTCCTTGTCGTTGCCTTCCATGTACGCGTTCATGTCCTTTACGTCCTTGGCGTGGCGCTTCAGGGAGGCCTCCAGATGCTCGGAATCCGTTTTCTCCTGAACCATGTTCAACAGCGCTTCCGCCGTAACGGATACGTCCCCGCAAATGCCCAGGTCCAGGCGGGAGCGGCGTCCCAGCACTTCCCCGCGCCTGTCGATCTGCACGATCTTCGGCTTGGTGGGAATAAAATTGAAATAGGGAAAATCCGTCCCCCACAGCACGATCATGTCGCTTTCGTGCATGGCCTTGTAGGCGTCTCCCCAGCCGAGGAGCCCCGTCATCCCGATGCCCAGGGGATTGTCATGCTCAAAATAATCCTTCCCGCGCCACGTGTAGGCGATCGGGGCCTTCAGGCGGTGGGCGAGCCGGACAACCTTGTCCTGCGCCCCGGCGCATCCGGCGCCGCAGAAAAAGGTGATGCGGCGGTGCTCGTCAAACATCCGCGCCAGAAGGGAAAGAGACTCGTGTTCCGGAACGACGTGCTCACGGGTGTAGGAAGGGAGATGCACCAGGTCCTCCATTTCCGCAGGAGCGTCCGCGATGTCTCCGGGCAGGACGACGACGCCCACGTCGCGCCTGGCCCACGCATGCTGGATGGCGGACATCAGGATGCGGGGAGCCTGGGACCCTTCGGAAATCAGTTCCGCATAAGAACTGCATTCCCTGAAAAGCTGTTCCGGATGCGTGGCCTGGAAATATTCCAGGCCTATCTGGCTCTGCGGAATGTCGGAGGCGATGGCCAGCACGGGAGCGTGGCTCCTGTGGGCGTCAAACAGGCCGTTGATCAAATGGAGGTTGCCGGGGCCGCTGCTGCCGCAGCAGACGGCCAGGTTCCCGCTCAACTGGGCTTCCGCGCTCGCGGCAAAGGCGGCCGCCTCTTCATGGCGCACATGGATCCATTCAATGGTCTTTTTCTTCCGCAGCGCATCCGTGATAGGGTTCAGGCTGTCCCCTACAATGCCGTAAATGCGCTTGACGCCTGCCCTTTCCAAGATTTCAACGATCTGATCAGCTACCCTGTACATGCAGATTAGACCCAGGGCGGAGGACAAAAAAGCAATGCTTTCGTGTCATGCCGTGGCAAAAAGTCCCGTTTTCCCCCGTATCCGGAAAGCATTGAAAAACATCCGGAAGCCGGCCAGCTATTCGGAGCGTTTTTCCTTGAAGAAACAGCGTCAGACTTTACGATTTCCTGCAATTCCATTCATTCTGCTCCATGAAATTCCTCAACAGAATTCTTCTACTGGCCGCCGTACCAGCCATGTTGTCCGCAGCCACGGCGGCTGTCGTCTTCCCGGGACCGCCTCCCGGAGCCGCCGGAGCAGTACAGTCCGGCTCCGCCTATACTCTTTCCAACAGCATCCTGACAGCCAAATTCCTGGATAAAAACGGCAGCATTTCCTTTGGCGGTCTCACGTCTAAACTGGGCCCCGTCGCCAAGGCGGGGGGAGAACTGTTCATCGTCAACCTGGCAGACGGACGGAGCATCAAATCTTCCGAATTGAAGGCGTCCAACGTCAAAATTGCCAACCTGCCGCCCGATCCCAAGGCGTTCAGACTCGCGGAACGCTACCCGGGCAAAGCCCTGACGGCCACCTTTCAGGCGCTGAACGGCACGCTGCGCATTTCCTGGCGCGCCGTACTGCGGGACAATTCCCACTACCTGCGCCAGGAACTGCGGCTGGTGAGCACCCAGCCCGTTCAGATGAAAAACATCGTGGCCATGCAGTATGACCTCATCGGCGGAAAAGCCGGGGAACCGCGCATTTCCGGAAACGCCAGGGGAGCGCTCGTCGTCAATGACCTGGCATTCGCCGCGCTGGAAACTCCCATGGGCATCAATACCGCCGGAAACGCGGAAAATGCCGGGGACGGCGGCACGGACTGGAAAGCGGATAAATGGGTGAAAAACTCCTGGACGGGCAATTTCAACATCCCCCGGGAACTGAAAAAACAGTACGGGGACCATCTTGCCGCCGCGGAAGGACCCGTCTCCATCAACGGCAAGGGCAATCTCACGATTACGTTCCGGTACACAGGGGGCGACGGGGGAAACAACAAGCTGAACCTCGCCGGAGTACAGCTCCTGTCCGCGCAGGGAGCCGTCCTTGATTCCGATTTCCATCCCGGCGTTACGGGAGACTCCAGCGCCAACAATACCTACAAGGTCAAGGTTCCCGCCAGGGGCGGCTACATGTTGCGCTACTGGGCGGAAACAAAGACGGAGCCGATCGCCAGCAAGGGGGAAATCACTTTCTCCCTGCCCGTAACCACCGCGGAGAAGGAAGACGCCCTGCCGGCGGACTCCCGAATAGCGCAAGGCGTCTGGAGCCGCAAGACAACCCTCCAGCCCAGGGAAATCTGGAACGTATCCTCCGTTATCGGTCTCTTCGCCCCCGGGCAGCAGCGCAGGTCCTTCCTCGCGTACATGGAACGGGAGCGCGCCATGCCCTACCGCCCCTTCATCCATTACAACTCCTGGTATGAGCTGAACATCAACCGCAACAACGATTCCGACCCCGCCAAACGCATGACGGAAGAGCAATGCCTGGCCGTGCTGAAAGACTGGCAGGAACAATTTTTCCAGAAGAGCGGCACGGCCATTGACGCCTTCGTCTGGGATGACGGCTGGGACGAATTCAACAGCCTGTGGGACTTCCACAAGATGTTCCCCCAGGGCTTCAGGCGCGTTAATGCCGCCGCCGCCAAACAGAAGGCGGGCATCGGCGCATGGCTGGGCCCGGTGGGCGGCTACGGAGCCTCCAAGGGCAAGCGCCTCGCCCACTGGAACGTCAAGCATCCGGACAACAAAATCGGCAACTTCCAGCTTTCCAACAAGGAATACTTCGACGCCTTCGTGGGCCGCTGCTCCCAGATGGTGAAGGACTACAACATGAAATACTTCAAATTCGACGGCATCAGCACCCATTTCCACGCCAAAGGCCCCGGAAACGAGGAAGACGCGGAAGGCATCATCCGCGTGGTGGAGGCGCTTCGCAAAAAGAAGGGCGACCTGTACATCAACTGTACCGTAGGCACCTGGGCCTCCCCCTTCTGGTTCCGTTACGCGGACTCCGTCTGGAGGCAGGAAAACGACTTCGGCACCATCGGCGTGGGCGACAACCGCGACAAATGGATCACCTACCGCGACCGCCTGGTGCATGAGGTATTCGTCCAGGGCTCTCCGCTCATGCCCATCAACTCCATGATGACGCACGGACTGATAGTCACCAGGCACGGTCCTCCAGACTGCATGCCCAAGGAACCGGAAAACGTGAAAAAGGAACTCCGCTGCGCCGTGGCGTGCGGAACCTCTCTCCAGGAGCTCTATCTGGACCGTGACCTGATGAACGCCCATGGCGGCGTGCTGTGGGACGAACTTGCCAAAGGCATCAAGTGGATACGCCGCAATGCGGACGTGCTGGACGACGTGCACTGGGTGGGCGGCAACCCGTGGGACAAGGAAAGCAGGGAAGGCTCCGTTTACGGCTGGGCCGCCTGGAACAAGGACAAGGCCACACTGGCCCTCCGCAACTCTTCCGACCGGGAAAAAAGCCTGACCGCCACTCTCCGCAGCATCCTGGACATTCCCGCCAACGTCAAAGGCGGCATTACCTTCAAGGACTCCTTTGACGACCAGCGCCCCCTGGACGGCTTCACCGGAAAGACTGTGGACATTGACAAGGAACTCACCTTCACGCTGAAACCCTTCGAGGTATTCGTCTATGAAGGAGGAAAAGTCAAATAGCCTCCGAATATCCGGAACCGCAGAACAACTGCCAGCTCATTTCTGTCCGCGACGCCGCAAAGACTTTTTCAGCCCTCAAGGCAGGGAAACCGGATATTCATGGACCGTACCAAGTGTGCGGCTCAGAGCCCGCAGGACAGGCGAAACAAACCGAACCCCATTCACGGGCACGGAAGCCGCCATTCTCCGCAACTCTTACGAATATTAAACGGGGAATGTCATCTTAACAAGAGGCTCCTCCCAACCGGTGCCCCTTTCATCCACGGCCGCCCTTCACCGCCCTACCTTCTCGAACGTCACCGCCTCCATGGGATTGGACGGATTGACGGGCATCACCAGGCATTGCGCATTCTCGCCGCCCAGATAAAGGGTATAGCCGTTCCCGGGAGGGCAGGAAATGGATACGGCATAATACCCTCCGTTCTGCGTCAGGGACCAGGTGCCCCGGTAGGTGGAGACAAGATCTTCCTCCAGCACGGACAAGTCGTCCCTGTTCTCCGCTTGTGATATCCACCATCCCCAGGACTCCCGGCGGGGGAAGGAGGAAACCTCGCAGCTTCCGTCTTCATGAAGCTGGATAGTGGATGAACTGACCTGGAAAAAACGGTTCAGCTCCGCCGGGCGGGAAAACCACCGCTCGCGGGGGGTGGACTCCACGGCATACACGCCCGCCAGGGATTTGGCCTCCGGCTGCGCCACGCACAAAAAACTATCCCTGTCCATCAGCTTGCAGCAGACAATCCCCACTACGGCCAGGGGGAACAGGAGCGCCAGGAAAAAAGCCCACAGCACCATCCGCCGCCTCCACCACACGTAAACCGCTGCCAGCCCCGCCACACCGCCTACGGACATCCAGAAGCCCCACGACCGGCAGGCGATCGCAAAAGCGGCGGAAAGAACGGAAAGGCCATGACAGAGATCGTTCCACATAGGTCCACCAGAATCGCCGGAACACGTTCAAAGTCAAGTCTGCAATTCCGGATATGCCCTCAGGAGGGACCCGCGCCGCAAAAACTCCCGTCATCGTTCCTTCAAAGCGCCCTATGGGCTTCCATCCCCGGACCGAATCAGGTAAACAAGCGTTCCGGACATGAAGAATACAGCACATTACCAGGGACTCACGGAAAAGCAGGTTCTGGAAAACCGTGACAAATACGGCGTCAATATCCTGACTCCCCCTGAAAAGGAGCCTTTGTGGAAGCAGTTTCTGGAAAAATTCTCCGACCCCATCATCAAGATACTTCTCGTAGCCCTGGTGCTGTCTGTCGGCGTAGCCTGCTACCAATTCTTCTCCGGGGCGGAACCGGCAAGCGTCTTTCTGGAACCCGTCGGCATCCTGGTGGCCATTCTGCTGGCCACCTGCGTAGGCTTCGCCTTTGAGGTGAGCGCCAATAAAAAATTTGAAATCCTGAACCAGGTCAACGACGATACGATGGTGCAGGTCATCCGCGGCGGCAATATCTGCGAAATTCCCCGCCGCGACGTGGTGGTCGGAGACGTCGTCGTCCTGAACACCGGAGAGGAAGTCCCCGCGGACGGTGTTCTGCTGGACGCCGTTTCCCTCCAGGTCAACGAATCCACGCTGACCGGGGAACCCCTCATCAGCAAAACCACGGTGGAAGCCGAATTCAAGCCGGACGCCACCTATCCCTCCAACCATGTCCTGAAGGGAACCACCGTGGTGGACGGCCACGGCGTCATGGAAGTGAAGGCCGTGGGGGACAAGACGGAATACGGCAAGGTTTACGAAGGCTCCCAGATAGACAACAAGGTGGAAACGCCTCTGAACCGCCAGCTTTCCCGGCTGGGGGACCTGATTACCTGGGCCAGCTACGCCATTGCCGCCCTGATCATCATTGGCCGCCTCACCCTGTACTTCACCCGTCTGGAAGGCGCGGTGGACTGGCTGGCCGCGGGCAGCTACATCCTGAACACCATCATGATCGCCGTCACGGTCATCGTGGTGACGGTGCCGGAGGGGCTGCCCATGAGCGTCACGCTGAGCCTGGCCCTCAGCATGAAAAGCATGCTGAAAGCCAACAACCTGGTGCGCAAGATGCACGCCTGCGAGACCATGGGGGCCGCCACCGTCATCTGCACGGACAAGACGGGTACCCTGACGCGCAACCAGATGAACGTGTACAAGGCGAATTTCTACGGCCTGGGAGACGCCCTCCCGGCGGATGACGAACTGGGGAACCTGATCCGGGAAGGCATTGCCGTCAACTCCACCGCTTTCCTGGATTATGCCGATCCCGAACACATCAAGGCGCTGGGCAATCCGACGGAGGGTGCCCTGCTGCTCTGGCTGCACGGCCAGGGAGTAAACTACCTGGACCTGCGGGAAAACGCGCGCGTTCTGGAACAGCTCACCTTCTCCACGGAACGCAAGTACATGGCCACCGTCGTGGACTCCCCCCTGCTGGGTAAAAAAGTCCTGTACGTGAAGGGCGCGCCGGAAATCGTGCTGGGCAACTGCGCCACGGTGCGCACGCCGGACGGAGAGACGGACGCCGCCGCCATGCGCCCGGCCATTGAGGAACAACTGCTGGCCTACCAGAACCAGGCCATGCGCACGCTGGGCTTCGCCTACCGTATTCTGGATGATGACGCCCCCGTGTTCCAGGATGGGAAACTGGCACGGCACGACCTGGTTTACCTGGGCATCACCGCCATTTCCGACCCCGTCAGGGACGACGTTCCCCAGGCCGTGAAGGACTGCATGGATGCCGGAATCAGCATCAAGATCGTCACGGGAGACACGCCGGGCACCGCACGGGAAATCGGCCGCCAGATCGGCCTGTGGACGGAAGCGGACACGCCGGACCGCCTGATGACGGGCGTGGAATTTGAACGGACGCCGGACGGGGAATTGCTGGACCGCGTGATGGACCTCAAAATCATGTGCCGCGCCAGGCCCATGGACAAGGAACGCCTGGTAAAGCTGCTCCAGCGGAAAGGCCAGGTGGTGGCCGTCACCGGGGACGGCACCAATGACGCCCCCGCGCTGAACGCCGCCCAGGTGGGGCTTTCCATGGGGGACGGCACCACCGTCGCCAAGGAGGCCAGCGCCATCACCATTCTGGACAACTCCTTCATGAGCATTTCCCGTGCCGTCATGTGGGGCCGTTCCCTGTACCGGAACATCCAGCGATTCATCGTGTTCCAGATGACCATCAACGTGGCGGCCTGCCTCATCGTGCTCATCGGCGCCTTTCTGGGAACGGAATCCCCCCTCACCGTCACGCAAATGCTGTGGGTGAACCTGATCATGGACACCTTCGCCGCCCTGGCCCTGGCTTCCCTGCCGCCGGACGAACGCGTGATGCGGGACCCGCCGCGCAAAACCACGGACCATATCATCACCCGCCCCATGGGCAGGGACATCCTGGGCGTGGGCATTCTGTTCGTGGCCTTCCTGTTCGGGCTGCTCCAATACTTCAAGCATGCGGACATCACCAGCCTCACCCAATTCAGCGTCTCCGGCTATCTGGGAAGCTACCTGGACTTTTCATCCCCGGAACATGAACTGACGCCTTACGAACTGTCCCTGTTCTTCACCATCTTCGTTCTTCTTCAGTTCTGGAACATGTTCAACGCCAAGGCATTCAATACACACAGGAGCGCTTTCGCGCGCATGGGCGCCAGCATCGGAGGCTTCGGCCTGGTGGCCCTGCTCATCCTGACCGGGCAGTACCTCATTGTCACCTTCGGCGGCAAGATGTTTAACGTAGTACCCCTGAGCTGGACGGACTGGGGCCTTATCTTGGCAGGAACTTCCATCGTCCTGTGGATCGGGGAATTCATCCGGATGCTGGGGGACTCCAGCCATAAATCCTGATACATTTTTATCCCGTAAAAATGGATAAAACACGGATCAGGCCACCTAGAATCCAATAAAAAATCATGGACAATTAAGGAACATATTTTCTTCTTTAGAGAAGGCTGATGGCGTTTTAATCCAATCTCTAATCTCTTCTCATGCTCCATGTCGCCTCCATCACGAAATTATCCGCAGGGCCGGTTTCAGGAGGAATTCTTCCATCTGTCGCAAACGCCGGGAAGGAAAATACCGGCACTTTGCAAATGGAATCGGTTCCGGATGAACTATCCGCTGATATTCATCTTGCAAAAGAAGAAGGTAAAGAACCGCCCAAAAGCGGAGCTGAAGACAAAAAGCGTAAAAACCTGGGGATTGGGGAATTGGTGACGCTCCCCTGACAGGAAAACCTTCTCTCATGCGAGATGCAGAAAAACTGGAATGGGAAGTCATTTCCAAAACCCATTTAAAGAACATTCCCAAGCCACTTCCCGAAATGGCGGATGAACACAAACCGTTGGTCATAGCTGCTGATGTAAACGGGAGACTCGTTCTTATTGATAACACCGGATCCCCAAGACCATGAACCGCTGCAAGGATTTGCCTCAGGAATGGTGCCGGGTCACCAAGTTCAGTACCAGCCAATGTTCAGATTCAATCGTAGACATCACTACGCAAAAACGGTATTTTCGATTCGACTGGTCGGCTTCAAGGAAGAAGGCGTTGCCATCAAAGTAACACCATTCGGCCGTAGTGTCCAAAGAACGGGAATCAAGCAGCTCTGTTACAAGACGTCACGCAAACCGGAAACCCTGACACAATCTTTATGGCCCGGATCATCATCATCTTTTTTTCCTGTTTGGCAGGTGCCGGTTTAGTTCTCGGTACACCGGTAAAGCTGGCTCCTGATGTGCCTTCTCCCCCCTGTCCCCGGATTCTCAAGTCTCCGGAGAATATGGCTTTTCAACTAAACACATTGCTTGAGGAAGGAAAGCTGGAGGAGTTCTATCAGTCCGCATCCCGGGAACTGGCAAAGATAGATGATGAAGATGAACAGGTTCGAGACATGGAGCGTATCCAATCCCGTTTATGGGTTTTTTACTACGTCGCGGCGGCTCCGTTTTTTCAAATGGAGGAAAAACCGGATGAAATGATTTCCTGGTCTCATTCAAGATTACTGGATTATCTGACCAAAATCAGTGCGGTCCGCCATATGGCTTATTCCCGCAACGACGCGATAAACGGAGACACGGTCATTCCAACTATCCTGCGCGCCGAGTATTGTGCCCGGATCATTAAAGACATGCGTCTCTCCTACGATCCCGAGTCAGAGAAAAAACAACAGAAAAAGGGGGAAGAATTCATGGCAGACTCCCGGAATCTGATGAACAAAAAGAAATTGGATTTTCTGCAACTGCAGCGGAGGGAACGCCTGTTCCAGTACAAGCTGAGTACGGCCTCCAAAAGGAACGACATGGTCAAAAACAATATTCAACTGCTGGAAGAAGATTTCATTGCCATGCTGCTCCGCTCTTTTCCCGGCAATGCGGCCAAAATTAAAAAGTACCTGAAACAGGCCGGATACTTAAACAAGGAAATCCCACCGCTGCTTGACCGCACGGCAGGCCGTACGCCGAAAACCGCCTTTTTATACAAATAGGGCAGAATCAAACAGCAGCATCTTCCACGGCAAGATATTCAACATGGCCGGTTGGACGTGATCCTCATCGTTGCAGGCACCCACGCCATCCTGTGGTTCGGGAAGCTGACGGGAGCCTTCCTCCCCAGCTCCTTCCCTCCGGCGTCCGTGGCCTATCCGGCCGCATGATGCGGCCGAAATCACCCCTGCATGACACGGACGGCGCTGCCGCCCGGAAAGCCTTCTTTCAACAAAGGGACACCCGGACATGTCATTCACAGCATGGACTTGACACGCCTGACGGGCTCTATTTCCGTTTTTGCCGCCTTTCTCTCCGTGACCTGCCTGCTCCTTCCCGGCTGTAAAAAAGCGGAACGGCAGGCGCCTGAAATGCCCACGCTTACGTATGAACACCCGGTCGCGATGGACATTCCCGTCAAGGGAAGCTGGGTGGGCCATCTGGACGGGGTGGATAACGCCTCCATCGTGCCGCAGGTGACGGGCTACCTGCAAACGCAGAACTATTCCAACGGCGCCGTCGTGAAAAAGGGGGAAGTCCTCTTCCGGATTGACGATACCGTTTTCAAGGACCAGGTAACCAAGGCCCAGGCCACGCTGGAACAGTCGCAGGCCCAGTTGCAGCAGTTGAATTACGACTTGCAGATTTACAAGCCGCTGGCGGCGGAGAACGCCATCTCCAAACAAAAATATGAAGACACGCGCCTGTCCGCCATCGCTGCGGAAGCCCAGGTGAGGGAGGCCACGGCCGCGCTGGAACTGGCCAAAAGGAACCTTTCCTACACCATCCTGTACGCCCCCTTTGACGGAATCGCCGGCATCTCCAAGACAAACATAGGCGACCTGGTCAGTCCGGAAAGCGGCGCCCTGGCCATCGTCTCCTCCGTGGACCCTATCCGCGTCAATTTTGCCGTCACCCAGCAGGAATGGATTCAGCAGGCGGGAAAAAACGGGGACGAAGGCATCCGCACGGACAGCAAGCTGGACATCACGCTCAAGGACGGCAGCACCTATCCGGAACAAGCCACCGTCGTGGCCATTGACCGGGCATTCAACCCCCAGACGGGAACGATCCGCGTCCAAGCCAACCTTCCCAACAGGGACTACCTGCTGAGGCCCGGCATGTTCATCATCGCCACGGCGCAGCTCGCCACCGTTAAAAATGCGCTGACGGTGCCCGCCAAGGCCATTCTTTCCACGCAGGGCCGCTTTTTCGTGGTCACGCTGGATGAAAACAACCACCCCTCCATCGTCCCCGTGCAGGCCGGGACGCAGATCGGGGAGCGGCAGCAGGTCACTCCCCTGAAGCCGGACTCCCTCACTCCGCAGAGCAAAGTAGTCGTGGACGGCCTTCTCCAGGCGGAGGCGGCCACCCGGAATCCGGACGCGCGCCTGAAAGCGGTCCCTGCCTCCAACCAATAAGCCCTTTTTCACCATGGCCGACTTCTTCATCAAGCGCCCCATTCTTTCCTTCTGCCTCTCCATCATCATCGTCCTGCTGGGGGCCTTCTCCATTCTGCGCCTTCCCGTTTCCGAATACCCGGACATCATCCCCCCCTCCATCCAGGTGACGGCCACCTATCCCGGGGCCGACTGCGAAACGGTGGTCAAATCCATCGCCTCCCCCATCGAACAGCAAATGTCCGGCGTGGACGGCATGTCCTACATGACCTCCGTCAACACCAACAACGGGCAGATGAGCATGATGATCCTGTTCGAGACAGGCACGGAGGCGAACATGGACCAGGTGCTCTCCTACCTGCGCTACGGACAGGCCACCTCCCAGCTTCCGCCGGAAGTCAGCGAACTGGGCATCTCCCTGCGGAAAACCAGCGGGCTGCCCGCCCTGGTCATCAGCTTTTATTCCCCCAACGGAACCTATGACGGCCTGTGGCTGGCCAACTACGCCTACATCAACATGGTGGATGCCATCAAGCGCGTCCCCGGCGTGGGGGATGTCCAGGTCTTCGGCTCCGGCCGCTACGCCATGCGCATCTGGCTGAATCCGGAAAAAATGGCGGCCCTGAACATCACGGCCAGGGACGTCATGCTGGCCGTCCAGGCCCAGAACGCCGTAAATCCGGCGGGGAAGATAGGCGCCCAGCCCGCTCCGCCGGACCAGCAGCTTTCCTTTACCGTCAAGGCTCCCGGACGCCTGACGACCGTGGAGGAGTTTGAAAACATCGTGGTGCGCGGCCAGGGCAGCTCCATCGTGCGGGTGAGCGACGTCGCCCGCGTGGAACTGGGTTCGGAAACCTACAGCCTCAGCTCCACCGTCAACGGCATGCCGGCCGCCTCCCTGGGCATTTACGAAGCGCCGGGCGGAAACGCCATTCAGCTGGTGGACAACATCAAGGCCCTTCTGGCAAAAAGCAACCTGCCGCCGGACATGGATTACCTGGTTTCCCTGGATTCCACCCTGGCCGTACGCGCCGGGATTGAAGACATCGTCAGCACCCTGCTCATCGCGCTGGGGCTCGTGGTCCTGGTCGTATTCATCTTCCTGCAGGGGTGGCGCGGAACGCTCATTCCGGCATTTGCCGTTCCGGTCTCCATCGTCGGGGCCTTCATCGCCTTCCCGTTCTTCGGCTTTTCCATCAACACCATCTGCCTGATGGGGCTGGTGCTGGCCATCGGCCTGGTGGTGGATGATGCCATCGTGGTGGTGGAAGCGGTGAAAAACCACATTTCCAATGGAGAAAAGCCCTTGCCGGCCACCATCGCGGCCATGCGGGAAGTATCCGGCCCCATTGTCAGTACGGCCCTGGTGATTTCCTGCGTGTTCGTTCCCACACTGCTGCTCCCCGGCGTATCGGGAAAGCTGTTTGAGCAGTTCGCCGTGACCATTGGCATGTCCATCATCATTTCCGCCTTCTGCGCGCTGTCCCTCAGTCCGGCGCTGTCCTCCCGGCTGCTGAAAGGCGGCAATTCGGACACCATCTGGCTGCTGGGCCCCTTTTTCAACATGTTCAACAAGGGATTCAACAAGGCGCGGGACTGGTACGTCAACGCCTGTTCCTGGCTGATCCGCCGCATGTGGGTGTCCATTCTGCTGCTGGCCGCCATGACCGCCCTGCTCTTTCCGATGGCCAGGCTCATTCCCTCCGGCTTCCTTCCCAATGAAGACCAGGGCTACCTGTTCGGCGGCGCGGAACTGCCGGACAATACCTCCCTGAATGTCACGGAAAAAACCTCCGCGCAGATTGAACGGATCATCCGGGAAGACCCCGGCGTGGAAGTGGTCACCACCGTCAACGGCTTCAACCTGATCAGCAGCGTCCAGAGCTCCTCCAACTCCTTCTTCTTCATTTCCCTGAAGCCCTGGTCCGAACGAAAGGGACCGGACATGACGGCGGACGCCATCGCCGCCAGGCTGAAGAGCAAGCTGAACGCGTCAATTTCCTCCGGCATGGCCTACGTGGTTCCGCCTCCCCCCCTCCCGGGAGTGGGAACGTCCGGGGACGTCACCTTCCTGCTGGAAGACCGCCAGGGCATAGGCGAGGAATTCCTGGCCTCCAATACGTCCAAATTCATCGAGGCGGCCGGGAAAAGGCCGGAAATTGCGGGCATCAGCAACTTCATGTCTCCCTCCAACCTTCAATACAATCTGAACGTCAATACGGAACAGGCTACCCTCCAGAACATGAACGTGGATGAGATTTATGCCACCATCCAGGCGTACATGGGGAGTACCTTCCTGAACAACTTCAACATCTACGGCCAGGAATGGCAGGTGTACATGCAGGCGGACGCCCCATACCGGGACAGCATCGACAAGCTTTCCATGTTCTACGTGCGCAACAACAACGGGGACCCGGTTCCTCTGGACTCCGTCATCAACGTCACGCACGGATGGGCCCCGGAATTCCTGATCCGCCAGAACATGTTCAACAGTTCCCAGCTCAACATCACGCCAGCGGAAGGCTATTCCTCCGGACAGGTCATGAACGCCCTGGAAGAGGTATTTACCCAGACGATGCCCGCAGGCATGGGCTACGGATACTCCGGCATGAGCTATCAGGAAAAACAGGCGCAGCACGGCATCACCATCGGCATGATTTTCGCGGCCTCCGCCATATTCGTTTTCCTGATCCTGGCCTCCCTGTATGAAAGCTGGTCGCTCCCCGTCGCCGTCTTCATGACCGTTCCCATCGCCATTCTGGGCGCCTTCGCGGCGCTGTGGATTTTCGGCCAGCAATTGAACATTTACTCGGAAATCGGGCTCATCGTGCTGATTGCCCTGGCGGCGAAAAACGCCATCCTCATCGTGGAATTCGCCGTGCTGGAACTCAAACAGGGGAAAGACCTGCTCACCGCCACCCTGGATGCGGCCAGAATCCGTTTGCGGCCCATCCTGATGACCAGCATCGCCTTCATCATGGGCTGTCTTCCTCTGGCCCTGGCCACGGGCGCGGGAGCGGCGGCGCGGCAGGTGGTGGGCATCGGCGTGATCGGGGGGATGATTACGGCCGTCTTTATCGGCGTTTTCTTCATTCCCTCCTTCTTCTACCTGATCGCCAAACTGGCCAAACTGGACAAGAAGGCCGCCCTGGAACGGCAGGAAAAGGCCTCATGAAAAGGCTGTAGGACAGCACTCCCGTGTAAAACGGAAGGCCCCATGAAACCGGCCATATTCCCCTTCCGGCGGCGTTACATCCAGAATATCCAGGCCCAGAACGCCTTGACGAACACGAGCACCACATTGATCAGCAGGCCGACCTTGATCATGGACATCTGGGGGACTCTCCCCGTGGCGAAGGCGAGCGCGTTGGGCGGCGTGGATACGGGGAGCATGAACGCGCAGGAAGCGCCGATGCCTACCAGAAGCACCAGCGGCGTGGCGGACATTCCCATGGCGGAAGCCACCGTCACCATCAGCGGAGCCACCAGGGCGGCGCTGGCCGTATTGGAACAAAACTCCGTCAGGGACGTGATAAAAACGCTGATGATCAGCAGAATGATCAGAGGATTCTGCCCCATTGCCAGGTCGGAAACCTGATTTGCCAGGAATTTGGCCGCGTCCGTCTGAACGAGAACCGTGCTGAGAGTAATGCCCCCGCCAAACAGGAGCAGCACGCCCCAATCCGTATTTTTGGCAATGCCGCTCCAGTTGATGACGCCGCACAGGGGCAGCAGCACCACGGCGCACAGGGCAATCAGCGTATCCATGGAAGGAATGCCGCCCAGCAGGGAGGAAAGAAAACCGCTGCCCATCCAGCACCCCGCAATCACGGCAAACAGGATCAAAACGCGAATCTGCTTTCCGTCCAGGCCGGAAGGCCGTTCCTCGTCCGTGGCGGGCGCCATATCCACGTGCAGCTTCAGGTTGGGCTTGAAAAACAGGTACATCAGGGAGAACACCAACACGCCGAACACGGCCACAATGGGCATTGCAATACGGAACCATTCCGCAAACCCCATGGCAAGCTCATGGGCCGCAATCGCATTGGGAGGAGAGCCCACCAGCGTGCCCATGCCGCCGATGGACGCGCTGTAGGCCACCCCCAGCACGGCGAACGGAGCCGTGGTCTTGATTTTCTCCTTCGGAATGCGGTCCAGCAGGCCGATCACCAGCGGCAGCATCATGGCCGCAGTGGCCGTATTGGACATCCACATGGAAAGGAATGCCGTCGCCAGGAAAATCAGAACCAGGGCCATGCCCAGGCTTCCCCGCGCCACGGCCAGTATCTTCCCGGCTAGCCATGAATCTATCTTCTGTTCATGCAGAGCCCCCGCTATCGCAAAACCGCCGAAGAACAGGAAAATGGTGGGGTCCGCAAATCCGGCCAGCGCCCTGGCGCCCGGCAGAATGCCCATGAACATGGCCAGAACAGGCACCAGCAGGGCAGTCACGGTCACATGCAAAGCCTCCGTCAGCCACAGGATGCCGATGAACGTCAGCACGGCAAGGCCCTTGGCTACCTGAGGCTCCACGGGAAGCCACTTGAGCATGGCCAGGAAAAGAAGGACATCACAGGCAATGATGATGTAATTGCGGTGTCCCTTGGGTTTGTCTGTCGTATCGTGGCGCATGGCGGAAAAACGGAATGATATTCCCTTCTATGTAGGGCCGCGAAGGGTGAAGCGTCAATACATTTTCCGGACAATTGCGCCCGGTGCCGCGAATATGGCCGGATGCGGAAGATGCCGCGGCACGCAAAAAGCCGCCGCGCATCAGGCGGGGCGGCTTGTTAAACCGTTTGATGGACGCACGGGGGCAATCCCGGCCATGCGGACAATTATTCAGCCGCGGATTCAGCCGCGGGCTCGGCGGCTTCCTTCTTGGCAGCCGGCTTTTTGGCAGGAGCCTTCTTGGCGGCAGCGGCCTTGGGTTCCGCTTTCTTGGTTTCCGTTTTCTTCGCGTCAGCCTTCTTGGCAGGAGCCTTGGCCGCGGTCTTTTTGGCGGGAACTTCCTTGGCGGCCGGCTTTGCTTCCTTGGCAACGGGAGTAGCCAGGCGGATAGGCGTATTGGAATTCAACTTGGCCTGTTCCTTCTTACGCTTAAGGTAATCGGCACGTCTGCGGCGCTTGGTGACTTTGCGGATTTGCTGTCCCATAGTGATATTGCTATGATAATTACTAATTTTTGAAAAGCTCCATGCCATACATGGGCGCAGATAGGACTACCAACCCGGCATCCGATACGCAAGCACAAAGCGTTATTAGGGCACAGAAAGGCGGCTTTCCCATCCGCTTTTCAGCGGGTTTCCCCGCATCACGGCGCCATTGCCGCAAAGTCCGTACGGGGAAAAAGGTCACCACAGCTTCAGCGCATCCACGCGCGCGGGACGCTCCCAGCGCACATGGTCGCGGATGGCGGCGGCGATGAATTCCAGCCCGCGTTCCACCGCAGTCACGAGTCCGTCCCCCGCCGCCAAACGCGCGGCAATGGCGGCGGACAGGGAGCACCCCGTTCCGTGCGTGCTGACATCCCGCACGCGCGGACGCGTCCATTCCCCCAGCATGCGGCCGTCCGGCCCCGCAAGCACGTCGCGGCAGTCCCCGGCCAGATGGCCGCCTTTCAGCAGCACGGGGCACCCGTACCGCAGGGCCAGCCTGGCGGCGGCTTCCGGCAATTCATCCCGCTCCGGATTGGAGGAGGAACGGAGCAGCACGGCGGCTTCGTCCAGATTGGGGGTCAGCAGGGCGGCACGCAGCAGGAGCAGTTCCTCATAAACGGCCACGGCCTCTTCCCGCATCAGGCGGTCGCCGGCCGTCGCGATCATGACGGGGTCCACCACCAGGGGAATGTCCGCATTCTTCAGCACCCCGTGCACGGCGCGGACAATGGAGGGAGAATACAGCATGCCCGTCTTCACGGCGGCAACGGGAAAATGTTCCAGATTGATTCTGACCTGGTCGGCCACCAGTTCCGGCTCCACTTCCTGGATGCCGCGCACGAGTCCGGGCACTTCCGAGACGATGCAGGTGACCGCCGTCAGCGCGAAAGCGCCCATGGCGTGCGCCGCCTTCAGGTCCGCCTGGAGTCCGGCCCCGGCGGAACAGTCGGAACCGGCGATGGTCATCATTACGGGAATCTCGCTCATGCCCCTGTTTTTAATCGCGCGGGAAGACGTTGAACATTCAAAAATCAACCAGCGGCTCCCGACTGTCACAAATCCCTGTGGGAAAATGGCGCAGGAATGCCACAATCCGGCCCATGACCCACGCCGCCTCATCCGGGGACGACCAGGAATTCTGGCTTTTCGTCCAGGACGCCCCGCTGCCTTCCGGGGAAGAACTCCAGCAGGCCATGTTCCGCCTGGACCCCTGTTTTCAACTGAACCTCTCCGGAGCTCCGGAAGAAGCCCCGGACCATGTGCTGGAAGGCAGCTACCTGGATGAAGAAGGGGAATCCCAGCTGGACGTGTTCTGGGTCATGGAGACGGAAGACGCGCGCAAAGCCTTCAAACGCGACCGCGGCGCCCTGAAAAAAATAGGAGACCGCACCAACATGCTGCGCTTCATTTTGGAAGACGAATGCGCCACGGGGCACGTCTTTGCCATGATTCACGCCATTCTGGAAAACCGGAACGGGCTGCTCGTCATCCCCGACGAGCGGGGATTCGCCATTCTGGAACGGAAGGAAGCCCTGAAATTCCTGCATCAGGAAATTCAGGAAAACTGACTCTTCCTCATGGGGCGGAGGAAGGCTGGCGCCCTTCCTGCGGCGTCTGCCTCCGGCTATTCAGCTCAAGAGCCTTCTTTTTCCAGACTTCCGCCATGTTCGCATCCTGCCGGGTGCCTTTGCCCGTGCTGTAGCAGACGGAAAGCATCAGCATGGCGTTCACGTGTTCCTGCCCCGCCGCCAGACGGAGCCAGTTGAACGCCTTCCCCTCATCCACGGGAACGCCGGAACCGTCCAGATAAGCCAGCCCCACGATATACTGCGCATGGGGATCCCCGCCGGAAGCGGCCTGCTGGTACCATTTCAAGGCGCGCTCCATGTCCTGCGCCACTCCCTCCCCCTTGGCGTAGACGCGCCCCAGATACATGGACGCCGCCACATCCCCGCCGTTGGCGGCCCTTTCCAGAAAGGCCAGCCCTGATGCCGCATCCTTGTCCAAGCCCAGCTTCCCCTCCATGGATGCGCGCCCCAGCAGGGACAGAGCGCCCGGGTGATTTTCATCCGCCGCCTTGTGCCACAGTTCCAGGGCCTTGTTCTGGTCCTGATTGACGCCGTCCCCTTTGGAATACATCATGCCCAGCATGTACAGGGCATTTCCGCGCTGGCTGCCGGGCCGGCCCAGGCCATATTCAAACCATTCCCTGGCTGCGGCCGGATCACGCGTTACTCCGGTACCGTAAAGAAAAAGGGCTCCGATGACCGTCTCCCCGGAATAACCGGCGCCGGACTCCGCCACGGACTCGCACCAGGACCGGACATCCAGCGGATGAACCCAGCCGTTTTGCAGGCCTTCCGCATAAAGGGAGGCAAGTTCGTTCAGGGCCTCCACGTGTTTTTTATCGTCTCCCCTGGCGCGTTCGGCCCCTGCGGAAGCCGCCTGAAGACGGTTTTTCCAGGTTCCGGACTTTCCCGTATCTGCGGAAGATTCAGCCTGTTTTTCCCCGTTCTTCTCAGAACGCACCGGTTCCTTTTCTCCTCCGGACGGCTTATTCTCGCAGCCGCACCAGAAAACGGCCAGGAAGACCAGCAGACAAGGGAAAATCTTTTTCATCATGTGCTCACCATAAGACAGCCGCCCACAGCTGCCAAGCAGAGAAACGACAGAAACGCCGTTTTGACCCCGTAGTATGGCAAATAAGGCGTCATTACCCGGAAAACGCGCGGAATTTCTTGCTTTTTAGCATTGAATCTTTGTCTTCTTTCTGTTCTAACAGAGTCGTTCACCTATCATGAAAGCTTCTCCATGCCTGTATCTTCTGACATGTCTGGCCATGGCGTTCCTGGAATGCGCCTTTCACCGGGCCTACGCAGAAGAACGGCCTGTGAAATACATCTTTGAGCTGTCCGACGAACCCGTGAAAGTCCGCCCGGGGAAAATAGATACCAAAAGCGTTTTCTTCCCAAAATACGCGCGCGGCACCTCCCCGGAGGCGCTGAAGCGGCAGGCGGCCATTTTCCAGACGCCGGAGGAGCAGGAAGCGCCGGAAAACAAGGTTTCCATCAACATCCATATGAACAGCGACAGGGATGATGCGGACGGCGGCAACCTGACGGGGTACGAATTCAACCATTCAAACACCCAGGAAGGCATGATCATCACGACGGAGACGCCGGACGAGGAAGTCTGGCTGAATGACGGAGACCCGGACAGTCCCTTCTTCCACACGCCCCGTTCCGCGACCAATACGGAAATCCGGGAAATATCGGCTCCGGCGGACGTTTGGCCGGCCTGGAATGAAGAAGAAATAAATTTAAGCATGAATCTTCCGGAATCGCCCCCTCGCCCTTTCGTGATCCGTCCGTCGCCGCAGGGTTCCTTCCGGACCATCATCAAATCCTTCAACGGAGAGGTTTTTGAAACGGAACCCAAACCGCTCCATCCCGTATGGGACGATCTTCCCCCCGGGTACGTTCCCATTCCCGCACTGCCCGCCTACCAACCCACTGCCTTTAAAAACTGAAAAGGGCGTTTCTCCCTCTCCCGGATTTTCAGAACTTGAACCGCACGGCCCCGTACAGGGACCATCCGTTAAAGGCCCTGGCCGTGGCGGAATCCGTATGGCTGGTGACGTACTCCAGCCCCAGCATCAGCTTTACCGTATCAATGGACTCCGGGCACAGATAGCAATTCAGGCCCAGGTAAAAGGAATTCATGCTGTCCACCCATGCGGGATAGCGCGTCACGGAAGGGACATAACGGCTGTTCAGCCGCACGGAGCCGTCCCCAAAGGAACATTGATACTGGAAAACGCCTTCCAGATGCGGGGAAATCCGGTAAACCGGCTGTAAAACGAGTCCGTACACATTTTTGGCTCCCGGTTGTCCCACGATTCCCACCCCGGCCAGCAAATTGGCCATCACGGCCAGATTGCCGCGCTTTGCGTCCCAGCTCAGGGAAAGCACATCCTGCGCACCGGGTCCCTGGTAATCGGAACCGGAGGCAATCTTCCTGCCGCGCCATTCCGTAAAATTATGGGCGTACTGGTATCCCAGGCTCTGGGAATCCCACATGGGGGAAGCCACGTTCCACTTCATGGCGACCAAAGCGAACACGTTATCGTCGGAATGGAACTGGATTTCATCCGTCAAATCCGTTCCGTTCGCGTTCAGGTACACGCCGTAGGAATGGTACAGGCTTTTAGGATTTCTCTGGAAATTGGCTTCAAATCCCCAATTGGAAATGGGAATCAGTTCATTGCAGATGGCGGACCTCTCCACCGTCTTGATCCGGGAGGAAGGAAGGCAATACTCCGAAGTCAGGTGCGGGGTCAGCTTGCCGGCCCGCAGCTTGACGCCGGGCAGCGTCTTTTCCAGATAAAGTTCATACAGGGACCATTCCGTATGGCTTCCCGTCCACTCTCCGCGCACTTCACGGTGGCGGCCTTCCAGGTCCCCCACGTTCGTCAGGTTCGACAAGCGCCAGGAACCGTCGCCCAGCAGGATGTCCGCCCCCAGATAGGCGCGCCGCCATTCGCTGTTATGGCCCCCGGAACCCGGACAAAACCTGTTGGAGCCGTTGGGGCTGACGGCCGCCGTCTGATACTGGCCGATCAGGGTCAGCTTCACCTTCCGGATCCAGGAGGAATCATCCCGGTACAGAACAGGTCCGCGGGCGAGAGCTCCGCACCACGGGGGAGAAAGGGATTCCCGCCCCTGCATGGCCGGAATGCCGGCATCCGCCGCACTCAAGGCCGCGTACCAGCACGCGCCGAACAGGCAATTCCTCAGGCAAACAGGCATCATGATCGGATCAACTCAGGGTTGCAGGACGCACACCATACGGGGATGCTTTTGAAAATCAAGTCCCGATCTTCCGTTTGCCATTGCCGCCTCCCATGACATGTGCTATGAATGAAAAAATGATGAACGCTCCAACCCGCCCCTCCCTCTGGCAAAACTTCATCCTGTGCCTGACGAAAAAATATGTCGACTTCTCCGGCAAGTCCTCCCGCCGCGAATTCTGGGGATTCAATCTGTTCCTGTTTCTTGGCGCCTTGTTTCTCTCCCTCGCGGGAACCGTATTGACCCTCGCGTCCCTGCCGTGGAAGGAACTTCTTGCCACGGACAACCAGGAAGTATTCCACGCCATAGCCCAGGAGCACTTCATGTACTTCATCATCACCATGCAGGTCGTATTCCTGGCTGTCTACCTCCCCTTCTGGAGCGCCATCATCAGAAGGCTCCGCGACGCCGGATTCCATACGGCATGGGGGTACGGCTACATGGCGCTGGGAATCGCCGGCCTCATCAAATGGATGGTTTTCGACCGCTTCCGGTACAGTATGGACGGCAGCATGGACACGACCACCCTGTTCCTGGCCGTCGTGGGAAACGTCTGGTTCCTGTTGATCGTCATTCTGGCCTGTTTCCCTTCCCGACCGGAGCCGGAGAAACTGCCTGAACAATGACCGCTCTTTCTTCGGCGGAAATACCGTAAATCTCTTCAATAAGCCCGTTCATCCGTTCATCCCCCTCCGGACAATAATGCCCGGCAAGGGTATCGGAAAGCCTATCCACTTCCGCAACAGCGGAGGCGGAAGGCACATGGACGGGCGCTCTCAGGATGGGCGCCGTATCCATCTGGAAAAAATCCCCCTGCATCTTGCCGCGCAGGCGGAACCAGAAATGCATCAACCGTGAATTGAACAGGGCGGCAAGATACTTCATGCTCAGGCGCTCCGTGCGTATCACATTGAATGACATCATCACATAGGCCTCCCGTTCCGTATAGGTGAACGTGGGCCGCGCGCACTTGCGGGCAGCCAGTATCTTGGGACCCGGCAGAAAAAACGCCTCCTTTCTGGGCCAGTGCACGTGGTAATACTTCATGCGCCCCATGCGGGTCTCCCGCCTGGACTCCATCAGGGGGCGGAACTTTTCCAGATGCCGGATAAGCGTCCGTGCCCGCTCGGAGCCGTTCTCCGGCGTCAGGTACAAAAGAACCTTTTCCGGCTCTTTCAAGCCATACCGCTCCGCCAGCACGGGTTCATAAAGGGGTTTGAGAAAACACCGTTCCCGTTCCGGTAAACGGGTGAAAAACTCCCGCGGCACCACGAACACGCCTTCCCCGCGCCGGATGCCGGAACTCCGCACTGTTTCCGGGGGCAGACTTCCCAGGGCGCGGGAGGAAACCACGTCCGGGTTCGGTACAATCCCCTGCGCCATTTCGTGCATTGGGTCCAGCTCAAAATTCCTGAGGGCCTCCATCTTCTCCAAAACCGCCTTTTCCGCGGCGGAACAGAAAAACAGGCCCTGCTGCACACACCCGGACCGGTCTTCTGGCAACTGGAAGCACTGGTAAGGGGTGTTTTCCAGAAACTCTTCCACATGTTCCGACTCTCCGGAAAAACGGCGGTATTCAGGGACAAGAGCTTCATCCCCGTTTTTTTTCCTTTCCGCCAGAAGCGTCATGGTATGAACCCGGGCGGACTCAAACACCCGGCAGGCTCCGAAGTCGGACAAGCGCAGCGCTCCGCATTCCTCCAACAATTTCCGCCGCAGGGGGGCCGCTCCGGCATTGGCCATCCATTTGTTGGGCACCACCAGGTGCATCACCCCGCCGGGTTTCAGAACATCCATGCCCAGGCAGGCGAACACGTACCAGTAATCCATGCGGGAAGAACAATAAGCGGACATGCGGGAAGCCTTCAGCCTGTCAAAAAGCTCCTTGTTCCCCTTTTCCCCAATAAAAGGAGGATTGCCTATAACCAGATCGAACCCTCCCTCCTTCATGACGCTGGCCAACACATCCCGCCGCACTCCGGCGCCGAACAGGTCCAGGCTGTCCCCGCAGATTAAATGATCGCGGAAAGGGGTGTCATCACCCGCGGCAAGCAAGGCGCAGCGGAAACGGAAGCGCGCCACGTCCAACGCCTCTGCGCAGATGTCCGCCCCGTAAACATGATCTTCTACGGCCGCGCGCACCAGGGCGGCTTCCGAACACTCCGGTTCCAAAATCTTTCTGCGGCGGACAAGTTCATGAAGAATCCCCATGGTGAACGCCCCGGAACCCGCGGACAAATCCAGCACCCGGACCCTCTTCAACAGGGTCCTTTCCGCCTCCCTGCCTTTTTCATGGCTGGCGGACAAAGCGGAATCCATCCAGCGGGAAACCGCCTCCCGCGCCATCCAGCGCACCAGGAACCCGGGCGTATAGACCGTCCCGGTTCCACGTGCGTCCGTCATGCTGCGCTCCAGCAAATCCCCCAGAACGGACGGAGTAACGGCACGGTCCTCATCACCTTCCCGCAGGGAAAACGGAAACCCTTCCGGAAAGGAAAAATCATCCTGGCCTCCCTGCCCCAGAAAACGTCTCATCAGCGCCCTCTTGAACACAAGCCACGTTCCGGCCTTCCGGCCTGCGCCGCGTCCCGGAACCGGACACCCGGCCATAAAGCAATCCTGAACGCAGCCTTCCTTCACTCCCGTATTCGTACATTACTCCGGCTCTCCAGGCAATCAAAAGAGGAAGACTGCTTCACTTGGCGACATCCCGCAGGCATCTTGTTCATTGACGCGCCCCGCCGGGATTTCAACCGTCTCTCATATTTGGGAATGGAAAAGATCCATCTTCCCTATAAAATAACAGGTCAAGTGCTTTTCATTCGGATAACGGGAAATTCCACATTACCCACAAATCATTGAAACACATATGGCAATGCCTTTATCACCAAAACCGGCATTCCCGCACGCCCGATCAGAACCACTGGTTCTTCCGGGAAAAGAACCGGTGCCTTCCCCCCTGCTGTAAGATTTCAGTCTGAATCAATGACGTCCCAAAAACATTCCTTGTTATTCATAAGATAGGTATGGTAGAAAAAGACTGAACCCCGCGCAATCATTCACCCTCTTTGCTTCTTTTCCAACGATAACGACCAAAATACCCAGGTCCCTTTCAGGATGGACGAAGAAAACATCACCACTGACCCTTCCCGCCTCATCGGAGGGGATACCACCGCCTGATTCTACAATGTGGCAGCAGGACTGGAAGGGAAAAGGCCTGCGGCGTCGGGGCCTGTCTCTCCAAGACCCGCCACAGACTTCATCGTATACAAATAACGCCAGGACAAACAATTTTATTTTGATAATGATAGACTTTGATCATAGCCAACTAAAATATATAGTTGAATGGTGGGAAACCGACTCTCTGGATATAGACAGCAATCAGCATCTATTGCTTGTTTTTCCACAAAGCTCCATAGACATATTAGTTACGGAAGAAAACATAGATGAAATCAATTCAAGGCTCCTGAAAATAGGCAAATCACCTGGAGATGGAATTAAAATAAAACTCGAGTTGAGAACAGAATTCTTTGACCGCATGATATATCCTGAAAAATTTTATGCACTCAAATACTATCAACCTAAATACAATAAAATGATCAATTTCATATTGAAGATGATTGGCTTGAAAATACCTTTGATTCCAGCGGACTGGACCAAGGAACGAAAATTCCCGTCAAGTTGATCAAGAAGCGAAATATGAATAAATTCTATTTCCCTACAATTGTTGATTCTTTAAAACCGTACTACTCCTGCGCAGCAGGACATTCTGCATGCCCGGCATCAATGGAAGATCAGCTTAGCCCCTTCCATGCGACACGGGGATAAAAACCCAGAATAAAATTCTGCATCACTACTCCCTATAAAGATTATTAAAATTCTTATACCAATACTATTTTTTATTTGGACCCAAGCATATTTATCATCGGTCCAGGTAGCATTAGCCACACAGCAGACACATCCTATAAATGATGAATGCGTCAGATGCCTTTACCAATTCACAACTGACCATCCCCTTTTAGTTCTTATCATAGGAACAAGCCTGGGATTTTTTGCATCTTATTTAATTATTTCATTAATCAAGGCAATAAAATATCTCAAAAATTTTATTTCCAAATGGACGAAACGTCAGCCAGGAGATCCACATTAATCAGCCAATAGAATTGCAGATCGTTTATTCACGGAAAATCCGTCTGCATCTCAATTAGTGTGTCTGGATACCTGTTGAAAATATCCCTGCAAAAAACTTGCTGTCAGTAAAATAGAAAATGTACAAGTATTGACAATTCAATTTCTTTATTGCTACAAGGATTAGTTTCAGGATTATCATTTCCAAAAATTAAATTTTAGGTAAAAACATGATGAAAAAATTATATTGATCATTCTTGGTTGTTTCATTTGCCATACCGGCCATTTAGAAATGGATGCCAGCCAGTTTCTCCAACACAATGAAGCATTATACAATGCACTCAATGAAAAAAACCAGAGGATATCCGGATTCTTTTTCTCCGGGAAAAAAGAAGATACCTTGCATTTTACACCAGCAGAAAAAAATCTAATCGCCAATGCATTAAAAAAACAGGCTATAATGTATATGAAGAAAGAAAAGATTGCCAGCTTTAGAACGGAACTGCTCTTGGCCCCCAGTGCTGTTTTATATATTGGTACCCTCCAATTATACTGGTACGGACGACCTGATCATAAAGAAGGAGCGGACATGTTGATATACCAAGGCATTCCATTTAAAGTAAATGGAATTGACAAAATATTGTCAGACAAGAAAAATTCTAAAAAATAAATCTCAGAGCCAGTTGGTAATAACGAATCAGAAGAATGAACTGATTCATTCCCAACATAACGGATAAAACCAATTACGAATTCATTAAAAAATCATCGTATGAAAACCATCATTGTCAGTATTATTTCATCCGTTATCACGAGTATATTATGTATCCTTTACGTACTCAATTGCGGGGATGTATTGCTGGGAAACGCATGGCTTGATCGGGACCGGGAAGAATATATAGGCAAACTCTGGAAAGAAGTCGATGAGGAACTCCATGGCAAAGGATTCTATTATATGGGATATTCCCTCTCTCCCCATACAGAGGAAACAAAAGAATATCGGCACCTGTACTGCAAGGAAAGTGTTTTGAATACAAAAAAGTATATTATTTTATTTATTCCGGCAGAGGGGCAACAAGAAGGCAAGAATGTCCGTTCCGCACTTTACCTTTTCCAATGTCCCTCATATGGATTGGAAGTACGAGGATATACTCCTCATCCCAATTCGGATAGATTTTCTAAACCAAGAGGATTTATCAAACAATTTAAGCGGGCAATTCCCCCGTTTGGCAATATCTATGAAAGAGATGTCGATCCCAATTTATGGCTGGATCAATAAGCAAGTAATCTATTCTACACACGAAATATATGGACAGGAAATATTCCCTATACGATGTCAGCATATTCCTCCTCTGTTACCCAATAATACAGCAGGGAAAAAGGTGATGGCTAACATAAGCATCGTCATTCCAAGAGGAATGAAACATAGGCTCCCAGCCCAACCGTGAATGCAAGTACAAGTGCATACCTGACACTCCGTCCGTGAAATATCTGAATTCAGCCATTTCCCGGAACCAGGGAACCTTTCCTGAAACAGTCTCCCTTCTGTACTTTAATAAATAAAAAGCCCGGCACTGCGCAGGCAGACCGGACTTTAAGAAAGATGGTACCCCGTCACGGGCTCGAACCGTGGACAAACTGATTAAGAGTCAGCTGCTCTACCAACTGAGCTAACGAGGCATGTATCCGGCTGTTCACGCGGCTGATTCCATCCCGGAAGATGGAGCCACTGGTCGGAATTGAACCGACGACCCACGCATTACGAATGCGTTGCTCTACCCCTGAGCTACAGTGGCGTCGCGAGAAGCGCGCAAGCAAGTAATCACATGCCACCCCTTTTAGCAAGTCTTTTTTTGCAACAGGTCTTCTTTTTTCCCCTCCCCGGCAGTATTCGGAAACAAGCGCGGCAGGTGACAGTAGAAGAGCTTGCATAGACCGGGGAAACATGATGGAGTTCATGACCTCAAGGAGCTTTTCTTTCATCATCCATCATGAAGGCATATTACATTTTTCAACAAGCAGACGAACAGACCATCAGCGACATTCTGGACTGGATGCGCAACCAGGAACGCGCCATTTACCGCGCCGCCGTGCGTGAACTTGGAGCCCTGAAAAAACTCCGTCCGGAGTTCATCCAGCGCAAGCCCCTGCAGGAACAGTTCTCCTTCATCAAGAAAATGCTGGGATGGAAGCCCAGCAACGAGATCGGCGACCACCTGCTTCAGGTCTGGCTGCTCCGCAAGCATCAGGACATGCTCATCACCTTCCTGAATACACTGGGCATCCCGCACGACGGCAACGGCATCGTGAACGAGCTGCCGGAAACGCTGGACAAGGAAAAGCTTTCCAAGGCCGTGGACGAACTGTTTGAAAAATACTCCCCCGGCGTGGCTTCCGTTTACCTGCAGATGTTCCAGCTCCAGACGGAAGACGGCTGGGATGAACTGGCCGATGTTCTGGCCAACGATCCCCGCGTCACCATCCGATAAATTTTCCCCTTCTTATTTTTTCAGCTTTTCAAAGGGTTGTCCGCCGTTACAAGGCCGGGCAGCCCTTTTTTGATGAAAGGGGGAAATATCTTTTATTCCGGAAAAACGGCCTTCCTCCACGCAGGTCCTCCGGCATCTTATACCCGGTCCGCAACAGTCTTTTTCCGGAGTAAGCCGGGAATGCCGCACACTCCCGGCTTTACTTCCAGCGGATGCGGCCCTAGCTTTTTTTTCATGAGCGCATGTTCCCTTTCCCTGGATATTCCCGGCGTGTTGACGGCCGCCAACGATTGGATTGAAATCAAGGTACACACGGCGGGAAGAAGGCTCGCCGGAGTGACGTTTACGGACAAGCTCAATGGCTGCGCCTACCGCTTCGGGGATGATATTTTCAGCATCCATCTGGATTACGGGATCAAGGAAGACGGCGTCACGGACGATGCTCCGCGCCCCCGCCCGCGCAAGATTTCCGCGGCCAGCCTGATGGCGGAAACGCCCGCTGGCGAGGAAATCCCGGGCAATCCCCAGGGCCGCAGGCTGGCGGACCGCCGTTCCGGCGTGAAGATAACGGTCCCCTTTGCCTGGGAGACGGAAGGCCTGGCCGTCACCTGGACTGCGGAACTGAGGGAAGGATCCCCCTACGTCCGTATCATGCTGGACATTTGCCCGATGCAGTGGGCCTGCCCCATCCGCATGGTGCGCGTGCTGGAACTGTCCGCTCCGGATATCCAGCAAAGGGGCAGCGTGAAGGGCGTTCCGGCCACGGCGTTCTGCGGCAGGCTGTTTGCCGGGGTGGAAAGTCCCCTTTCCTTCAACGGGGAGGAGGAAGGAAAACTGGTGGCCCAAATTTCCCGCAAGACGGATATTGCCTCCCGCACGCATTTAAATGTTTCCGCCGTGCTGGGGGTAGCCGCTCCCGGCCAGCTGCGCCGAACCTTCCAGCTGCAATACCTGAACGAGGAGCGTGCGCGGCCCTACGGAGCCTTTCTGAATTACAACACGTGGTACGACACCCTGTTCGACCGCTATGACGAAGCTTTTGCCACGGAGGCCGTGCGGCTGTACGGTGAAGAGCTGGTCCGCAAGCGCGGGGCCGTACTGGATTCCATCCTTTTTGACGACGGTTGGGACAATCCGGAAACGCTCTGGGAGTTCAACGAAGGGTTCAAACACGAGTTCCGCAATGTCAACAAGCTTGCCGCCTCCTACGGAGCCGGTCCCGGCGTGTGGTTCTCTCCCTGGGGCGGCTACGGCAAGCCCAAGCAGAACCGGCTGAATGCCGCCGGAGACTGTTTTGAAACAAACGAACGCGGCTTTGCCTTGAGCGGTCCAAGGTACTACGACTATTTCAAGGAGATGTGCCTGCACATGATCCGGGACAACGGCATCAACCATTTCAAGCTGGACGGCACTTCCGGGGAGGAGACGCAGCTTCCCGGCAGCCGGTTCGCCAGCGATTTCGAGGCCGTCATCCATCTGCTGGGGGAACTGCGCGACGAGCGGCCGGACCTGTTCATCAACCTGACCACGGGCACGTGGGCCTCCCCCTTCTGGTTCGGCATCGCGGATTCCGTGTGGCGCGGCGGCTGGGACCATGAGTTTATTGGCGAAGGAACCATGAGGCAGAAGTGGATGACGTTCCGGGATTCACGCATTTTCAACAATAACGTGGCCGTTTCCCCGCTGTTCCCCATCAATTCCCTGATGAACCACGGCATCATTTACACGCGGAAGGCCCGCGGCCTGGATACCGTGGAAGGGACGGACCTGGAGGATGAAATCTGGTCAGCCTTCGGCTCCGGCACGCAAATGCAGGAGATTTACATGACGCCCCAGCTGCTTGAGCCGTCCCAGTGGGATACCCTGGCCAGGGCGGCCATCTGGGCCAGGGAGAACAATGAAACGTTGGTGGACGTACACTGGGTGGGCGGCAGCCCCATGGAATTGCAGGTGTACGGCTGGGCCGCATGGTCTCCGGCCAAGGGGCTTCTCACCATCCGCAATCCTTCCTCGGAACGGCGCACCTGGAGCTTTGATCCCGGCGCCGTCTTTGAACTGCCGCCGGAAGCACCGCGCAGCTATTCCGCTACTTCCCCCAATGGAAAGCGGCTCCCCTTCTCCGGATTCCGCGCCGGAGAAATCGTCCGGATGGAGCTGGAACCATTCGAGGTGATTGTAGTGGAAGCCCTGCCGGAACCGCTGCCGTGAAGCGGCAGAAAAGGCAGACGGGAACCGTCCGTCAGGAAGTCTCCGCTTCCTGAGCGTCCGGATTGTATGTCCACCCTTCTTCCCCGTGGTACACCATCATGCGGGTCATGCCGCCGTCAATGACCAGGTTTTCCGCAGTGACGAATCCGGAAAGGCACAGGAAGAACACCCCTTTCACAATGTCCGCGGGAACGCCCGCGCGCCCTGCGGGATGCTGCCGGGCATCCTCCCGCGTCAGTGTGCCGAACTTTCCCGTATCAATCCAGCCGGGGCTGATGCTGTTCACGCGCACGCCCCGCGGCGCCAGGCTCATGGCGAGAGCGTGCGTCAGCGCGATGATCCCGCCTTTCGCGGCACTGTAGCTCTCCGTGTCCTTCTGGGACATGAACGCGCGGCTGGAAGCTATATTGACGATGGAAGCCCCGCGGGGAAAATGTTCCAGAAACAAGCTGGACAGCAGATAAGGGGCGGAAACCCCTACGCGCAGAACCTCATTGAAATCCTCATAGGAACAACCGGAGAGAATGCCCCGGCGGCTGATGCACGCATTGTTCACCAGCACATCCACGCGGCCGAAATGCTCAAGCACCTTTTCCGCAAAAAAGCGAAGGTCCTCCTCCACACCCGCATCACCCGTCACGCAGATATGGCCCTCTCCCTCCAGAACATCCAAAAGTCCGGCCGTCTGCTCATGGTCAACGTCCATCACGGCCAGCAGGGCTCCCGCCGCGGCAAAAGCCTCTGCAATGGCCCGGCCAATGCCGGAAGCACCTCCCGTCACCACGACCACCTTGCCGGAAAAATCAGAATCCATCATGGCCCGATTGTCGCTCTTCACCGGAAGAAGTCAACAAGTTCCCCGTACACCGCGTTAGCGTGCGTACATCACATACCTGTAAAAACCCAGGGCATGGGAAAGAAGCGGGGAACGGGTAACAACGTCCGTTTCCACAATAAGGCGGGCCATGGCCCCGGAAACGGTCATTTCCGCATCTTCCGCCCGGCGGCTCACGCGTTCCAGGTCATTTGCCTTCACTGTCTCCATTTTTCCGGACTCCTGGAACCGGTTTATATGGCTGCGCAGCCTTTTCAGGCGGGAAACAACCTCCACCAACTCAATGGCCCTCTTGTCCGCCGTCTCCGGGTCCTTCACATCCTGCAAAAGAAGGTTGATGCGTTCCAGGGACAGGCAGAATTCCTCCATGGTCATCATGGGATCGTTCCAAAATTCGGGGGAATCAATCATCAGGGGATGGTCCACCCATATTCCCGCAACCGTCTTGGCCAGCAGGGGGGAATCATACATCCTGGCAGT
This sequence comes from Akkermansia sp. KLE1798, assembly GCF_001580195.1. Lineage (NCBI taxonomy): Bacteria > Pseudomonadati > Verrucomicrobiota > Verrucomicrobiia > Verrucomicrobiales > Akkermansiaceae > Akkermansia > Akkermansia sp. KLE1798. The sequence continues at coordinate 83,889 of NZ_KQ971078.1, forward strand.
CGCCAGTTTCAACAGGGCGCGGAAGCAGCGCTTGCACTCCGCGTCAGCCTTTACCCTCAGCTTCGCCAGCCCTTTATGGTAATAGTTCTCAAATCCGGGCAGCCATGCCTGATAAGCCTGTTCCATGCGCAACACATTGACAGCCTGCTCCTGCACCATGCGGCCCTGAAGCGCCAGGGACACGGCATACGCATCCGCGGCCACTTTGCAGTCAATGCCCTCCAGCATATCCACCATGGAGGAATACTGGGCCAGATAAGCCTCCATGGAAGGGAGCATCCTGCTGTTCAGGTACTGGGCCATTCTCTTATTGGTCAGCTTCAGGCCGTACTTTTCCAAATCATCCTTGATCACGGCGGAACCGTAATACTTGACGTCATGAATCCTTAACAGCTGCTCCATCACCTGGGAGTGCGCCTTCACCACACGTTCCCGGAGAATGGCGTGAAAAACGGGATGCCTCTCCCTGGACAGCGCCTGAATGTCCGGATTCAGGGTAAGAAGCTGCCGGCAATTTACTTCATACTGCTTCTGCCGTTCCGCCAGCCGTCCCAGTTCCTCCATCACGCCTTCCCCCCTGTCGCGGTCCTGTACGGAGACAATCAAATCCGCCATCTGCTCCACATCCCTCAGCCGCAGGGAAAGCAGCTCCTCATAGGATTCCACCGGGGAAAGCTCCCCGGATCCGTCTTCTTCAGCCTGGGCGGGGCCGTCCTTCCTGTCCCCGCAGGAACACAGCGCCAGGGCGCATACGCCCCCCAGCAAGGAAAATTTCAACAATAAAAAGAGATGGAATCTGTGCTTCATGAGGGAGGAACGTTGACGAGGACAAGCCCCGGCAGCATCGGGCTGCATGGTTACCGTAAAAAAGACGGCACAAAGTTCAAGGCCTTTTCATTCCATCCGCAAAAAACTTGCTGAGGCATATCTTGCTGTCAGAGTTATTCCGCTGGATTTCCACACCCCATCCATTATAGAAAAAAATGAACGCTTCCGTCTTCCGGACAGTCGCACCTTATTACCTGTTCAACACCATACCTGCCGTGATTCTTGACATTCTGCAATACGGGCATCCCGCCCTGCGGGAGAAATGCAGTCCCATCGTCCATATCAATTCCGATATTCTTAACTTCCTGAAAGACATGCAGGAGACGCTGGCGCAGGGAGGCATAGGACTGGCGGCGCCGCAGGTGGGCCGTCCTATCCAGATGGTCACCATCAACATTCCCCTCACGGACACTTCCACCACGTGGCTTGAAGTGGACGGCAGCCCCGCCACGCTGGCGCAGCTTATGCCGCTGAACTTCATCAACCCGGTCCTGCATCCCTTCGGCAAAAAAGTACCGTACCGGGAAGGATGCCTGAGCATTTCCAAAGTATATGCGGACGTCATGCGGCGTTCCTGCGTAAAAGCCACGCTTACCCTGATGAACGGAAGGACCGTTGCCATCAAGTGCAACGGCCTTCTGGCGCGCTGCCTGCAGCACGAAGTGGACCACCTTCACGGCAGCCTGTTCACGGACATCGTTTCTCCGCAGGACCATGAAAAAGTCATCCGGCGCCTGAGACTGACGCATCCGGATGCCTTTGAGGAAGACGATGACAGCTACGCGCGCCGTATGAAGGAGGAACGCCGGAAACTGGCCCAGGCCGCACAGACTCCGGACGCATCCCGGAAAACCGCCTGACCCTTCTGCAAAAAAAGCCCCAGCTTCCCTTTCAATGAAAGCCGGGGCAAATGCGACTGGAGGCAGGCCGGATCAGTTGACCCAGTCCAGCACCACCTTGCCGGACTTGCCGGAATTCATGGCCTCAAAGCCTTCCCTGAATTCCGTATAAGGCAGGCGGTGCGTGATGATCGGGGCGATGTCCAGGCCGCTGCGGATCATGGAATCCATCTTGTGCCATGTTTCAAAAATCTCACGTCCATAAATGCCTTTCATCTTCAGGCCTTTCCAGATGAACTTGTTCCATTCGATACTGGAGCCGTCCGGCTGAATTCCCAGCAGGGAAATGCTCGCGCCGTTGCGGGAATTATCGATGATGTCTTTCAGGCAGGAGGGAGCGCCGCTCATTTCCAGGCACACGTCAAACCCTTCCGTCATTTCCAGTTCCTTCATCACGTCGGAAAGTTTTTCACGGGTCACATTCACCGTGCGGTCCGCTCCCAGGGTTCTGGCCAGACCCAGGCGGAAATCGTTGATGTCCGTAATCACCACGGTTTTGGCTCCGGCCTTCTTGCACACGGCGGCGGCCATGCAGCCGATGACGCCGGCGCCCGTAATCAGGACGTCTTCACCCACCAGGTCCCAGGAAAGGGCCGTATGGACGGCATTGCCCAGCGGGTCGAAAATGGAGGCGATTTCCATCGGAATATTCTTGTGAATGCGCACCACGTTGTCCTGGGGAATGGAAAGGTATTCCGCAAAACATCCGGGCCTGTTCACTCCCACGCCCTGCGTATTCGGGCACAGGTGCTTCTGGCCGGAGCGGCAGCTGCGGCAGTGGCCGCAGACGATGTGTCCTTCTCCGGAAACGATCTCCCCGGGCTTGTACTCGGTCACGGAGGACCCCACGGACTCAATCACGCCGCAAAACTCATGCCCCACATGCATGCCCACGGGAATGGTCTGCTGGGCCCATTTGTCCCAGTTCCAGATATGGAGGTCCGTGCCGCAAATGGCCGTCTTGTGAATCTTAATCAGAACATCGTTCGGGCCGACTTCCGGCATGGGAACATCCATCAATTCCAAACCGGGACCTGCCTGCGTTTTTACAAGAGCTTTCATGCGCCCCATTCATGCTCTTTTTCCCCTCCGGCGGCAAGCTCAAAATTCACTTGCACGCCCCTGGAAAACGCAGTTACGCGCCATGCCGTGAAGGCGGGAAAAAACCGTTTATCCGCCTTTACGGAAAAGCTTTCCTGTTCAATAGTCAATTCCGCCACACACGCACTTTGCACTTTCCAATAATAGCGAATCGTGCTACCAAGCTACACGGTTCATCTGCTGAACATCTTACTCCATACTTACAGAGCCATGGCGAAATCATTTTTACCCACCATTTTCGAACATCCATATGAAATCGATCCCAAATACGGAAAAAGCGTAGCGTATTTCTGCATGGAATATGCTATCGACAACTCCTTCAAGATTTACTCCGGCGGCCTGGGCTATCTGGCCGGTTCCCATATGCGCAGCGCCTATGACCTTCGCCAGAACCTGGTCGGCGTCGGCATTCTGTGGAGCTACGGCTACTACAACCAGATTCGAGCGGAAGACGGCTCCATGGCTACGCAGTACATGCGTAAAAACTACCCGTTCCTGGAAGACTACAACATCAAATTCCTCATCCATGTCTGCGGCTCCCCCGTGTGGGTAAAGGCCTACTTCCTGAATCCGGAAACATTCGGCACCGCCCCCATGTTCTTCCTTTCCACGGACCTGGAGGAAAACGACGAAGAAAGCCGCAACATCTCCCGCCGCCTGTACGATGCCAACGGCTTCACCCGCATCGCCCAGTACGTGCTGCTCGGCAAGGGGGGAGCGCGCCTCTTTGACGAACTGGGCATTGAGCCGGAAATCTACCATCTCAATGAAGCCCACGGCCTTGCCGCCGCCTTCCACGTGCTGGCCAAGACGGGCAGCGTGGAGGAAGTGCGCAAGCGCTTCGTCTTCACTACCCACACGCCGGAAGAAGCAGGCAATGAAAAGATGGACGTGAACACGATGAACACGTTCTCCTTCTTCGACGGCCTCTCCATGGAACAGGTCCGCGCCGCCGTAGGCCTGACGGACAACACCTTCAACTATACGCTGGCCGCCCTGCGCCTCTCCCACATCGCCAACGGCGTTTCCAAGCTTCACGGGGAAGTCTCCCGCCAGATGTGGAAAGACTATGAGGGCATCTGCCCCATCACCCACATCACCAACGCCCAGAATCAGAAATACTGGCAGGACCCGGAACTGGCGGAAGCCTTCCATGCCCGGAACAAGGAAGCCTTCATCCGCCGCAAGCGCGCCCTGAAAAAAGCCCTTTTCCGCATCGTGGGGGAACAGACCGGCCGCGTCTTTGATCCCAACTGCCTCACCATCGTCTGGGCGCGCCGCTTTGCGGCCTACAAGCGTCCGGATCTGGTCACGGGGAATCCCACCATGTTTGAGCGCATGCTCCAGCGCACCAACTATCCGGTGCAATTCATCTGGGCGGGCAAACCCTACCCGATGGACCACGGCGCCATTGAAATCTTCAACCGCCTGAACGACATGACCGCCAAATACCCCCGTTCCGCCGTACTCACCGGCTATGAACTGGGCCTGAGCCGCTACCTCAAGAACGGCTCGGACGTCTGGCTGAACAACCCCGTGGTCACCCGTGAAGCGTCCGGCACCTCCGGCATGTCCGCGGCCATGAACGGCTCCATCTCCGTCTCCACCAACGACGGCTGGATCTGCGAATTTGCCAAGGACGGGGAAAACTGCTTCGTCATTCCGGAGGCTTCTCCACGACTGTCCCCGGAAGCCCGCGACCGCTCCGACCGCGACAACTTCTACAACATTCTGGACGACAAGATTCTCCCGCTCTACTACGATCACAACGACAAGTGGATGGACATCGTCTTCAATGCTATGACGGACATCTATCCCGAGTTCGACTCCGACCGCATGGCGGACGAATACTACACCAAGATGTACAACAGCTAGGAGCCATTCCTCCCGGTTGCCGGACAATATTGACAGGCTGCCCCGCTTTCCGTGGGGCAGCCTTTTTTGAGCCGGAGAAAAATAAATCAAACTCCCCCTTCTGGCTTCCACCGGCACATCCCTCCGGGAATAATTAAAAACTCGAAAACGCCCTCACCGCCTTCCGCAAAAAATATTCCTCCACACAGGCGGGAAATGTTTCTTCCATGAAAGGAAGGCGATCGGGAATGGAACCACAGGAAACATGCTGATCCACGGCGGCATGGAGCCTCCGGAACCCATACAGGGCAGGCTCCTCCTTCCTGCGGAATGAAAAAACCTTCCCGCGGCAACAGCAAGGAACTCCCTCCAGGCATGGGAAACACGCCGCGGTCCCCCTGCCTCCCCCTCGTGGCAAAAAAGCCTACCTTCAGGCGGAAGAAGGCCGAACCGCCCTAACTCCCCGTTTCCGGCTTGTCACTCTCCGCGGTGGCCGGCACCTTGGTTGCGGCACTCCTGCGATGGCGCGGGAAAATATTCTCCTCCTGCCAGACGCGGGAAAAGGCGGAAGTAATCAGGCCCGTTGAAATGGCAATGATGGACACGGCGATGAACATGATCACCCCGGTAAAAATGCGTCCCATCGCCGTAATCGGCACCAGGTCTCCGTATCCCACCGTACTCAGGGTTTCCACGGCAAACCAGAGGGCGTCGAAAAACGATCTGAACTTTTCCGGCTGCGCCTCGTGCTCCGCAATGTAAATCCCCAGGGAGGTCACATACAGCATGAACAGAATGACGGAAAAGAACAGGAAAAACTCGTCCCGGATCAGGTAAAAGGCCCTCTTGAAACTGGCGGCGGTTTTATTAAAGCGCGCCAGCTTGAAAATGGCCAGAACCCGGACAAGCCGGAGGGAATATAGCACCTGCCAGTCAGCCCCAAAAAACATGCTCAGGAACGGCAGGCAGACAATGAAATCCAGAATCCCCATGCCGCTGAACACATACATCCTGCGCGGCTTGGCGCACAATACCCGCAGAATGTATTCAAAGACGAAGAAATAGCTGATCCAGTTATTCACCTTGCCGGCGATCCTCCCCACCATGGGATGAACGTCCGGAATGGCATTCAACGTGTACAGGACAAACCAGACCAGGATCAGCACCCGGACGACATTCTCCCAGGGGCCGAAATTGGCTGCGCCTTCCTTCGTGCGGGTAATCAGGGGCATGGGAGTATTCAGGGATGGAGGGCGGCTTTCCACTCATCGGCCTTGAAGCCGACGCAGATACGCCCGTTGACAATTAAAATGGGCCGCTTCACCAGCATGCCGTTGGTCGCCAGCAGAGCCGCCTGCTCCTCCAGGCTCATGCCGGGAAGCTTGTCCTTCAGCCCCAGATTCTTGTACATCAGGCCGCTGGTATTGAAAAACTTCCTGGACGGCAGCCCGCTGTCCCTGATCCATGCGAGAAGTTCCTCCTTCGTGGGATTCTGTTCCACGATGTGGCGGTCTTCATAGGAAACACCTTGTTCATCAAGCCACTTCTTGGCTTTCTGGCAGGTCGTGCACTTGGGATATTCAATAAACAGGCAAGACATATCCTCACGCTAGCCCCGCATAAACTCCGGGTCAAGCGGCCAGCACAGCCATCATGCCGTCATGACTTGATTGGAATGATTCCACACATGGGCAAGGCCACGCGGAAAAAGCGCCATTCAGCTCAGGCATTCCGCTCAAAGCACCATGACGCTGCCAAGCTGCGCTATGGACACCGGATTGGCCTGCCGTTCCTCCAGGGCATTCGCCAGAGCGAGAGACGCCTGTTCCTCCCCGTGCACCAGAATGATATTGCTCTTGGGACCGCCGGTCCTGTCAAAATACTCCAGTAACTCGCCGTGGTCCGCATGGCCGGAGAAGGAATCCATCTCCCGGATTCTGGCGCGCACGCGGTATTGCTTGCCCAGGATCGGGACCTCCTTCCAGCCGTCGATGATTTTACGGCCCAGGGTATGTTCCGCGCAATACCCCACAAAAAGGACGGTATTCTTCGGATTGCCGATGTTGTTTGCCAAATGGTGCAGGATGCGTCCGGCCTCGCACATGCCGGAAGCGGAAATGATGATGGCCTGACCGTCCATCCTGTTCAACGCCTGGGACTCTCCCACAGAGCGGATCAATCGCAGCTGCTCAAAAGAAAACGGGTCCTGTTCCCGGAACAGGAAATCGTACACTTCCTTGTTGAAGCACTCCGGATGGATGCTGAAAATTCCCGTGGCGCTCACGGCCATGGGGCTGTCCACGTACACGGGCAGCAGGGGAAGACGGCCTTCATGGTAGGCTCTGTTCAGCAGGTAGAGGAGCTGCTGGGTACGCTCCACCGCAAAGGAGGGAATATAAATGCGGCCTCCCAGTTCCAGGGCCTCCCTGATCGCCTGGCAGAACGTCTCGTCATCCCGGGAGGGGGCCTCATGGAAACGGCCGCCATAGGTGCTTTCCATCAGCAGAATATCCACATCCGGCACAGGCACGGGATCGCGCAGGAGCTCGTTGTCTCCCCTCCCCACGTCCCCGGAAAACAGGAAACGCTTCTTCTTACCGTCGTCGCGGTCTTCAATATCCAGGCACACCTGGGCGGCTCCCAGAATGTGCCCTGCGTCGTAAAACGTCAGCGTCACCCCCGGAGCCACCGGAATGGGCCGTTCATAACCGATGTTCACGAACAGGCGCATGCAGCGCTCGGCATCCTGCTCGGAATACGTGGGGTATACCTCCGGCTGGTCAATGCCGCGGCGCTTGTTCATCTTGTTGATAAAGGCGCAGTCGTGCTCCTGGATGCGGGCGGCGTCCGCCAGCATGATCTGGCAAAGGTCGCGCGTGGCGTACGTGCTGTACACATTCCCCTGAAACCCCTTCTTCACCAGATTGGGAAGGTTCCCGGAATGGTCGATATGCGCATGGGAAAGAATCACCACGTCCACATCCGCCGGAGAAAAATACGGAAAATCCTTGTTGATGTGCCACGCTTCCTCGCGCCTGCCCTGATACATACCGCAATCCAGAAGAATCCTGCTCCCGTTCACCTCAAGCAAATGCTGGGACCCCGTCGTCGTACCTGCCGCGCCGCAAAAATGAATTTTCATTAAAACATGTGTACAACAAGCCCCCGTCCAACGCAAGAAATCAATGCCTTCCGGGATGATGAATTTCATAGGTTCGTGCGCACAATTTCACGTTTCCTGCATTGATTTTCACTTGGCACAATTCCTCATGAACACGGCATGCACTCTCAAAAATTTTCATAACATATGACAACAACTCCCGGCTTAAAGAAAAACAAAAAAGCTGTTCCCTCATCATTGAGGGAACAGCCCATCAAAAAGACTGTTTGTTCTTCAAAAAATCAAAGAGGCAATATTCTCATTCCCTTACGAGGCATTCCTATGATAGGCGGTTCACATTTTCCCTTCTCATACAGAAAAACAAAATCATCTGTTGTTTTAACCTCAAGCCCATTTCCCCAGTCTATATATTCATACGAATCCGAGTATGTTACATATGTCCACCCATGATATTGGAACCTTATATTAACATGGCCATCCAGAAAAATATCACCCATATCAAGAAAAAATCCCGCACCTGGTATTATACTCAAACACCAAGGTGTTTCTTTTTCAATAGTTATTTTAATTTCATCAATTTCATATTTTTCAATCGAACGATAGTATAACACACATGATAGTACAAGCTGCAATGTATAAACAAAAATAATTGCTTTTGCAACATTGATTATTTTCCTTGATTTTTTTCCTGACAAAACCTCTTTCTCCATGTATCTGCTATTTTATGTTTGTTCTTATTTCATGTATCTTTGTCAAAATAATGTAATTTAAATACTTTAGACAAATCTTTTTCAGAGCCAGCTGCCGCTCTGTCAGATTCCACTTCTGCTTCACACTCCTGTTGTCTTGCGCCAGAACGAATCAATGATTCTCCAAAATCAATTAACTGCGCAGCTCTTACTCCTAATTGCCCTTCGTGAAGTGCCCAAGCAAAATAACGGACATTATTGGCACCATTTGCAGCGAGTTCAGGCTTAAACCCAACATTTTTTTAATTTCTCAGAGTATTATCATGCATTACCCTCTTGAGGGCGGCATCTTCATCTCCGTTAAAAAGATTGTCAACATTATTAAAAAAATTACTTTCTGTTTTCATTTCTTCCACTTTTGGAGAGAAAACACATATAGTGGAGAGGAAATGCCCATGAAACGCAGGAATCTCTCTGATCATGGAACAGCAAAAGACCGTTCCTCCAAACCTGAAGGAACGGCCTGTAAAAAATGCTGATTGCTCTTTAAGATAATCCAAGAGAAAAAACGATCACGAATGGAAGAAACCATAAAACAGACAAAACCAGAGCTATGATGAAATCTTTTTTCTTTTTATTTTCAATGAGTCCGCCTACTCCCCACAACAAACTAAGAATAGGCCCTCCCAACATTATTAACCCAAAAAACACCGTGACCAATTCAGACAGATTGCTCAAATCCATCCATTTCGGAAAATCATAAAAAAGGACTCCCATGTTTGTTCCACAGAAAAGCAATGTAATAATCCATGAAGCCAGCACGGGATAGTATGATTTCACCTTCATCTTTATGGAAATGCTTTTAAACAATGATAAAGAGTACCCTCTGCGTTCTCACCTTCTTCAGATAATCGTCGGCTCTCTACGAAATTCGTTTGCATAAATTCAATCGCATTTTAATTTCTCTAAAATTTATTCCTATTCTGTAAAAAAATAATACCCCATTCCCGTACGAGCCAAATCATCTATGGCATCTTTATAACAATATGCTGAAAATTCTATGGATACTTTATCTCATTTTTTAAAATTATTTATTTTCAGTTCATATGATAATCAGCATAAAATAAATTTTCCAATATACTGGTTTGATGAAAAGCCATTAATCGTTTCTTCAATATAATAGCAGAAGAAAAATTCATTCTAAAAACGAGACCTAGGACAGAAAAAAATCGTTTCCTCAACAGGAAGGAATAATCTATTGTTTCAATATTTTTAACTAAAAATATGTTTATGAAACATATACCATTGATAATACAAATATGAATAAAATTGATATATTTATTAATAAAAACAAAATATATAAAACATTCTTTATTATATTTGCGTTTTGTTTAAAATAACTAACAAAATTGCAAAAATAATATATTAGAAGTATAAAATTGATTATTGCATAAAAAATGTATGCAATCTTTTGCAACCCATGAGATATGTATTTGTCTATGAGAAGGCATACTGGGAAATAAAATAAAAGACTTAACACCCATAGAGTGAACAATATATTATTAGAAATTCTGCAGCAGTTCTTTGATTTTATCATAATGCCTTCCTTTATAGTGTTCTAAATTAAGGATCGGCTTGATTCGTACGACTCCCTGATTCTGTTTTTCCATTCTCCATACGAACAGTATCTCCTTTCCAAGCATTTACTTGAGTTTTTTATAGAGCACCATGTTACCAGGCATAAATAGTATTGTTTTCTTACTCATAGATTTCATTTTTAAGAGGTCCACCATGATGGAAACTTCATCTGTTACCAGAAATTTTCGTCTCGATTCATCATTTTTCAAGACTTTTTTAGTGATTCTTCTGTTCTTCCTGACTAATTTAACGAATGAGTAGGAACATTTCTTGCCGTATATCCATTATATTCCCTTTTCCTATTTCCTTATTCCATTTCACGGTTCAAGTCGCTAGAGAAAAGCTCCATGCCCATCCTCCTGTGAATGACAGTACAACAAATAAACCCTGCACATCAATCACAAGAATTTAATTGAGTGGAACATAGGACAAAGAATACATCACGGGATCAATCGCGGAAGATCGGAATCGGTACAGTCTGCTAGCTATGGAAAGGCATGGAAAAGGCCGACAAAAAAGGCGGGAAAAAATCCCGCCTGCTCAAATTTTCTACTGAATGAAAATCTACTTCCCTTCCTGATTGGTTTCCTCCGGTTTTTCCACTTCCACGTCAATGGGCTGGGAAAGCTCCGGAGAAGGCCTGGATTCCGGCTTGGAAGCGGAGGAATCGGACATGGCTTCCTTTTCCGTCTTCAACAACTCCTCCTCAAACTCGGATTTGGCCTTCTTGAACTCTCCCAGGCTCTTGCCCAGTCCACGGGCGAATTCCGGAAGTTTCTTGGCTCCGAACAGCAGAAAGACGATCACCAGAATGGCGATGATCTCCGGAGTTCCCAGACCGAAAATGGCTAGTGTATTCATCATGGAAGATACGATATTTTTAACAGATTTATTTCAATGTGGAACTTCATAATGCGCTTCATGCGTCATCGCCTCCGGCCTGTTCCTGCTTTTGCTGTTCTGCAAGCCTCCTGACGGCAAAACGGTGAAAACGCCAGACCACGAGGAAAATCACCAGGGAAAGCACCGCCAAACTCCCCCACAGAAGCCAGGATGCGGCGGATGCCGCCCCTTCATCGCCCAATTCTCCGGCCTGGCTCCAGTAATAATAAGACAGTACAGGATTCCAGGCCAGGGAACTGTCCGGGAGCAGATGCAGGCGCGCCATGCGATTCATGGCAGGCAGATAGGCCGCCTGGGCGGAAGCTTTCATCAGGGAATCTCCCTGGGCCTCATCTCCCCTGGCATAATAAAGCTGGGCCAGCATGTACATGCCCTTGGGATTTCCCGTAGCATCCACGACACGGCGCAGAAGCCTGTACGCTTCATCAGCATCCAGTTCGCCGCCCTTGCCGTTCTGAAGCAGTTCCGCCGCCTTCAGGGCCGCGGGAGCATAGCCGATGGCGGCGGCCTCCCTGTACAAAGCTAAAGCACGGGCGGCATGCTCTCCGGACGGGGAATCTTCCATGAGCATATCCGCCAGGGCGGCCATGCTGTACGGGTCCTTCCACTCCGCCCCCTTCTCAAACCATTTGCGGGCCTTATCCATGTCCCGGGGCACATACTTGCCGTCCCGGTACATGATGCCCAGTTCCATGACGGCTCCCAAATCCTTTTGCTGCGCAGCCTTTTCAAACCATTGCACGGCCCAATTCGCATCCCGGGGCACGCCGAGGCCGTCCCGGTACTTGAAGCCAAGCAGACCCTGGGCTGTCAGGTTGCCGTGCTCGGCCGCCCGTGTCAGCCAGGGAACGGACTTCTCCGGGGAACTGCCGGGTACCAGCTTCCTTTCATAAAGAAGGCCCACCCACAGGGCGGCCTTGGGATCGCCCGCTTCCGCCTCCTTCTGCCAGGAATGGAGAGCCTTTTCATAATAGCTGGTGGCCAGGGCCTCGTCCCGGCGCCCTCCCATGCCCTTGGAAATCATCGCCGCCGTCTGATACTGGGCATCCGCATTGCCGCTGTCTGCGGCGCGGGTAAACCAGAACCGGGCTTTCTCCATATTCTTGGGATAAAGACGGCTGCCGGTATAAAACAGCTTGCCCAGGTCCAGCATGGCAGACACGTTCCCGGCATCGGCCGCCTTTTCCGTCAGGGAAACGTACTGATTCATCCATCTGGAAGTTTCCGGCACATTGCCGGCCACCTCATAATGCACGACCAGTTGTTTGGCCGCATCTGCGTCTCCGTTCAGGGCTTTCTCCCTGAGCCCGGCCAGATAGGCGTCAAAATCCTCTTCTCCGGCGGAAACCGGAGAAGAGGGGACAGGAGATGCCTGAAGAGAAGGCTGTGCCAGGCACAGCGCGCATAATCCGGCAAGGAACCACCATCTGCAATGTCTCTTCATACCGGCACAAGTAAATGATTAACGTCCTCTGCCTCCGCGGGAAAAACCGCCGGAGGATCTGCCTCCGAAGCCGGGCTTGCGGAATCCTCCTTCGCGGCGCTGGAAGCCACCTTCACGGCGTTCGCCTCCAAAACCACCTTCACGACGCTGGAAGCCTCCCTCACGACGGTTGCCTCCAAAGCCGCCTTCACGACGCTGGAAACTACCTTCGCGACGGTCACCTCCGAAACCACCTTCACGGCGCTGGAAACTACCTTCGCGACGGTCGCCTCCAAAGCCGCCTTCACGACGCTGGAAACCTCCCTCGCGACGATCTCCTCTAAAACCACCTTCACGGCGTTGGAAACCTCCTTCGCGACGGTCGCCTCCGAAACCACCTTCACGGCGTTGGAAACCTCCCTCACGACGGTCACCTCCAAAGCCGCCTTCGCGGCGCTGGAAACCACCCTCGCGGCGATCCCTATTGAAACCGCCTTCACGCCTCTGGAAGCCTCCCTCACGGCGGTCGCCTCCGAAACCGCCTTCACGGCGTTGGAAACCTCCCTCGCGGCGATCCCTATTGAAACCACCTTCACGCCTCTGGAATCCTCCCTCACGGCGGTCACCTCCAAAGCCGCCTTCACGGCGCTGGAAGCCACCTTCGCGGCGGCCTCGGAAATCATCCCTCCGGTCATTCCGGCGGTCACGGGAACGGAAAGAATCGTCCCGCATCACGTCACCCTCCGCAACCTCATCCTGCTCGTCCGTATCTGCAAAACGGGTCTTCATCTCGGGGGAAGGTTCATAAGATTCTCCCGCTTCAAAATCGTCCGGATTAAATACATAACCCTCATCGGAATCAGAAGAATTGCCGGATTGTTCCGTTTTGGCGGAAGTCCCGGTGGCAAGCTGGGCCGCACCCAGGTACTTGCGCTGGCGGGGCGGATTCTTCAGAAGGAGAGCCACATCGGCATCATCCATGAACCTCCAGCTTCCGGGGTCCAAATCACCGCCCCACAGGGACCCGATGCGCACGCGCACCAGCTTGCGCACGCGCAAGCCCAGGCACTGGAACATCTGGCGGACCTGCCGTTTCAAGCCCTGCTCCAGCACGATGCAGGCGCGGCGCGCGGAAGCGCGGCAGACATATTTGGCCTTGGCGTTGCCTTCCGGAATACGGACTCCGCGCAGGAACTGCATCAGCACGGAATTGTCAAAATTCTGATCCACCGTCACCCAGTACTCCTTCTCAATGCCTCCGGTGGGATGGGAAAGGGTCTGAGTCAGCTCTCCCTTGTTGGTCATGATCAGCAGGCCCTCAGAATCGGCATCCAGGCGGCCCACGTAATTCAAATGGCGCAGACGGGGCGGCAGCAGGTCGTAAACGGTGCCGATCGCGCCCTGGGCCTCACGGCTGCACACATAGCCGCGGGGCTTGTTCAGCAGCACTACGACTTCCTCCATGGGAGTCATGTGGCGGCCGTCCACCTTCACGAAATCCTTATCGGTTACTTTCATTCCGGGAGTATCAATAACTTTCCCGTTCACCTCCACACGTCCTTCTTCAATCAATCTGTCAGCCACCCGGCGGGAATCAATGCCGCAGGATGCCAGGAATTTATTAATGCGGATACCTCCGTTTTCTTCGGAGCCATGTTGTTCTTCACTCATATCAATGTAATGTCCGCTATCTCAGCGGATGTTTTTTATTTGTTTGTTTTGCCGGCAGAACACGTTTTCCAAGGGAAAAAGTTCCGCCAGAAGAAAAAAGCCTCCCGGTTTATAGACATCCGAGAGGCTTCCTGTATTAGGAAAATGATGTGCCATAACGGCCCCGCAGAGGAAAAATCCCGGCGGAAACACTGTCAGGCTTAAGCTTCATGCTTGGTCTTCGGCAGGCCGAGGGGGCTTTGGCCCTTCTTCCATTCACCGCGTTCCTTGAGAAGCTTGACGCGTTCGAAACGCTTCAGGACGGAACGCTTGCCGCCTACGGTACCGGTTGCTTTGAGGCTGGAATGCTTGGACATGATCTTGTGATTTCGTAAAAGGTTCAGAAAGGTGCTTTACACCACCCTCACGGTGGCAGGCGAGGTCTTATAACGGAAGCCCCCCCTCTTGGCAAGAGAAATTTGACGCGACGGCCAAATATCTCACCTGGCGCCGTCCTCCGGATGCGCCTCCACCCATGCCCGCCATAAATCCGGACGGTTCAGGCGCGTACGTTCCAGGGACCGTTCATGCTTCCATCTCTCAATGGCAGGATGGTTGCCGCTCAGCAGGATTTCTGGAACGGACAGACCGCGGAACTCATTCGGCTTGGTGTAGGCCGGAGCCTCCAGCAAACCGTTGGAAAAAGATTCCTCCACGGAAGAACGTTCATCCCCCAGCACCCCGGGAATCAGCCGCGCCACGGCGTCAATGACCACGACGGCGGCTATGGCGCCGTTGGTCAGGATGTAATCCCCGATGGACAATTCCACGTCCACCAGTTCCTCCACCACGCGGTGGTCCACCCCCTCGTAATGGCCGCAAAGAATGATGAGATGGCCGCCGGAAGCGGCCAGCTCCCCGGCCAGGGCCTGGTTGAACGTCCTCCCCTGCGGAGTCATCAGCACCACCCGCGTTTCCGGGCGCCTGAGTTCCTCCACGGCGGCGAAAATAGGTTCCGGCTTCAGCAGCATGCCCTGGCCGCCTCCGCAAAGATAATCGTCCGTCTTTCGGTGCCTGTCCTTCGTCCAGTCCCTGATATTGTGGCAGCGCACCTCCACAAGCCCCTTTTCACGGGCCTTGCCGAGGATGCTCCCCGCCAGGGGGGCTTCCACCATCTCCGGAAACAGGGAAAGAACGTCTATGGTCAGGGCGGCAGACATAAAGGGAAAACGTCAGCGGTCGCGCTTGTGGCCGCGCAGCATGGCCTCAATAAAGGGGTCCAGGTTGCCGTCCATCACGTCCTGAATGTTGCCAGACTCCACGCCCGTGCGCAGGTCCTTCACCATCTGGTAAGGCTGGAACACATAGGACCGGATCTGGTTGCCCCAGCCGATGTCCCCCTTTTCGCTGTACTGGCGGTCCGCCTCAGCCTGCTTCTTGTCTTCCTCAATCTGGTACAGCTTGGCGCGCAGCATGTTCATGGCCTCTTCCTTGTTGCGCAGCTGGCTGCGTTCGTTCTGGCAGGCCACGATCACTCCGGAAGGAATGTGCGTGATGCGCACGGCGGTCTCCACCTTGTTCACGTTTTGGCCGCCCTTGCCGCCGGAACGGTAGGTATCCACCTTCAAATCCTTGTCCAGAATCTCGATGTTGATGGAATCGGAAACCTCCGGCGTGGCGTCCAGGGACGCAAAGGAAGTGTGCCTCTTTCCGGCGGAATCAAAGGGGGAAATGCGCACCAGGCGGTGAATGCCGCGCTCGTTCTTCAAATAACCATAGGCATACTCCCCGTCCACCTTCACGGTCACGGAACGAATGCCGGCATCGTCGCCGTCCGTACTTTCCAGATAAGTTACCGTAAAGCCGCGGCGTTCGCACCAGCGCATATACATGCGCAGCAGCATGGATGCCCAGTCGCAGGCCTCCGTGCCGCCGGCTCCGGCGTGAATCGTCAAATAACAGGAAGCCTGGTCCTGCGGAGCGTTCAGCAGGGTCAGCAGCTCAAAATCGGCGAGGGACTTCTCCCATTTGCCGAACTCTTCCACAGCCTCGCGTCCCAGGTCGTCGTCATCCGCCTCCTGGGCCAGTTCAATTGTGGCGTCTATATCTTCCAGGCGGGACTTCAGGGAGGAAAACGCTTCCATCCTGTGCTTCAGGGGATTCACTTCCGCCATCAGCGCCCGCGCGGCGTTCTGGTCATCCCAAAAATCCGGGGCGCTCATGCGTTCGTCCAACTCGGCTACTCGTTTTTGTATGCCGTCCAAGTCAAAGATAGCTCCCGAGCTCGGAAAGACGGCTGTGCAAGGCAGCCGTGTCGAGCGCCGAGAGATCTGCAGCGATATGGGGATCCATGCGCGGGAACCTACCATGAATCAGACAAGCGGAAAAGGGCAAAATGCCGTGCCTTCAAGTCATCCCGCGCCATGAGCCGGCAAATGGCCATACGAGAACCAGCCCTGCCCCTCCAATACTTCCTTCCATTCCTGCACTCCCGGAACCCGGGATGGAAAAGCTCCCGACTTTCATGGCGAAAAAACTCCCCTGAAACCCGGGAGAAGAAAATTTTCTTGCCCGCCTTCCGTAACTCGTAAAATCCTGCCGTGGAAAACAGGAATCGCCCTCTTCCCCTCTTTCCCTATTCTAAGCTGAAAATGTCCTACGGAAAGCCTCTTCCGCCCGTAAAACCTCAATCCCCCTCCACAAAAACGGAATTCCCAGTCTCCTTTAAAAGCACGCGAACCTTGCGGTTCCGCCCCGGGATCAAGACACTCTATCTGCCTCCGTTTTCCATACCGTCCGCAAACGGGCGAATACGGCAGGACTTGAGCCGTTCAATCTCCTCAAAAGTCATGATGTGCTCAATCTGGCAGGCAACCTCATTGGCCCGTTCCTCCGACAGGGCGAGTTCTTCACGCAGGAAATCAAACAAAATGCCGTGGCTGACGATGATCTTGCCCGCGATTCTGCGCCCCTGTGGAGTCAGCTTGACGGGGGCATACTGCGTGTATTCCACCAGGCCCATGTCCGCCAGCTGCTTCACGGCGGAAGTCACGGAAGGCATCTTCACCTTGAGCATTTCTGCAATATCCCGCACCTGGGCTGTGCCGCTCTTTTCAGACAGCAGGCCGATGGCCTCCAGATAATCTTCATTGCTCTTGGTAAGTTCCAGCATGGTGTGAGAGATTAGTTAACCCCTTAGGCGGAACTAACTCAAGATTTTTTCCAGCCTTATTTAGAATTAGAAAAAAAAGCCGCCGCGGACAGAACATCCGCGGCGGCCAAATCAATCAGTGTAAAACGGAGTGAAGCTTACTTCTCTTCAGAGGGGCTCCATTCTTCGTTTTCACGGGTAGCCAGATTGAAGGCGTGTTCCAGACCGACCATGTCGCTGCTCGGGCGGAGGGCTTCAAAGGAAGCGGTTTCACGGCGGAGCTGTTCGGTGTCGTAATTGACGGCCTTGATGGAAAGGCCGATACGGCGTTCGATGCTGTCCACCTTGATCACGCGGGCGGTGATCTCATCACCCACCTTGATCACGTCCTTCACGCGTTCCACATGGTCTTCGCTCAGCTGGGAAATGTGGATCAGGCCGTCGATGTCGCCGTCCAGATTCACAAAGGCGCCGAAGCTGGCGATCTTGGCCACCTGGCCGCTCACCATGTCGCCCACCTTGAAGCGGTCGTTGATGGATTCCCACGGATCGGACTCAAGCTGCTTGATGCCAAGGGAGACACGCTGGTCTTCCTTCTTGATTTCCAGAACGATGGCTTCCACTTCGTCGCCCTTCTTGAGCACTTCGGAGGGGTGGTTGATCTTGCGGGTCCAGCTCATGTCGGACACGTGGATCATGCCGTCGATGCCTTCTTCCAGGCCCACAAAGGCGCCGTAGGGAGTAAGATTGCGGACCTGGCCCTTGATAACGGTGCCGATCGGGAAGCGGGATTCGATATCCGCCCAGGGATTGTCTTCCAGCTGGCGGACGCCGAGGGATATCTTCTGTTCCTTGACGGAAATGGAAAGCACAACGGCTTCGATCTCCTGGTCCAGTTTCAGCACGTCGCTCGGACGGGTGATTCTCTTGACCCAGGACAGTTCGGAAACGTGAACGAGGCCTTCCACGCCTTTTTCCAGCTCCACGAAGGCGCCGTAAGGCAGGAGCTTCGTCACGCGGCCCTTGACCTGGGAATTGATCGGATACTTGCGTTCGATGTCCGCCCAGGGATTGTCCGTCATCTGCTTCAGGCCCAGGGAAACGCGTTCCTTGTCGCGGTCCACTTCCAGAATCACGACTTCCAGGGACTGGCCGATGTGGAGCATTTCGCTCGGATGGTTCACGCGACCCCAGCTCATGTCCGTAATGTGGAGCAGGCCGTCCATGCCGCGGAGGTCCACGAAAGCGCCGAAGTCCGTGATATTCTTCACGAGGCCTTCCACCTTGTCGCCTTCCTTGACGGTTTCAAGGAAGCGCTGGCGCTGGTCGGCGCGTTCGGCTTCGATCACCTCGCGGCGGGAAAGAACGATATTCTTGCGGTCGTCGTTCACCTTGACGATCTTGAACTCGTAAACCTTGCCGACATACTCGTTCAGGTCGCGCGGGGGAATGATATCCACCTGGGAACCGGGCAGGAAGGCTTCCACGCCAACGTTGACCATCAGGCCGCCCTTGACGACGCTCTTCACTTTGCCCTTGACCAGGCCGCCGTCGCGGTACACGCCCACGATCTTGTCCCAATTCTGCTTATGGGCGGCCTTTTCCTTGGAAAGGACGACGATACCTTCGTCGTTTTCGAGGCGTTCAAGAAGGACCTCGATCTGGTCCCCTACTTCGATCTCCTCGTCTTCAAACTCGGAAATGGAAATAGCGCCTTCGGACTTGTAGCCGATGTCCACCAAAACGACTTGGGGACGGATTTCCTGGATGGTTCCGGTAACGATGGAACCTTCTCGTAATTCGCGGAACTTGCTGTCAATCAGCTCCGCCAGTTCAGTTGTGCTCATTTAAATGGTTGATGAGTTAGTATTGGCGATTTTTCTCATGGCCCCTGGTTGGCCGGCGGGCAATCGGGGCGCCTTCCCCCGCCGGGCGAAAAATCGGTCGCTTTCAATAGCAGTTCTCCATAAAAACTCAAGGCTTTTCTTGAAAAAACTCTCCGCTGGCATGAAGACTTTCCCGCCCCGTTCTCTCCCCTGTGGAAACGCTTCTGAAAAACAGGGCGCAGAAAAGCCTTGAGAGGGCACGTTCCCATGTTAAATTCCCGCAATGGGGGAATCCTTCCCCTCCATTCCATAACCCCTGCACTTCCGTAACATGAAAAAACACCTCCTTCCTCTTATTGTTTCCCTGGGACTGGCCGGAACCGCCCTGCTCCAGGCGGCGGAAACCATCAAGCTGGACCAGCCGGACCTGACGCGCGGCTCCACAGTCATGAAAGCCCTGTCGGACAGGCAATCCATCCGCAGCTGTTCGGATAAAATGCTCTCCCAGAAAGACCTCTCCGACCTCGTCTGGGCGGCCAACGGCATCAACCGGGCCGACTCCGGAAAGCGCACGGCTCCATCCGCCATGAACCGGCAGGACGTCAAAATCTATGTATGCACCAAGGACGCCTCCTATCTGTACGACCACAAGGCACATGCCCTGGTTCCGGTCAGCGACGGAGACGCCCGGCCGGCCGATGCACCCGTCTGCCTCATCCTGGTAACGGACACGGCCGAACCCTGGGCGGCGATGGACGCGGGCATCGTCTCCCAGAACATCTCCCTCTTCTGCTCAGGCACGGGCCTGGCGACCTATCCGAAAGGCAGCATGGACAAGAATGCCCTGCAAGCGGCGCTGAAACTCAAAGCCCCGCAAACCGTCATGCTCTGCCACCCGGTAGGCTATCAACAGGACAAATAACAGCCTGTCCCGGAAAGGCGTTCACATGGAATGCCCTCCCGGCATTCGGCCAGACACCCCGCAAATGAAAATGGCGGGGTGTTTTTTATGCACATGATGCATATCTCTACTCCCTCCGGGCCCGCCCAACGCCCTCCGGTGCAGGATTCCCCTGAATCCGCTCCCTACCCCTGCTTTCAACCTGCTGGAAACGCCTCCATTCTTCCGCCCGCTCCCCGCACCTTACTTTTTCCTTTCCGGATGGCGGGCGATTCCGAAGCCATTCAAAAAAACAAAACGTAAACCATGCGCAGATCAAGACCTCACGCCTGCGGTTCCGGCAAAATATCCACGTAAATACCGGGGGAACTCCCCTCAATGGGAACAGCGCCTACCGTCCGGGCATAAAAGTCGGCAGGCCCCACACCGCCGATAATCCCGTACGCATGCCCCATATCCCTCAAACCGCGCAGGGCGGAAACCAGCAACACCCGCCCCACACCGCTCTTCCGGGCCTCTTCCCCGACGCCCATCGGCCCCAGGAACCCCCGGACCGTCACGTCGTAGCAGGCAAACCCGATCATCTGCTTCTCTCTCGTAGCAATAAAACAGGAAATGGGCTGTCGTGCAAAAGCCGTCTTCGTCTCACTCACCCACTTGGGGGAAAAATGGAGCCCTACCCAATCCGCAACCAGATGCCGTTCATAAGCTCCGGGACGCCGGATCAGGATGCCCCGCTCCTTCAAGACCTGCACTTCATCATCAATATCGGGCAAATCATACAGCCGCACCAGCATATCCATCATAGCCCCTGAATCGTACCACAATTAAGTTCCGCCGCGAACAAAAAAAACTGGACAAACCGCCTTTCCGCCCTTAGACTGTGCCGCACCATATCAACGAGCTGTAGCGCAGGCTGGTAGCGCGCTTCGTTCGGGACGAAGAGGTCGCAGGTTCGAATCCTGTCAGCTCGACCAAAATTTCCCATTTCTTAAGCCCTTGCAGAATAAAACAATCTGCAAGGGCTTTTTCTTTTCCTGATACATCATTCTCCAATGGGTCTGTATACTATTCATCGCCAGGTAAACAGATAAGATAACAGTAAAGTACAAAGAAATAATCGTAAACTCTATCTTTTATTCCCAGCTCGTGAAACGGCCTAATAGCATCATGAATTGCATAACGGTTCTTATAAAAATTTCTACAACTATAATCTCTTTGACAATTCATATGTTCCGTGTCAGATGTTGGAACAAACCCCAGTAATAATTTTTCCATGTTCCAACGGTTATGTTCCGTTGAAGCCAATATATTTGCATTATCCCTTAGAACGGTATGCCATTTTTCACAGAATGCCCTGCTTTGACGAAAAAACTCAGGGGGTATCTCCACACTTCGAAGCTTAATTTCTACGGAGGCTGCACTATATCTATTGGAAAACTTATTTTTTATATTCATTTCCTCCCAATCTTTTTCCGCCTTATTTTTTAAGTATTCCTTCATACCGTTTTCCACCTTGTCTCTCTCACTAAGTATGGAATTAATAATCCAATCGAGATACTCCTTGTTTTCCTCTAAAAAATCCTCATTTTTCCTAATCCATTCAGAAGCAAATGAATAAATATAATTCACAATTTGTGCTCCACGGTCATTATCACAAACAATACCTGTTACCTCATCCAACATGCCGAAAGGAAAAACATTTTTATAAGGTTGGTAACACTTCGTCGGGATATGATGTTCATTCACGGATAAAACACTTTCTACAGTCTCCTGCTGAACCAAAACGGGCACTGTACGCTTGCTGCGACAAGAATCATAAACGCAAGAAGGAAGATTCAACCCTATATTCAGAGCATCTGCTGGGTTGGGAATACACACGGCAATCGTAACAATGGCATTTTCATCACTAACAAAGTCCTTTATGCGTTTGCGCACAGAAGAACTTAAGATATCTCCCTGGATAAAATTAAAAAAGATATCAGTAAACAAATTATTTCTTTGCGGAGTAAATTCAAATTTCACAGGTTTATTCTCCGAAATAATTTCAAGCTGATAAGAAACCTCACGAAAAAGTCCTGTTCGGCTATTACGGAATTGACGCAGTTCTTCTGAAGCCCGCTTGTCAATTAAAGTAATCCTGGTCTTTATTTGTTGAGATGAAAAATTAGGAAAATGAGCGAAATGCGCGGCTTCTTCAGCCATCGTAATGCCCATTTTTGACATACCTATAATGATTAAATGAACAAATTTTTTAGAATCTTTTACAATGGGAACACGATCTAAAGGAAAATATTTGATACCAAAAGAATTATTTACATTTGAGGCAAAAATTTTCTCTACCCAATCCTTATAAAAACAAAAAGGCTCAAAGTTAATATTGGCAAGAGAACCCCCTAATCCTCTCTGAAACAATTCATAAGTGGAATGTTTGTCAAACATGACTTTACAGACAGTCTTTTTAGGTTGGCTCTTCACACAATCTTCAAATAATTGGGAGATAAGATAAGCGGTGTTAATATTTTTACCATCCCGGTCAATATCATTATTTTCACCCAGAACATAAATCTCCCGGCATGTTTTCAAATTCAGTTTTTTAATATCCTCTTTGCAATTCTGGCCGCCATGAATAAAAATTACTTTAGAAAATTGGTCTTTAGACAGCTGGGCTCGCAAACGCTCCTTAAGAGTGGGAACATGTTCTGAAGTTAATAACATAATATAAGGCTTTTTCTCGTATATCTTCTGTAATAAACAGCAATTTTTATTACGAGGTAGCGGGTGGTTGCGTAATTGTCGAATAATACTTCCTACTAAAAATCTTCCCCCGATGATCACATAATGGTCATTTACATTTTTATACTCAATTTTTCCAAGGTCGTGAAGTTCCTGCTTTTGATGAAATATACTGACAAAGGTAGTTATGAATAATCCGGATAAAAGGATATACCCTGTGA
Source organism: Akkermansia sp. KLE1798 (assembly GCF_001580195.1). Classification (NCBI taxonomy): domain Bacteria; kingdom Pseudomonadati; phylum Verrucomicrobiota; class Verrucomicrobiia; order Verrucomicrobiales; family Akkermansiaceae; genus Akkermansia; species Akkermansia sp. KLE1798. Next base: position 106,830 of record NZ_KQ971078.1, read on the forward strand.
ACGCTGCCATAAAATGCATATATAAATTATTTTTGAACAAATATAATGCCTCTGGTGATACAGAGTTAAAAAAATGCTTAACCGGCGAGGCAGATGTATAATTTCCAACACCATACCCATGGCCGTAAGAATCTAATAAATGAAACGATATTCCTATCAATATAATAATTAATATCAGAACACCTATTTGGGTAAGGGAGCCTTTTGATATCCATATGAAAAATTTAAATTTAGGAAAAAATCTCCATACCACTATGGATACTGCCAGAATAGCAGTAAAAAAAATATAAAAACTATTATCCATAATAATAAATCAATTCTATCATTAATAACGTTTAATTGAAAATCCTGATACCTGAATAAGTTTTATCACTTCCGAAACTATTCGTCTGTCAAAAATCTTTTCTTTCTCCGGGAGGTCTTCATAAGGAATGAGGCAAGGATGGGTTTTAAGTTGTTCATCCCGGCAAGGTCCCAACTTCCATCCTTGCCGCAAACGTTCTTCAGCCCATACGTTATGGGTGTTCTCCGCAATCAACTCAATTAATTCCCTGAGATCATCTGAAATTTGCACGGATGATGTGTCCGGTGGCTTGGAAATACATTTCTTTATAAATTTCATGAGGAAAAAACCTTGATCAAACTTTTTCAATTCTTTAAAAATGAGCCAGGTAGAAGAATACAATTCTCTCCGGACATATATACTTCTTTTAATCTCTTTCTATGAATAAAGTCCAATAAGGCAGAATCTACATCATTTGTAATGACATATTTGTTTTTCAAATTTTCCAGTGACAGGATATCTACAAAAATATCTTTGTCTTTGATGAACAAATGTTTCCTTCCCATATTGGAAACCATTTTTTTAAATTCAAATGATGAACAAGGATAATGGGCTTCAAAAATATGAAAATAATAAGTTCTTTCGGAATCCATGTCATTGCGGGCAAAGCCCGTATATTTCAATTCCGGTTTTTTTAGCAGCTCTGATGTAATTTCCTTATGAAAAATAAAGAACAGGTCTTCCTGATCACTGGGCCAGCTATTTCCCGAGGGAAAAACGGACACGGCCGGTGACCAGGAAACCAGCAGACTCAAGCCGCGCGTGATGACATGGCTTTTATCCGAACGTTCGATCAGCATGATATCCCCTTCGCGCGTAGTAATAAAAAAACTGAATTGAATAATATCCTTTCCTTTTTTTTGTTCGTGATTCAGGGGAGCACTTTGCGAATGGAAAAACAACTCTTGAAAAGACGGAATTTCCCTCTTGTCAAAACGCTCTCTGAGGGTATGTGAATATCGTTCCTTTTTATCTATATATCTTTTTGCATCAATGTTTTCAGGCATAATGGAATAATGAGTGTAAATTATACCAATCCGCTGCACAGCATATCTTTAAGTTGCTGGACCGCGCAGCCAACGGCATCAGAACTGTTCTGTTCAAGAAGAGCATTGCACGTGCGGCAGTTTTTCAATATTTCAGGAGAACATTTTTCAGGATTGTCAGCCTTTCTTACCAACAATTTAATAATATTGTACGTATTAATTCTCTCCAGCTTGCTGGACGTTTCCAAAGCCCATTGGCTATCTTTACGCATACGCTCGGAATCACAAGTTTTTTCAGTACATAGAAAGAGACAGGAATAGCTGTAATGCATGGCTTCCTTATCCAATTCTCTTTTCTCGTAATTAGGAACATACACCGGGCCACATCCGGCAGCTTCCAGTTTTTGCTTAAGTTCGAGTGCCAGAAGGTATTCTTCTTCCGGATAGGAAATATAAAGACAACTCTTATCTTCTCCGACAAGCTGCTTCGGCAATAGTCCGGGAGCGGTTGAGGAGATTGGGGTTATTTGAGATTCTCCGAAGTCCACAAAAGAGGCTTTGCGGACGAAGGAATCATTTCCATTCTGCTCTAAAAGCATTCTGAGCGTTTGCACATCTGACTTATTTTTCTGTGGCAATGGCACAGGTCCCTGCTGCAGAGGATTGCCGGCAAGAACTGCTACTTCTTCCTCACAAGGAAGCAAATCCTGCGCCTCAAAGAAACCGATAACGGCATCTTTATCTTTTTTAAGAAAAATCTTTTTTAGGAGTTCCTCTCCCTTTACATGGTAATGGACACGGAAAATATAAAACAAATAGCTCTTTTTTCCTAAAATATTAGTGACAAAGGCAAAAGGAACAATATCCGGTCTCTTGAGACGAACATGATGACCCACTTCCATTTGATAGATATTCCAGATATCCTCCAAAGAATTAGGATAATATCTTGTATCTCCATCATAGGATTCTTCAAAGGGCGACCAGGAAACGAGAATACTTTGCCCTCCTGTGACGTTATGAAATTCATCCAATCTGCCTAATTCGAGAATACGCCCATCCGAACATTCTATTATGAAGCTGAATTGAATAATACCTTTGTTCTCCTTATTCTCATTAGTCAATCGCCCTGTCGTAGAATCGGCAAAAATCTCAGGAAACAAAGGAATATTAGCAGGCATCAACGTAGCACGGTCCATGATTGATCTTCCCCTGGGGGTAGTCAAATCAATGAAACGTTTGATATCCTCTCCATTTTGAGTCAAATTCCGTCCCGTAGAAAATCCTCCTTTTCCCATCAAAAAAGAACGAACGCTTTCATCCGTAGACAAAAAAGAGCAAACATTCATGGAATCATCTTCAGGAAGATATTCATTACCATATATTTCTGAAGTAAAATACAACTTTACAATTTTAAATTTTTCCTGTCGTGACATTAAAAGTTCTTTGGCTACCTCCAACTCTTCACGTACGGAATTCATATTATTTCTCAGTTCTTCAGTACATAAAATAAGCATACCTTCACAACACTGCATAGAGAGGCGAACTTCCAGAAACCAATGCACACCATAGGACATATAGCTTTCATCTACCCAGACCGGCACTACTTGTCGGATAATATCCTGAGCCTGCCGGATCTCTTGAAGATTCTGCGATCTATGAGCAAGAAAATATCCCAATGAATTTTTGAAAAACGGAAGAGGCAATGAATGATCTTGAGGAAATTCCAAAAAAGTGGTCTCCTTTTCCGATTCTGAAAAAAGAATGTGGGGTGGAGGTAGTGGGCAAATATCGGAAGCGATAAAAGCGTAAGAATACTCATACCTGTTATTGCTCTTCTTGATTTGCTCCACACCATAAAACAGAAGGGGAAACTCGCCTTCAGTTATCTTTGATAGAATAAAATCTTTGCTCCATTCCGGCGAATTTTCATATTGGATGAATTTTTTGATCAATGAGAAATAAACCGGATAGGGAGTATTTCTATGAAAAGGTAGACTACTTGGCATGTCCTCATAAAAGTCATGGAACCCATGAGGTCTTTTGCTGTCTTTATAAAAGAAATGTAAGCTCAATGTATCTCTGCACCATTTCTCTTCGTCATCCAGAAAAGCATGTGATGAAAAATTGCTATCAAAAATAGTTTCCAGAGAAATAAATTTCTTCTGATCCATAGCTGACGCCATTTTTCTTGAGCTCTCCTCTGTTAGAAGAAATCTGGTGAAGGATCTCTTCTTTTTCTGACTAATATACTTTTCCTGATTCATACCGAAATTCACTATATTAATAATATCTACCATGACGCTATATTTCCTAAAAATCAAGATAATTGACATTAACATCAATTAATGTTGGATATTCAAATAAATTCAAGAACGACAATAAATAAGATTGCTTACACTCACAAACTAGACCCTATATTTGCCGTAAAAGGAGCTGTTTCCTACATTCCGACATCAATGATTTATAGAAATATTTGGGAAACATTTGATTTATCCAGCATTTCATAACATTTCTCTTAAAAAATTTTAAAGCCTCAAACAGTGACTGTATCTACTGTCACCACCTGTTTTTGAAAAAATAAAAAGTGGAAAGAACAACTTAGACCACAGAACTTTATCAGTCATCCCTCAATTTCACATTGCTCCCGCGGCCTTTCTTCTCTTAACATGCGGGCGATGAGTGAATACTTCCTGAAGCTTCCCGGCGATTCACAGCCGAGGTCCTACTCCGAATACGAAGTCCGGGAATTTCTGGGCCAGGGCGTCATTGACTCGAAAACGCTCACCTGGAAGCCGGGCATGGACGGATGGCAGCCGGTCGGGCAGGTTTTGCCGGAAAAAGAACCGGAAATCCTCCCCTTCCGGAAGGAAGAGCCGGATATTTCCCCTCCACCCCCCACGTACCGTTTGCGGTACTCCCTCTTCGAGCTCTCCAGATTAGCCTTTCCGGCCTGTTTCATTCTTCTGGCCTGCTCCCTGTGGACCCTGTGGATCGTCTGTTTCCATCATATCGTGGACTATGCGGAGGTTCAAACCACCCTCCGGCAGGTCGTAGGTCAGCTTCCCTCCTACGTGCTCCCCCTCATTTTCCTGTTCAGCCTTCTGTGCATCCCCTCCCTGGCCGTCCAGCTGGTCTGGCTTTACCGGGCCTGCGCCAACGTGCAGCAATTCCGGGTTTCAGGGTTGCGGTTCACTCCCCTGGTCAGCGTTATCCTCAGCTGCATGCCCCTCGTCGGCATGGTCCTCAATGCCCTGATCATCCAGGAACTGTACAGAGCCTCAAAAAATCCGGAAGAATGGATGCTGCAATCCCCCTCCCTGGCCGTGCGGCTGTACTTAACCGCGGCAACCGCCCTCACGCTGTCCCTGCTTTTCCCTTTCGGAGTGGAACATTATCTGGTTGCCTTCTTCCTGATCGGTTCCCTGATAACCGCGGCCAGCATCCTGTGGCTGATATCCGTTCTCCAAATCAGCAGGATGCAGCGGGAACTGGCCTCCAGACAGGCGGACAAACTTCCATAAACGGCTTTTCCGGTTACGGTGCGGGTTCCAGGACGCCTTCCTGCTGTTCCTTCGGCAGAATCTTGTCCAGCGCCTCCATGCTGTTGTCCCGGTAAAGGTTTTCCAGCAATTTCTCCCAGCCGGCAGCCTGCTGAACATCCTTCAGGGCAATCACGGGGTCCGGAATCATCATCGCGGGGTCGGGAGCGTACTTTTCCAGCACCTCGTCCGGATTGATCCGGTTGAACGTCGTCTTGCCATACCCCGGCATTCCCGCCTCATGGGCGATGGACTCAATCATTTCAAAATGCAGATGAGCCAAATAATTGCCGTGCGCCGTGCCCACGGTGCCGATCTGCTCCCCACGGCCCACGATGGTTCCCAGAGGAATGTCGCTGATGGTTTTAAGATGCGCATACAGGCTCTGCACAAAACGGCCGTCCGGAAGCCGATGCAGCAGAACCACGACGTTTCCCCAGTCCGGAGACGGCTCCCCGGCATAAATCAGCAGCCCGCGCCCCGCGGCGCGCACCGGAAGCCCCTCATCCGTATTCTCTCCGCCAATCCCGTTCAAATCCTGTCCGGTATGCCTGCCGCCGCGCGCGGCATTCATGGCTCCGAATCCCTGGGCGGAATACGTAAACGCTCCGTTGTCATCCCCCAGCGGGGACACAAACACATCCGCCAGAGGGGCCTTGGCCAGTTCCTGGGGAGTCAGCAGAATCAGCCTGTAGTCCACGGGAATGGGAGCGGACTGCGGAACATCCACGTCATAAATATTCTTGTACGCGCCCGCATCCGCACTGGCGGCGTCGCGGGCCTTGTACCAGGCAAACGCTGCAACCATCACCCCGGCCGTCACCAGCAGGCCCAGAATGACGCGGGATGTCGTCTTGTCAATCATTGTTCCCACTCTATATGCAATGCACCGCATTGACAATCACAAGATGGTTACTGCAACGTCTGCGGAAACCTGCTTTCCCACAATTCCCGCGCGGTCAGAATGTCCTCCGCGGCGGCTCTCCCCGAAAGTTCCCAGACAAGCGGCACGCCTGCGGGGAAAAAAGGCAAAAGGCGTTCAAAAGGCACCCCGCCCCCCATCAAGGGCACCTGGTGGTCGCGGGCCGGCCATTTAACGTCGTTCACGTGCCCGCCGATCAAATGGGGAGATATACTGCGGATGAATTGTTCATGATTCAATAGGAGCAAATTGTGCTTCCGCTGAATATGCCCGAAATCATGCCAGTAACCGACAAACCTCTCTTCTGCAAACTCCCGCATCAGGTCCGCCATTTCATCCTCACTGGGAATCTGTTCATAATGGCTGCGGCCTTCGATGCCCAGTTTCACTCCGAACTCCGAGGCATGGGGCAATAACTGGCGGATGGCCTCGCGGGCGCGCTCCACATAAACGGGAGCGAGACGGTTGCGGCGCCTGACAAATTCCCCCTTGGTCCGGGCAAACTCCTCCGTGCCCACCAGCCCTTCCCTGGCCATGGTCTGCAGCCGGGCCGTATCCGTACGCTTCACCAGCGGTTCCACCGTCCCCATGTGCAAAACAATATATCCGGCGCCCAGGGAGGCGCCCTGTTCAATGGACTTCTTCGTCAACTCAATCGCCTTGCTGCGGATCTGGGGCAAATCCGCCGTAAACGGCCTGCTGTCCGGGGCATCCCCCACCTCGTCAATCGGAGCGGGAAAATAATTGTGAACGCCGGCAACGCGCACCTTGCCCGCTTCCACGGCCCTCATGATGCCCGGCAAAAGAGAAAGCTTGATGCCGTGGGAAAGTTCCACATGGTCAAACCCCAGGGAAAGAATCTCATCAATCATCTCCTCCCCGTCCTGATGGCGGTGGGAATTCCAGCATGTAGAAAAAACCAGCATAAAAATCGTCCAGGGCTAGGAGCCCGCAGTTCCGGGTTCCGTGTACACGTCCTTCATCCACTCCTTCACCGCCGTCGTCATACTTCCGGCCACGTCGGCGCGGGGCTTCACAAAGGCCGGGACAAACCACGGGAACGCCCCCACCAGGTCATGGATCACTACCACATCCCCGTCACAAGTATGCGCTCCGGAACCGATGCCCAAAGTAGGAACGGGAGAATGAGCCGTAATACGGCGCGCCACGGAGGGCGTAACGCCTTCCACTACCACGGAGCAGGCTCCGGCCTCCGCCACGGCCTGAACATCCTTCACCAAGGCGTCCGCCTCAGCAGCGGATTTCCCCTTGATCCTGTATCCCCCCTCTTCCAGAACTTTTTGAGGCAGCAGGCCGATATGGCCCATCACGGGAATCCCCGCCTTCACAATGGCGCGTATCTTTTCCGCCTGGGAGGCGCCGCCTTCCAGCTTGACGGCATCCGCTCCGGCCCGGAACAGTTTTTCCGCGGTACGCACGGCGTCCTCCACCGTCTCATAAGTATGGATGGGCATATCCCCCACCAGCAGGGCGTTTTTTACGCCGCGCGCCGTGGCCTCCACATGGTGGACCATATGGTCCAGCGTCACGTGGGTGGTATCCGGGAAACCCAGCTGGACCATTCCCACGGAATCCCCCACCAGGACGACATCCACGCCGGCCTCATCCAGCAGGCGTCCCGTGGGATAATCATAAGCGGTAACCAGCGTCACATGCCGCGTGCCCTTGCAGGCGCGGATGCGTTCCGCTTTTTCAACAGATTGATTCATGGCGTTAATATGAATGTTTTTTACCACTGTTCCGCAACAAGAAGCGGCTCCGTCTCCTCCGTCTCCAGTTCCGCCAGCAGGCGGGAAACCGTTTTTTTCTGGAGCGGCAGGACCAGATCCGGCCTGATGTCGGAAAGCGGCTTCAGTACAAACTTCCTCAAATGGGCTCGCGGATGGGGCAGGATCAGGCGGGGGGGATCATTAATCACCAAGCCGCCTACGTAAATAATATCCACATCCGCCGTGCGGGGTTCGCACCTGATGCCGGAGCGCACGCGGCCCAGGGCGCGTTCTATCCCCTGGCAATGCACCAGCAGTTCTTCCACCGTTCCGGCCCAGGTAAACTCCACCACGGCATTCAAGTAATCATCGGAGCCGTGGGGGCATCCCAAAGGGCTTGTCGCGTACAGGGAGGACTGCAAAAAGGGATCGTCGGACAAGGCCATCTGCGCCAGATGGTCCCGCGCCTTCACAATCAGGCTGTTCTTGTCTCCGAGGTTTGATCCCAGCGCAATACCGGCTCTTTTCATAGGTAAAAAGGCACTCCGGCAGTCCAGATAAAGGGACGGCCGGAATGCCGGAAAATTACAGTTTGGACAAGCCCAGGACGTCCTCCATGTTATACAGTCCCGGCTCTTTTCCCTGAAGCCAGAGGGCGGCGCGCACCGCGCCGGAGGCAAACGTCATGCGGCTGGAAGCCTTGTGTGTAAGTTCCAGGCGTTCGCCGTCGGAAGCAAACACCACGGTGTGGTCTCCCACCACGTCTCCTCCCCGGAGGGAATGCATGCCGATTTCGTTGTCGGGCCGGGGCCCGACCAAACCGCTGCGGCCGAAAACGACGCTGTCTTCGTAATTCCGGTCAATGGCGCCGGACAAAATTTCCGCCAGCGTACGGGCCGTGCCGGAAGGGGCGTCAATCTTGTGGCGGTGGTGCATCTCCATCACCTCCATGTCGCAGCTGCCGCCCAGAATCTGCGCTGCCTTGCGCGTCAGCCAGAACAGGGTATTCACGCCGACGGAATAATTGGAGGCAAACACGATCGGAATGGAAGCGGCGGCATCCATGATCTCCTGCCGTTCCAGGTCCGTATGGCCCGTAGTTCCAATCACCACAGGCTTGTTGTTGGCCACAGCCTCCGCCAGCAGAGTGCTGGTAAAGCCATGATGGGAAAAATCAATGACCACATCGCACTTTGCCAGGGCGGGATACAGCTCCTGACCCTGATCATGCGTGGCTCCCACACACGTTTCCGGATTCTGCGTGACCGCCTCCTGGACGGCCTGCCCCATGCGGCCTGAACTGCCTGTAACAAGAATGGAAATCATAAAGGTAAGATATTAAAGAATGTTAAAACGTTGAAGAAGGGCGGAAAGCTGCGCCGCCTTCTCCTCCGACAAAGGCACCAGGGGAAGACGCACGCCCGGCTGAATATCCCCTCTTAACGCCATAGCGGCCTTGATGGGAACGGGGTTGGTATCCAGCGTCATGATCCCCTTCATGAGCGGGTAAAACGTCTTTTGCAGGGAAAGCATCTCCGCCATGTTCTTATCCAGGCCCGCTTTCACGATGGAATTCATGATGCCGGGAATCAAATTGGAAGAAACGGAAACAAGACCGCTGGCCCCGCAGGCCATGAAAGGCACCGTCAGGCCGTCATCACCGCACAAAATGGTGAAATCTTCCGGAACCACCTGCATCAGCTGGCTCACACGGTCGACGTTCCCGCCGGCTTCCTTCACGCAGATGATATGCGGGCAATCCTTCGCAAGGCGTCCTACCGTTTCCACGGAAATTTCAATGCCGCAACGGCCGGGAATGCTGTACAGCATGATCGGGAGCCTTGTGGCGTCCGCAATGGCCTTGAAATGCGCATAAACGCCTTCCTGGGAAGGCTTGTTGTAATACGGGCATACCTGAAGTGTTCCGTCCACGCCCATCTTTTCCGCCTCCTGCGTCATGTGGATGGCCTCCGCCGTGGAATTGGCTCCCGTGCCGGCAACCACCTGAATACGGCCGGCCGCACATTCCACAGCCAGTTCAATCACCCTCAAATGCTCTTTCACAGTCAACGTGGGGGATTCTCCCGTAGTACCCACGGCCACAATCCCGGCAACGCCGGCGGCCACCTGCTCTTCCACAAGCATCCTGAAAGCCTCTTCATCGACGCGGGATCCGACAAACGGAGTCACAATTGCTGTATAAAGACCTTGAAACTTCATAACCTTACTTGGAAACATACTATCCTAACAGACACTTTTTGTCACGACAGAATACAGAAATATGGCATGCGTGTCAGGCATCCAGAAACACCGTCCGGGAGCAAACAGAACAAAACTCCAGGTAGGACTTGAGAAAAAAGAGGGGCGTTTCCGGGCGTACGCCGGGCCTCCGGACAGCCCTTCTTTCATTGACGACAATGTACTCCCGGTCAATATGCCTGCCTTCACTCCCGCACAGAAACAAAGCGGCCGCACAGGCGGAAGAAGCCAGCCGGGCATTGGAGAAACGCTGAAAAACAGGTCGGTGAATCACCACCTGGTTCATCCTGACATCTCTCCGTGCCAAGCCATCCTCCATCCGGGAAGCATCTTCCTTCCACCGCCGTTTCATTTTTCTGCCGGAACAGGAAACCATATTGACGATCACGGCGCCGGAAACGAAAGCATGCTCCAGCAAAACGGACAGGCGGGCGCGTGCGGAACAATGCAGTCCCCGGACTGCAACCGCAGCATCTTCACAATTGATCAAATAATCGACACGCCCATACAGGGTATGCACCAGCCCCGCAAAGGAAGCCAGATCGGAAGAACGGCTCAAACATCCCGACATGGCAAAGTGATTATCCCCCGGAAGGCAGTCAACCACCCGGGAAGACCGTTCACCGGCCTCATGCATCATGGCAACCGCAGTTCCCTGGCAGGCAAACGCCCTGGCGGCCAGGCATCCTATATTGCCGGAGTTTCCCAAAATGACGGCAACAGGTTTCTGAATAATATGGGATTTCATACCCCGCTATTTTGGAGAAGGCATGGCCAGCGTCAATATCTACCACCTACTTAAAGCGTTAAGAAAAAAAAGGGAAGAGTTAAGAAAACATTATGCCAGGTGTTTTCTTGCAGAGAGGATGCTGCATGCAGAAACTGGTTATCTGGTTTACAATTCTTTAACGGACATATTGGACTTAATGGGTTTAATGGACTTTATGGACATATTGGCCGTAATGG